>NZ_VTHL01000011.1:0-152012 GCF_008271285.1 Hymenobacter lutimineralis | reverse complement strand
AATGGTGGCTTTAGCACGGGTGTTCACCTCTTCCCATTCCGAACAGAGTCGTTAAGCCCCGTTGCGCCCATGGTACTGCCTTCACCGGCGGGAGAGTAGGTCGCCGCCAACCTTCTGGTTTTTTCGAGCAACACCCCCCGCGTGCGGACACCCGCCTGAGCTTCAGGACGGCCCGCCCCGCGGGGGGTGTCGCCGTTTAAAGCCTCCACGCGCCCTAGAGACCCTAGGGTGCCCGGGCCGTGGAGGGGCGCGTGTAATGTGTCCATCTATAGTTGCACCTCTGTATAACTGCGTTCAGTGCCCAGCCATCGCGGGTAGCAGTTTACAACCTTATCTTATCAAGTGACACTAAGCGGCCGACAGCGGCCATCATGGGCTTCGGAAACATTCTTTCAAATAACGCACTTACCCCTCCCCTTTCTGGAAAAGGGTCTTACCACAGTATTATATAAGATGTGTTATGACTCAATGGGCAACCTGCTTGGCTCATTGAAGGAATTACCGGACAATCTGCAGGCTCGAGCTGATTGCCAATTAAGTTGTGTGCTCGTTATCAAGGCCCAGTTACGCTCTTCCTAGTGGCTCCATAACACTACGCTTTTTCAAAGGAGCTTTGAACTGGCTATTCGCAGCACGGCAGGTGGCCATCCTTTTATATGCTTGTTTTGGAGCACTAAGCATATGCTGTGGCTTAGAGAGATTTATAAGCAGTTCGTTAAATCAACAACACGCGCCGCTCCAAGTGGAGCGTCCTCTACGGACGGTTATTCTATATCACCCGTAGCACTGCAGTTGGCGTAAAAAACAAAAGGTCGTCTCCGTAAAGAAGACGACCTTTTCTAGGTAGCGGGGACTGGACTCGAACCAGTGACCTTTGGGTTATGAGCCCAACGAGCTACCAACTGCTCCACCCCGCACTGTTTGGTTCTGCAAATGTACGGCAGTTTCTGAATAAAGTATCATATCGAAGTTAAAACAATGGTTTAAATGCTTTATCCATTGATTATCAGGCACGTTATTTTCATAATAACTGCTTATTTGTCTACCGACGCAGTGTTCGATGGATTTCTCGACGGTGTTTTATTCTTGCAGGAACCTCAAGCCCTATTGAAGTACACATTGCGCGTAGAGTAGCACATTATCACTGCCTAATAGATAAATGCAGCAGTGCACCCATATCAGTACTTTATGGCTGCTCAAAAACGATTGGTGATACCAAAATGAATCTTAGAAGCATTTAGGGCCAGTTTCTGCTGCTCGGAGCGCCCTAGGGAATACACGAACTGAAATACGCCGGCGCCGGTACGGAAGCTTAGCCCCGCACCCAGCCCGGTGGGTGCGTCCTCGTAATAAGGCTGCGCTACAATGTCCTGCCGTAGCCAGGCTTGATCAGCGAAGAGAAAGACGTAAGCATCCTGGCCCGTGAACTGCCGGAATTCTACTGTGCCTACAGCATATTGATTAGCATAGAAATTCAACTCGTTAAAGCCTCGCAGGGTAGTAAGCCCGCCCAGTCGAAAAAGGTCGTTTAGAAATAGCCGTTTATTGAGCAAGGCTTCTCCCCTAACCCGGGTGAGCAAGACCCCGTTGCGCCCCAGCCGAAAATACTGCTCCAGGCGCAGCCCTAGCGTAACCTGAGTAGTGCGGAGGGCTACGCGCTGATAAAGGGTGTCGTTCAGCTCTGAGTTCTTGCTAATGCGCTTGTTGCCAATAGCCGCTTGCCCGGTAGCCAGGGTGCCCCGGCGGGGGAAGTAGAGGTCATCCAAGGCATTCCACGTGTAGTCGAGGCCGTAGGCATCGTAGCGGGTGTCGATGGTAGAGGGCAGCGCGGTGAGCAGCTTGTAGGTGCTATCGGCCAGAAGGCGGGAGCTGCGCCATTCCGTAAACAAAGCAACCCGGCCAGCGCTGGGGGTTGGGTAGGTCACTTGCAGACGGGGCCGAACCGTCTGGAAGGGGTTAGCCTGCGTTTGGCGGTAGAGGTTGAACGAGGCCCCCACTTCCAGCGGCGTCCCAAAAAAGCCCGGATGCACGTACTGCGCATCGAGTAACTGGGAGGCAGCATCCACTTTACGCCACTGCAGGCCCAGCTGCTTGCCGCCGCCCCGAATATTGCGCAGGTTGATGGTGACGTCGCCGGTGAGCTGCACCTTTTTTTGCCCGGTGTTGGTGGCTGTATTCGGCAAGATGCCCACAATGGCATCAAACTGGTTGGAGGGCCGGTCTTCCAGTAACAGGTATACGCGGGCTTTATGCTGGGCGAAGCGCACTTCGGGCTGAGCGCGCAGCCGCAGGTACGGCAGCTGGCGCAGCAGCCGCGCAGCCGCGTCAACGCGCTGCTGGCTGTAGGGCTGGTTGGGCAGGATCTGCAGGTAGCGGGCCAGGAACTGTTTGCGCGTTTTAGTGGCCCCTACCACCTCCAGCGAGTCGAAATACACGACGGGCCCACGCTCCAACACCACGCGGCCACTTACTTCACGGTCGGTCAGCGTTACGGAGTCCAGACGGACGGAGGCAAAGGGGTAGCCTTGGTTTTCGGCTTCGGCCAGGATGCGTTGCTGCAGACGGGTCCACTCGGCCGGCAGAAAGGGCTTGGCCGTGAAGAACCGCTCCCGGTAGCCCGCCCGTGTCAGCAGGGCGTCGCCCAGATTACCGCTACGAAGCTGGGCCCAGCGGAACTGCTCGCCCACGTAGAGCGTCACCCGTACGGTGTCCTGCTGCCAGCGAAGCCGGTCGGCGGAGGCCAGCAGGTACGCCGCATTCTGTATAGCCAGCACCAGCTCGCGCACCTCGCGCACCACGCTTAGGGAGTCGGGCAACACCAGACGGGGCCGATAGCGGCGCAGCACCGGCTGGTCGGCAGCGTCGGCTTCCAGCACCAGCACCCACGGCTTGCGCGCGGCTACGGGCAACACCGCTTGAGGCTTGGCTACGGAATCGGGCGGCAAAGGCGGCGATTGTAGCGCCGGTATACTGGGGCTGCTTTGGGCCCATACTGCAGCCGTACTACCCAGGAGCAGCCACAAAAATACCCCAAAAGCAAGCAAGCGGACGTACATTTGAGAAGGCAAACGCAAAAGCGCGCGTTTAATTTCCCGAAGGTAGGATGCTTTGCCAGCCTTTGTTGTTTCTCTTACCCCGCACGGCCTTGTGCTTACAATAAGGTCAGGTGCCGGCTTTTCTCATGCCTGGTCTTTACCTCCATATTCCTTTCTGCAAGCAGGCCTGCCACTACTGCGACTTTCACTTCAGTACCTCCATGGGGCTGAAAAGCCGCTTGGTGGAGGCCTTGGTGCAGGAGCTGGCGCTACGTCATTCCTACCTGGGCCCGAATGCTCAGGTAGACACCATCTACTTTGGGGGCGGCACCCCGTCCCTGCTCACGGCCGCCGAGCTGGATCAGCTATTTGCGGCTATATACCGGCACTTTGCGGTAGCGGCGGATGCGGAAATTACCCTGGAGGCCAACCCCGACGACCTTACGCCAGCCAAGGTGCGGGAACTGGCAGCTTCCCCCGTCAACCGGCTCAGCATTGGGCTGCAGAGCTTCCATGAGCCTCACCTGCGCCTGATGAACCGGGCGCACTCGGCTCAGGAGTCGGGCGCGGCCGTGCGGCTGGCCCAGGATGCCGGGTTTGAGAATATTTCGGTAGACCTGATTTATGGCGTGCCGGCACCCGACCACCAGATCTGGCAGCAGGATATGGCCGCAGCGTTTGCGCTGGGTGTGCCCCACCTCTCCTGCTACGCCCTCACCGTAGAGCCAGGCACGGTGTTTGGATACCGCCAGGCCAAAGGCAAGTTCCTGGCGCCACCCGATGAGTTTGTGGCCCAGCAGTTCGAGCAGCTCCTGACCCAGATGCGCGCCCACGGCTACGAGCAGTATGAAGTGTCTAACTTCTGCTTGCCGGGCCGCGAGTCACGCCACAACTCGGCTTATTGGCGCGGCGTACCCTACCTCGGGCTAGGACCCAGTGCCCACTCGTTCAATGGCCATTCCCGGCAGTTTACCGTAGCCAACAATCCGGAGTACGTGCGCGCCGTGCTGGACCGGGGCGAGGTGCCAGCCACCGTGGAGCACCTGTCTAGGACCGACCGGGCTAATGAATACCTGATGACGAGCCTGCGCACAGCCCGGGGCTGCGACCTGGCTTACCTACGTGACGCTCTGCACACCGATTTGCTGACGCAGCAAGCCGACTACCTCCAGCGCCTGCAGGCGGACGGCTTGGCTACTCTGCAAAATAAGGTCCTGACCCTCACCGACCAAGGCAAGCTACTCGCCGACCACATTACGCTGTCATTGTTCCAGGCTGCCGAATAATCTGCGGTTTTCAGGCCGATGGTGGCGTTTACGGCCGTATAAGTTCTATTTTGTAGCCTTATCATCTGCCTTTTCCCGCGCTGCTACCTTCGGGCGAAGTGTGCCGCCGCGGGCAGAGGCCTTTTCTATTCCCCACCTTTGTATGAGACGACTGATTGACGCACTAGCGGACGACACGGACTTCTTTGTGGAGCATGTGCAGCTCACAGCGGTGGTGTTCGACAATACCGATGACGTCACCATCTGGGCCACGACGCTTTTCGATCAGGAGCTGCACTTCTTTCACCTGGGCCTGCAGTTTCAGCAGCTGGACTTGCTCCTGCGCCTGGCCGGCGACCGGGCCGAGGCCTTGCAGGAAGAAGTGGCGGAGGCCCTGGCCACCGTTACGGAGTGGCCCTGCCTGCTGGAATACACCCGCGAGGAAAAGCCCCCGATTGACTTGGATGGGGTAGCCCTCAAGCTTTCCTGCACCTACCCGGCCGATGCCCCGTTCGAGGAAGAGGACGAAGACGCCGAACCCGCCGAAGCCGAGGACGACAACGAGGACGCCGACTACGAAGCCTCTATGCCCCATAACATCTTCTACCTGGAAGACGTCTACCTACGTATCGAACCCTGAGTGCTTTTTGGTATGGCTGCGTCCTCGCCCCTATTCTACCTGCTTCCTGGTTTAGGCGCCGATGAGCGGGTATTCCAGAACCTGCAGCCCCTGCTGCAAGGTACCGCGCACGTGCTTCCCTGGCTTACGCCCACCACGGGGGAAACGCTGCCTCGCTACGTGGCCCGGATGGCGGAAGGCGTAGACCCCACGCAGCCCTGCATCCTAGTCGGCGTATCATTTGGTGGATTGGTGGCCCTGGAGATGCGCCGGATTCGGCCTTTAGCCCGGGTCGTTTTGATATCCAGCATTCCCGATGCCAGCTGCCTCCCTCCCCTACTCCGCCTGATTCGGAACACGGGTATTTACAAGCTGTTCCCGCCCCAGTGGCTTAAGCTGCTTCCCCGAGCCGGCCAGTGGTACTTTGGGGTAAAGAATGGGCGGGAGTATGAGCTGTTCAAGCAAATCCTCCGCGACATGGAGCCCGTGTACACCCGTTGGGCCATTGACCAACTCTTGCGGTGGGACAGCACCGACACCGGCGGCCAAAGTCTGCAGATCCTGGGGACGCAGGACCGGGTATTTCCCCCAGGCCCCACACCCGTTGATTATCTTATCCCCGGCGGCGGCCACTTCATGGTCTTATCTCATGCCCCCGAAATCAGCCGGGTACTCAATACACTAGCAGAAGAGCCGTCGTCACAAGCAGCAAGTCGGCTGCCAATTTCAGATGGTTCGACCACAGGCCAGAGCCGCTAGCGCCCTATCTCACCTACGTTCTTCTTTACAATGCTCCCCACCTACCCTTATCAAGGCCGCACTTACCAGTTTGACCCAACCCAGCCCTTGGATATTTCGCTGCCGCTGGCACCCGGCGAAGATCAAGTTAATTGCTTCTGGGCTGAGCCGGTGCAGATCGAGGTAATCCGGGTAGGCAACTTTGTGGGGAGTGTGGCCCAGGGTGGTAGCACCAACTACCAGCGCGTACACCTCACGCCCCACGGCAACGGCACCCACACCGAGTGCTACGGCCACATCAGCCCCGACCCAGCGGCCACGTTGGACCGCCACCTGCGCCGCTTTCTGTTCGTGGCGCGGCTAGTTTCGGTGGAACCACGCTTGCAGCCCAACGGCGACTTGGTGGTCTTGCTGGCTGATGTGCAGCGCGAGTTGGCAGGCGCCGTAGCCGAAGCCCTGATTCTGCGGACGCTGCCCAACGATTTGGCTAAGCGTACCCGTCATTACTCCGGTACCAACCCTACTTATCTAGAGCCTGCTCTGGCCCATTGGCTGGCCACTGAGCAAGTCGAGCATTTGCTTGTAGACCTTCCCAGCGTTGACCGGGAAGAGGATGGGGGCGAGTTGTTGGCCCACCATGCGTTTTGGCGGTACCCCCACGCTACGCGGCAAGCCGCAACCATCACGGAGCTCATCTTTGTGCCCGAGGCCGTGGAGGACGGTCTTTACCTACTAAATCTGCAGGTCACCAGCCTAGTGCTGGATGCCAGTCCGAGCAAACCGGTTTTGTATCGGCTTGTTGATCCGGAAAATACCACTCGCAATAGCTGAACGCACAAAAGGGCCGTCCTTGCGAACGGCCCTTTGTCCTTATTTCGTAGGCGGTGACGCTTACCTTACTCGGCCGAAACCGTAGCCGACGTGGTTACGTCAGCGGCATCTCCCTCAACGGGAACAACCGATACAAACGAACGGTC
Source organism: Hymenobacter lutimineralis (assembly GCF_008271285.1). Taxonomy (NCBI): domain Bacteria; kingdom Pseudomonadati; phylum Bacteroidota; class Cytophagia; order Cytophagales; family Hymenobacteraceae; genus Hymenobacter; species Hymenobacter lutimineralis. Next base: position 145,378 of record NZ_VTHL01000011.1, on the reverse strand, counting down.
TTTGCGGCCCTTGCGGAACTGCACCGTACCGTCAATCATAGCGAACAGCGTGTGGTCCTTGCCGATACCCACGTTCTGGCCGGGGTGGTGCTTGGTGCCGCGCTGACGCACGATGATGTTGCCGGCAATGATATCCTGCCCGCCGAAGATTTTCACGCCGAGACGCTTGGAATGCGATTCGCGGCCGTTGTTGGAGCTACCGACGCCTTTCTTGTGTGCCATGGTATTATTTAGCTTTTAGCTACTAGCTGTTGGCTGTTAGCTTTTGAGAAAAAGAGCAAAGCCAGTCAAACCGAAAGCTAACAGCTAGCAGCCATTAGCTAACAGCTCAGACAAACTAGCCGATGCTGTTAATCATTACTTTGGTGAAGTGCTGACGGTGACCGTTCAGCTTGCGGTGGCCCTTGCGGCGCTTCTTGTGGAACACCAACACCTTGTCGCCCTTCACGTGCGCCAGGATAGTGCCCGTTACGGCTACGTCCAGCAAAGGCGCGCCGATGGTCAGCGTACCGTTGTTGTCAGTCAGCAGGGCTTTGCCCAACTCTACCTTGTCGCCGACGTTGCCAGCCAGCTTGTGGGTGTAAACAAATTTATCGGCTTCGACCTTGGTCTGCTTGCCAGCTATGGTGACGATTGCGTACATCGGCGTCTTCGCGGTTTCTAAAAAATGGGAAGGCAAAAGTAGAAGGTCCCTTCCACATTTCCAAACCTAACTCATTAATCGTCATTGCACCAACTCGTTTATGCTTTGCTGAATACCGCTGGAGAAGACGCGCAAGCAGGTACGCGAATAGAAAATTTGTGGATAAGTTGCATTGTCCACACATAAAATGTGGAAAACTTTTATTAACAGGCAGCGGCTCTTCCACAACGCCAATACTCAGCTGCTTAGCGTCATGCGCAAAATTTAACACACAAAAAAGACCGCTGAGGGTTTACTCCCGGCTTATCTTTGGCTTCCGGCCCTTGGTTTCGCGACACCGCAACCGCCTAAAACAATCTGGCTTGGCGCGGGGTTGGCAACCCGACCTGCGTGGGTTCATTTTCTACGATCTACATCCTACTTGCTTGCCTATGGAACCGCTACTCACCGAAAACCCCAACCGCTTTGTGCTCTTTCCAATCCAGCACAACGACGTGTGGCAGATGTATAAAAAGGCCGAAGCTTCGTTCTGGACGGCCGAGGAAATCGACCTTTCCCAGGACCAGAAAGACTGGGAAAACCTCAACGATGGGGAGCGTCACTTTATCTCCCACGTGCTGGCATTCTTCGCGGCTTCCGATGGCATCGTGAACGAGAACCTGGCCGTGAACTTTATGCAGGAAGTGCAGATGGCCGAGGCCCGCTGCTTCTACGGCTTCCAGGTGATGATGGAAAACATCCACTCGGAAACCTACTCCCTGCTGATTGACACCTACATCAAGGACCCCAAGGAGAAGGACCGCCTTTTCAACGCCCTGGAAACGGTGCCTTGCGTGAAGAAAAAGGGCGAGTGGGCCCTCAAGTGGATCAACTCCGAGAACTTCACTGAGCGGCTGATTGCCTTTGCCGCCGTGGAAGGCATTTTCTTCTCGGGGTCGTTCTGCTCTATCTTCTGGCTGAAGAAGCGTGGCCTGATGCCGGGCCTCACGTTCTCCAACGAGCTGATTTCCCGCGACGAAGGGCTGCACTGCGACTTCGCCTGCCTGCTCTACGAAAAGCACCTGCAGAACAAGCTGCCCGAAAGCCGCGTGCACGACATCATCAAGGACGCCGTGCAGATTGAGCAGGAGTTCGTGACCGACGCCCTGCCGGTGAACCTCATTGGCATGAACGCCAAGAGCATGAACCAGTACATCGAGTTTGTGGCCGACCGCCTGCTGCAGAGCTTGGGCTACAGCAAGATCTACAACGCTACCAACCCCTTCGACTTCATGGAAATGATTTCGCTGCAGGGCAAAACTAACTTCTTCGAAAAGCGCGTGGCCGAGTACCAGAAAGCCGGCGTAATGAGCGAGCGGACCGAAAACGCCTTCTCGCTGGACGAGGATTTTTAAGCTCGACTAACTCATAAAAACGTCTGTCATCCTGAGCGTAGCGAAGGACCTTTTCACGTCAGCACGACTTCGTACCAACGACTCGTACTAGCGTGAGAAGGTTCTTCGCTACGCTCAGGATGACAGGCGTTTTTTATGGACTTTAATTAACCTGCTTCCAAGAATTTCCACTGTGCATTTTGGGTGGCTATCAGCGCTTCTTTCTTTGCCCTGGTCCAGCCTTTCAGCTCCTTCTCTCGGTCAATAGCAGCCCTGCTGTCCGTGAACTCCTCGAAGTACAGTAAGTGGTAGCAGAAGTATTTACCGGCAAAGGTTTGGTTGCTTCCCCGAGTTTCGTAATGCTGCGCCAGCCGATTGTGCAAGTCGTTGGTGATGCCAATGTACAGAACTGAGCGGGCTAGATTAGTGGTAATATAGACGTAGTAAGCCATAAGTAATCTGCGCGTTATGGGGTGAAGTATGTCATCCTGAGCGCAGCGAAGGACCTTCTCCCATTAGACTAGGTTGTCGGTACGAGGTCGTTCCGGCGTAAGAAGGTCCTTCGCTCCGCTCAGGATGACAGGCGAGTTTATAGTCTCACCTAGCCTACCAAATTCCCGGCACAACCGCAACCCGATTTTGCCCCGGTGCAGAACCTTTTTTACGCCATTTCACTGCAGGCAAAATCGGCGAATTTGGGGGCGCCAGGGCCATGTGGAAAACTTTCTGTTGGACTATAGCTTGAGGCATCTAACAAGGCTCGGTATATTCCGGTCCATATCGGCGCGGGCCCGGAATCCCGAGCGGGCTTGCTAGCCTGCTTAGCAGCTCCGGGCCCGCGCCGCCGTATCCTTCACAACCTCACACACTTCGCCCATGCTGGTAATTAAGCGCGACGGTCGGCGCGAATCCGTCAAGTTCGATAAAGTCACGGCCCGCATCGAAAAGCTCTGTTACGGGCTCAACATGCTGTTCGTCTCCCCCATTGAAGTTGCCAAGAAGGTCATTGATGGTATTTACGACGGCGTGACGACCGTGGAGCTCGACAACCTGGCCGCCGAAACCGCTGCCTCGCTCACCACGCGCCACCCCGACTACGCTATTCTGGCCGCTCGCATTGCCGTGAGCAACCTGCACAAGGTGACCTCGAAGTCGTTTTCGAGCACCATGAAGCGCCTCTACACCTACGAGGACCCCAAGACCGGCGAAAACGCTTCCCTTATTGCCAAGGACGTGTGGGAAGTGGTGCACAAGCACGCCGCCCAGCTCGACTCGGCCATCATCTATGACCGGGACTACTCCTACGACTACTTCGGCTTCAAGACCCTGGAGCGGAGCTACCTGCTGCGCCTCGACGGCAAGGTGGTGGAGCGGCCCCAGCACATGCTCATGCGCGTGGCCATCGGCATTCACCGCGACGACATCGACGCGGCCATTGAGACCTACAACCTGATGTCGGAGCGGTGGTTTACGCACGCTACGCCTACCCTCTTCAACGCCGGCACGCCCAAGCCCCAGCTGAGCTCCTGCTTCCTGCTCACGATGAAGGACGACTCCATCGAGGGCATCTACGACACGCTCAAGAACTGCGCACTGATTTCGCAGAGCGCCGGCGGCATCGGGCTGGCCGTGCACAACGTGCGCGCCACGGGCTCCTACATCAAGGGCACCAACGGCACCAGCAACGGCCTCACGCCCATGCTCAAGGTGTTCAACGACACGGCCCGCTACGTGGACCAGGGCGGCGGCAAGCGCAAGGGCGCCTTCGCCATTTACCTGGAGCCCTGGCACGCCGATATCTTCGACTTCTTGGACCTCAAGAAAAACCACGGCAAGGAAGAGATGCGCGCCCGCGACCTGTTCTACGCCCTCTGGACGCCCGACCTGTTCATGAAGCGCGTGGAAGCCAACGGCGACTGGACGCTGATGTGCCCCCACGAGTGCCCCGGCCTCGATACCACCTTCGGAGCGGAGTTTGAGAAGCTCTACCAGAAGTACGAGAAGGAAGGCCGTGGCCGCAAAACCATTAAGGCGCAGGAGCTGTGGTTTGCCATCCTGGAAAGCCAGACCGAGACCGGCACGCCCTACATGCTGTTCAAGGATGCCGCCAACAGCAAGAGCAACCAGCAGAACCTAGGCACTATTAAAAGCTCCAACCTCTGCACCGAGATTATGGAGTATACCGACGAGAACGAAATTGCCGTGTGCAACCTCGCCTCGCTGGCTTTGCCCCGCTTTGTGAAGGAAGAAAACGGCTCTTTGGTGTTCGACCACCAGAAGCTATACGACGTGACCTATCACGCCACGAAGAACCTGAACAAGGTAATCGACATCAACTACTACCCCGTGCCCGAGGCTGAGCGCAGCAACCGCCGCCACCGCCCCATTGGGCTGGGCGTACAGGGCCTCGCCGATACCTTCATTGCCCTGCGCATGCCCTTCGAGAGCGACGAAGCGGCCGGCCTGAACAAAGACATCTTCGAGACCATCTACTTCGCGGCCATGACGGCCTCCAAAGACCTAGCCATCCGCGACGGGCACTACGAAACCTTCCCCGGCTCGCCCCTGAGCAAAGGCCAGTTCCAGTTCGACCTCTGGGGCGTGACGCCTAACTCGGGCCGCTGGGATTGGGAAAGCCTACGCGCCGAAGTTATCAAGCACGGAGCCCGCAACTCCCTGCTGGTAGCGCCTATGCCTACGGCCTCCACGGCTCAGATTCTGGGCAACAACGAGTCGTTTGAGCCTTACACCTCCAACATCTACGTGCGCCGCGTGCTGAGCGGGGAGTTTATGGTGGTGAACAAGCACCTGCTGAAAGACCTGGTGAAGCTGGGCATCTGGAACGAGCAGATGAAGCAGGCCATTATTGCCGCCAACGGCTCGGTGCAGGATATTCCCAGCATCCCGCAGCACATCAAAGACCTGTACAAGACGGTGTGGGAGATTTCGCAGCGCCGCATCATCGACATGTCGGCCGACCGCGGGGCGTTTATCTGCCAGAGCCAGAGCCTGAACCTGCACGTGCAGAACGTGAACTTCGGCAAGCTCACCAGCATGCACTTCCATAGTTGGAAGAAGGGCCTGAAAACCGGCATGTACTACCTGCGCACCAAAGCCGCCGCCGACGCCATTAAGTTCACGGTGCAGAAGCAAGCCGCCGAAACCTTGGAGCCCGTCTACACCGACCAGGCCGCCGCTATGGCCTGCTCCCTGGATAACCCCGACGCCTGCGAGGCCTGTGGGTCGTAAATAAGACGTCTTCTTCAAGCATTTAAAACGCCACCGTACCCAAATGGGCGGTGGCGTTTTGGTTTCATGATTGCAACTCTTGCTTTATGGATGACAATATCCTTTCAAATGGGCTCAATGAGTTAAGGCTTGCTGACGCAAACATTCTAAACTTAGCTAAACAGATGGTAGAGGGGCAAGACTTGTTTCCTCTAGATATCTTGGCTAATGCAGTACTTAACCGTTCATTAGCACTTATAAACGGTTTCATTGTGCTAGCTGAAGCTGATAATTACTTAGCAGCAATACACCTCATTAGACTTCACCTAGATAGTTTTCTACGCTTCGCTGCAGCATGGCAGGTTGATCAACCACACGAATTTGCTCTAAAAGTATTGGACGGTGAACCAATTCGGCAATTAAAAGACCGAACTGGCACTAAAATGACTGATGCTTATTTGGTTGGCATATTTTCCAAGGATTATCCTTGGATCAAAAGCGTTTACGATACTACTTCAGGCTATATACACTTGAGTGATAAGCATATTTACGCGTCAACCAGAATAGAGAAAGAGCAAAGGATGATGCATTTCTCTATAGCCAGGAAAGACCGTTTCCTATCACTTGACTTAAAAGTTGACGCAATCAACGGCATGATTGCAATTACGAATTGTATAACTCAATATGTAAATGGTTGGACTTGGACGAAGGCTAATCCAGATAAGCTCGATGAATTGAAATAACTCCTTAGTAACGCAGCAAGCCGTAACCGCGCCGCTCGCATGAGAGACAGGTCGAATTCTTTCTATCCCCGCCTCTACAGCTTCCACAGCCGCTGTTGCCCCGATGGCAGCTGGCTTGTTTTTGGGGTATCTTGCCATTATGAATCAGCATTTGTCAGCTTTAATGACTCAGGTGGTAATCGACCTTGTGAACGGCAACTATCAAAAGCTGGTAGATGAAAGCCAAGAGGAGCGACAAAAACCGGAATGGCTAGAAGAAGCTGTAAGACAATACCCGGGAAAGTTGACGCAGCCACCTGCGGAAGCTTTTGATGGTATGGATGTCTATGAAATTGACGGCACGCATCAGGTGCTAGCTGAATTCGATTTATGGGTGAACAATGAGCCCAGCGACTTAACGGTGAAGGTGCTCGTCTACCAACCCTATGAAAACATGAGGTATACAGTCTGGGACCTGCTCGTCATGTAATATCACTCAGCCCCTTCTGCCCTAGGAGCGGCTGGTTTGTTTTTGGGAGTAGCCCTGTAGTAAGCGTACTTTGGTCGGTCCTCCTTCCGGCACCAACTCCCTGATATGAGCACCGAGTGGCATTTCCCCTTCATGATTCTGGCGTCGCTGGTAGTGTTCTGGCTGATGGCTTGGGTGATTCTGCCCCGGGAAGCATTTCGGGCCCGGCAACGCCAGATTGGGCTGCTGGCTCTGGTGGTCGTGGTGTTTGGAATGCTGTTTGGGAAGTATGGAGCCACGCTCGGCCTGCCCTGGTGGGTGTATTACCCCATCCCCATGCTCATTACCGTGCTGCTGCCCCCGCTGGTATGACAGCTGGATAAGCGGCGCACGGCGGCCTACCTGGCGCTGAGCTTCTTGTCCGCGCCCGTTATCCACGTGCTCTTTTCCTTCCTGCTGGGCTGGACGGAGTACATGCCGTTCTGGAAGATTCTTTCCCTCGGCAGCTACCTGGCCTAGCTTCCCCGCCTCTCCCGCACCGGCGGCAGCCCTGGTTTCCCGCGTTCCGGCTTTCCGACCATGGTCGGAGCGGTGGGGCGCAGTTTCCCGGCTCTCCGACGATGGTCGGAGCCCTGGGGCAACTTGCTATTGGATAGCCGGCCCGCTATATTCCCTTATTCCATTACTTAATCCATTCGTATTATGTCTACTACCTCCCCCGCGTCGGTGGCCCCGAGTCCGACGCCCGCTCCCAAACCCGTCCGCCGCGCCAAGCAGCTCCCCGACGTAGCGCTGGCCCTGTCGGCTCTGGCAACCACGGCGGCCAGCAAGTGGCAAGGCGACGAGCTGCCCGCCCTGCTCTGGCTCACCAAAACCGACTTTGCCGCCCAAGCTGCTGCCTTTGCCTCCGCCTGCACCGCGGCCGAGGCAGCCGGCGACACCCGCACCCCGCAGGCCGCCCGCCTCAAGGCCCTCGATACGCTCCTCGACAAAGGGCTGGGCTTCGTGAAAAACTACCTGGAGGAAGAATACGAGAACCCCAAGGCCTATTACCCCGAGTTCGGCATCGAGAAGTTCAACAAAGGCTACCGTCTGCCCAAAGACCGCACCGAGCGGGCCGCAGCCCTCACCAAGCTGCTGGCGGCCCTCGTCAAGTATAAGTTCGATAAGAAGAAGTACGGCACGGCTTTCTGGCAGCCCCTGGCCACCGAGTACGCCAGCCTGGTTTCGGCGAGCACCGAGGCGGCCGGCAGCCGCAGCGGCAAAGTAAGCACCAAGGTGCAGGGCGAGGAGAAAGTGCGCAAGGCCCTGCGCGCCCTCATCCACCACCTCAAAGCCAACTACCCCGACTCCTTCGAGGCCCGCCTGCGCGAGTACGGCTTTCAGAAGGAAAGCTATTAAGGAGCCGTAAGGAGCAGTGCGTGTTTATGAACCGTCATGCTGAGCGAAGGCGCAGCCGTAGTCGAAGCATCTCTACCGCTTCATTGCAGTGGTATTTCTACGAAGCGGTCGAGATGCTTCGGCTGCGCTCAGCATGACACGATTCGCTCAGCAGGACCCGAATAACATGGCCCTCACCGAAACCCAGGCGGCGGCAGCGTATTTTGGGGAATGGTACCCGCTAAGCACCCTAGGCAGCCCTCGCCGACCCGGCTGGCGCTCTACAACGCCGTGCCTTCGGTGCTGTGGTCGGCGCTGAGTTTAGGGCCCCTGAGCGTGTTTTGCTACCAGCACCTGCCCCGCCCCTGGCTGTACGGGCTGCTGGCCCTCAGCCTGCTGGCGTATGCCGTACCGAAAGCATGGTTTAGCTGGTGGCAGCTGAGCCGTGCCCCCGCCGCGTACCGGCGGCTGGGCGTGCCCCTGGTCAACCGCCTGGCCCAGCACGGCAGCGTGGTAAACGGGTTGCTACGGCGGCGCTACCCTGGTTATCGGCGCGTAAGCACCGGGCAGTCGGCGGCTGCGGTGCGGGCCGGCAGCTACCACATGGAGCGGTTTCACGTGGCGGCTGGGGTGTTCTTTTTATTGGTGAGTGTGTATGCCGCCGTGCAGGGGTATGGGGGCTGGGCAGCCGGACTCACGCTGCTCAATGTGAGCTACAACCTCTACCCCATCTGGCTACAGCAGTACCTACGCCTGCGCCTGGAGTTGGGCAGGCGAGAGTTTCGCCCCTAAAAGACCAGGACCCGCCTATCTTTGGCTGATTTACTTCCCTATTCAGCTACTCTATGCGCTTTCCTAGTCTATCTGCGGTGGCCTTCGGCCTGCTACTGGCCGGTGGCCTGCTCTCCAGCTGCGACGAAAAAGACCCCGCCACGCCGGCGCCCCAGCAACCGGTGGAGCTGGCCGTGCTCAGCGGGCAGATTACCCCGGCACAGGCCGTCAGCACCGTTACCGCCACCGACAAGAGCGGCCGCACCCTCACGGCTACGCCTGGCAGCACGGGGGCCTACGCCTTTGCGGCGGCCGCCCCAGGCGAGTACACCCTGCGCTTCGCCCCCACCGCCGAGTACCTGGCCCCGGAACCCGTGCAGGCTACCCTGGTGCGCGGGGGCACCGTGGTGGCTACTACCGCCCAGCTGGCCCCGGCCTCGGCCACTATTGAGGTAGATGGGGTGCCCGTCACGCACCAGATTACGGTAGAGCACTTGTGGTACAGCACCATCGGCGACGACAGCTACATCTTCTACCTGGCCGAAACCGACCGGACCGGCGACCATTACCCCTACGTGCAGCTCTCGCTCAACTATACCTTCGACAACCACAGCGGCCCGGATACCAATCGGGTGCTGCCACTGGGGGATGATGGCTACGGCGCCCTCTACAACGACGACGTCCTGATTATAGATGCCGAAAACGACTATCCCCGTCGCACGGGTGGCACCCTCACCACTACCTCCGTCAACCGGGAGAAGCACGTGTTTTCCGGCTACTTCGAGTTCAAGGCCGGCAACTACAACAAGCAGCAGAACTACGTAACGAAGACCATCAAAGGCCGTTTCGTGAACCTGCCCTACGAAGTAGCGCGACGCTAGGGCCGGGCCCGGCGCCTGGGCACCAGCGGCAACAGACACCAACGCCTCCGGGTTGGCCAGGAGCGACTCCTCGACCAGCCCGGAGGCGTCTGGCTTTGTAGCTAGTTGCGCGCAGCGGCGGCCTATTCGGCGGCCAATGCTATGACCGTCTTGGGCAGGCGCGCCTTCACGGTGCGCACTACCACCCCGGAGGTGGCACTGGCGGGCTGCATGTGCACCGTGTAGCGGTACTGGTCACGGCCCAGGCGCAGCACCACGCTATAGTGCCCGCCGGCCAGGTTCCGGAAATCAAAGCGGTTGGCGTAAACTGGGGCCGTGTAGGTTTCGCGGAACAGCGACTGGCCCGTGCGCAGGCTCACAATCTGGACGGAGCCGGCTTGCTGGGCAGGGTTCTGCACGCGCACCCGCAGCGTTTCGGGCGTAGGCGTTTCGAGCGTCACCGGCGCTGCTTGTTGGGCCTGGGCCGGCTGGGTCAGGCCTAAGGTAACCAGGGTGAACAGGGCCAAGCAAGCGGACCGAACACGTGCCGAGGAGGGAGAGGAGAACAGGGTTTTCATAGCAGAAAAGAGAAAGAGTGGATGGACAGATGGCGGCGGCCTCCCGGGAAAGCACGCCGGGTAGCCAGTGTACACTTCCGAACGGTTGAGGCCGCCGTCCTGGTAAGAGAAGCCAAGCCGCGTGCCAATTCACTAACCTTCTTCTTTTCAGATATTTATCTAACACAAGGCCATTTTTGAATTCTCAGATTGTGTCCGATGCCGGGCAATATGTCCGCTTGCAGACTATGCCTGGGGCGGCCAGCAAAAAAGGTTGAGCGTGGCCGCTACGTTAGCGCCCACGCTCAACCCTAGCTATTTTTCATTTCCGTTGATACCGCGGCGAAAGAAACCCCACCACAGGGCCTCATCTACCGGCGGGGCCGGTAGTTGGCCAGCAGCTGGCCGCCGCCGGCTACCACCAGCAGGTCTTCCACGAAGCCGGGCAGGGGCTCGGGAAAGCGGGTGGGGTCGGCGGCCAGCTTTCGCAGGGTATAGGCCCCGAACGTGCCCGCCACCGCGCCCACGGCACCCAGCACCGCCCCACCCAGCCACGACTGCCGGTTGAGCTTGTAGAGGGAAGCGCCTACTAATGCCCCCGACATGGCCCGCCCGGTTACGCTGATGGGTGCAGTGCGGTCGGGGGCGTTGGGCAGCTTATCCCCCAGCATTTCGGCGCCGGCCAGCAGCTTTAGGCCTTTGCCCACGGCGGCTTCCTGCAGCCAGTGCAGCCTTGAGTGCCGAAGGCCGGCCGAGGGGCGCCGCTGCAGGGCGTGGTTGAGCAAAGCCGGGGCTGAGGCGCTGCGCATACCCGCGATGACGCCCATTCCAATAGTTTTCCAGAAAGCCGAAGAAGCTGCCATAAGACGAAGAAACTAGGTGAAGCCCTTCTAACGGATATGCATGGGCAAATGGCTGTGTCGTATTCCGTCCGGCTGCCGTGGCTCAGTGAGGCGCAGTAGCTCCCATGCCTGGCTCAACCCTGCCCCCGGAACTACGTATCTGCCCACCCGCGCAATCGGTTGCCGCCCAACCTGGCATCGTTTGCTAGCAGGCTGGGCCAGAATCGTGCTTTTGCAGCCCAATCGGCCATTTTTGTTCGCAGGATAAAAGTTTGTCAGAAAAAAATACCACCGACTAAAGCGAATATCACGAAACCTGCGTAAATTCGCTACGTACTGCGGTACCCACCCGTTATTCGCGTCTCCCCATGAAAACAGCTGCTACTCTCCCCGATATTCAGACCGAAGGCGACATCAAAAAACTGGTAGATACCCTGTGCTACAAGGCCAATAACGATACGCTGCTGGGGCCGAGCTTTGGCGCTGCCTCGCGCATTCACTGGCCCTACTTCCTGACTTCGCAGTACCGCTACTGGAGCACCACGCTACTGGGCAAAAAGGACATAGAGGGTGAGCCCCTGCCCGAGCAGGTTGTGCTACCCCAGGGCGGCCATCACGTCAATCATTGGCTGGACCTATTTTCGTCCACCGTTGAAGAATATTTTTCGGGCTCCAAGGCTGAAGAAGCCAAGCAGCTGGCCCGTCAGCTAGCCACCCGGCTAAGTGCTACGCGCCTGCGCGAGCTACCCGTTGACTAGCTTTTCCTTTGCACCCACCCAGGTACAATTCCGCTCCCACCCAACCCCACCACCCCGAAAGGAAAACGCCCCGTTCTGCGGGGCGTTTTTTTGTGCCCATCCGGTGCGGAACTGCTACCCTGAACGTCACGAAAAACCCCCTTCCCAGATGCGGCATCTGGGAAGGGGCTTAAATTTTAGGGGCTTGCTTACACGCCCAGCAGCAGACGCGTGGGGTCTTCGAGCAGCTCCTTCACGCGCACCAGGAAGGACACCGACTCGCGCCCATCGATGATGCGGTGGTCGTAGCTCAAAGCCAAGTACATCATGGGCCGGATTACCACCTGCCCATTCTCAGCTACGGGGCGCTGCACGATGTTGTGCATACCCAGAATGGCCGACTGCGGGGCATTGATGATAGGCGTACTCATCATGGACCCGAACACGCCGCCGTTGGTGATGGTGAACGTGCCGCCGGTCATCTGCTCGATGGTGAGCTTGTTGTCGCGGGCCAGGGTAGCGAGGCGCACAATCTCCTTCTCAATGCCATCAAACGACAGCTCCTCGGCGTTGCGAATTACGGGCACCACCAATCCTTTCGGGGCCGATACCGCAATGCTGATGTCGCAGAAGTCGTTGTACACAATGTCGGTACCGTCGATCTGGGCATTCACGGCGGGCCACTCTTTCAGAGCCACACACACGGCTTTGGTGAAGAACGACATGAAGCCGAGGCCCACGCTGTGTTTCTCCTTAAACTTGTCTTTGAACTTGTTGCGCAGGTCCATGATAGGCTGCATGTTCACCTCGTTGAAGGTGGTGAGCATGGCCGTCTCATTTTTCACCGACACCAGGCGGCGGGCCACCGTCTTGCGCAGGTTGCTCATCCGCTCACGGCGCTGCACGCGGTTGCCGCTGGCGGCCGGAGCAGCCTGGGGGGCCGGAGTTGCAGCCGGAGCAGGAGCCGCGGGGGCCGCCGGAGCAGCCGGACGAGCCTGAGCGTTCTGAGCATCTTCTTTGGTGATGCGCCCATCCCGGCCGGAGCCTTGCACGTCGGCGGGGTTGATGCCTTTTTCGCCCAGAATCTTGCCGGCCGCCGGCGAAGGCGTACCCGTAGCGTAGGAGCTGGCAGCCGCTGGGGCAGCGGCGTTGCTTGGTGCTGCTGCCGTGGTGGTGGCAGCGGCCGGGGCAGCTGGCGCGGCCGGAGCCGCGGCGGCACCAGTTCCGCCTTCGATGCGGGCAATGGTAGCTCCAATACCAATGGTTTCGCCTTCCTTGGCGGCGTGGCGCAGCGTGCCGGTGCCCTCAGCGGGCAGTTCAAACGTGGCCTTATCCGACTCCAGCTCGGCAATGATTTCGTCGCGCTGCACCTGGGCCCCGTCCTCTTTCAGCCACTTGGCTACTGTTACTTCCGTGATGGACTCGCCCACGGCAGGAATCTTCATTTCCACGGTGGCGCCGCTGCCCGCAGCGGCGGGAGTAGGCGTATTAGTCGAGCCCGCCTGCGAGCCGCCGTAGCCGCTTTGGTTGCTGGCCTGGGGGTTTTGCTCACCCTGGCTGACGGGGTCGGGGGTGGCCGGAGCCGCACTTGGCGCGGGTGCCGAAGTGGCGCCGGGTGCTCCGGCTCCATCGATATCGGCAATGACTACTCCGATGCCGATGGTTTCGCCCTCGGCTACCCGGATTTTCAGAAATCCATCGGCTTCGGCGGGCAGCTCAAACGTGGCTTTGTCTGATTCCAGCTCAGCAATTACTTCGTCCCGCTTTACGGCGTCGCCGTCCTTTTTCAGCCATTTGGCAATGGTAACCTCGGTGATGGACTCGCCGACAGCGGGGATTTTAATTTCCAGACCCATAAGTGGGAATATTGAGGGTTTCGGTGGGAGATGTTTAGCTGTTAGCCAAGAGCTGCTTGCTGTTGGCTTATTAGAGAGCAAAACCAACGGCTAACGGCCATCAGCTCACTGCTCAAAGACGGCTAGTCGGTTTTCTGGGCGCTGGCCGCAGTCTGCTTGATGGTGGTATCAGCCACTTCTTCGCGGGGTTTGTCGAAGGCGCGGGCGACCAGCTCCTTCTGCTCCTTTACGTGCACCTTGTTGTAACCGGTCGCCGGCGACGCGGAGGGCTTGCGCGAAATCACGTCTTCCAGCTCGCGGCGCATAAAGCGCAGCAGGTAGTTCCAGTAACCCATGTTCTCGGGCTCTTCCTGCACCCAGTACACTTTTGCCTTGGGGTACTTGGCCAACTCGGCGGCCAGCTGCTTCTGCGGGAAGGGGTGCAGCTGCTCCAGGCGTACAATGGCCACGTCGCGGCGCTCCGACTTCTGCTGTTCTTCCAGCAGATCGAAATACACCTTGCCTGAGCACAGCAGCACGCGCTTTACCTTCTTGTCTTCGGCGTACACGTCGCCGAGCACCTCGCGGAAGGTTCCGGAAGTAAACTCCTCTACCGGCGACACGCACAGCGGGTGGCGCAGCATCGACTTGGGCGACATGACCACCAGCGGCTTGCGGAACTCCCAGGTGAGCTGGCGGCGCAGGGCGTGAAAGAAGTTGGCCGGCGTGGTCATATTAGCCACGACGATGTTGTGCTCGGCCGCCAGTTGCAGGAACCGCTCGGGGCGGGCGTTGGAGTGCTCCGGGCCCTGGCCTTCGTATCCGTGGGGCAAAAGCATGACCAGCCCGTTCATGCGCTGCCACTTGCTTTCCGACGACACGATGAACTGGTCAATCATGGTCTGCGCGCCGTTGGCGAAGTCGCCGAACTGAGCTTCCCACACTACCAGGGCAGTGGGGTTGGCCATGGCATACCCGAATTCAAAGCCTAGCACGCCATATTCGCTCAGCAGGGAGTTGTAAATCCGTAGCTGTTCCTGACCCTCACCGATGTAGTTCAAGGAGTTGTAGGGGGCTGAGGTTTCGGCATCGTGGAGTACGGCGTGGCGGTGCGAGAACGTGCCCCGCTGCACATCCTGGCCACTCAGGCGCACAATGCGCTTTTCCGCGAGCAGGGAGCCATAAGCCAGCAGCTCGCCCGCCGCCCAGTTAAGCACGCGCGTTTCGAAGAACATCTTCTTGCGCTCCTCCATCAGCTTTTCGATCTGCTTGAGGGGGCGGAAGCCTTCGGGCAACGTGGTCAGCGCCTTGCCGACTTTGGTTATTACTTCCTCACTGATGCCCGTAGCCGGGGACTGATCAAAGTCATCGGGCTTGGAGCGGCGCAGGCTGCGCCACTCGTTTTCCAGGGCCTGGTAGTTGTAAGGCAGGGGCTTCTGCTTCACCATATCCAAGCGGGCCTGCAGGGTGTCGCGGAATTCTTTGTCCATCTGCGCCGCCAGCTGGGCATCTACGTCGCCGCGCTCTACTAGTGCGGCGTTGTACACTTCCCGGGGGTTTTGGTGCTTGCTGATGAGGTTGTAGAGCGTGGGCTGCGTGAACTTAGGCTCGTCCGATTCGTTGTGCCCGTGGCGGCGGTAGCACACCATATCAATAAAGATATCGGCGTTGAACTGCTGCCGGTACTCCGTAGCCAGCTGCACCGCGAATACCACGGCTTCGGGGTCGTCGCCATTCACGTGCAGCACAGGCGCGTCGATAATCTTGGCCAGGTCCGTGCTATAGATCGAAGAGCGGGCATCCTCGAAGTCGGTGGTGAAGCCTACCTGGTTGTTGATCACGAAATGCACGGTGCCGCCGGTCTTGTAGCCTTCCAGCTGCGACATCTGCGTTACTTCGTAGCCAATGCCCTGCCCCGCCACGGCGGCGTCGCCGTGAATCAGGATGGGCAACACCTTATTATAGTCGTTGCCGTAGCCATGGTCGAGCTTGGCCCGCACAAAGCCTTCCACCACAGGGTTCACGGCTTCCAAGTGCGAGGGATTGGGCGCCAGCTTCAGGTTGACGGTGCGCGTGCCGGCATCTACCTGGCTGCTATAGCCCATGTGGTACTTCACATCCCCGTCGCCCATGGTCAGGTCGGGTACGGCCGTTCCCTCAAATTCCGAGAAGATCTGCTCGTAGGTTTTCCCCATGATGTTGGCCAGCACGTTCAGGCGCCCCCGGTGAGCCATGCCAATCATCACTTCCTCTACCCCTAGCTCGGCGCCTTTGCGAATAATGGCATCAAGGGCAGGAATAGTCGTTTCACCGCCTTCCAGGGAGAAGCGCTTTTGCCCCAAAAACTTGGTATGCAGAAAGTTCTCGAAAACAACGGCTTCGTTGAGCTTGCTCAGAATCCGCTTTTTATATTCTATTCCAGGATTAAAGCTCAGGGAGTCCTTTTCTACCTTCTCCCGGAACCAGTCGAGTACCCGCGGGTCGCGGATGTACATGTACTCGAAGCCGATAGTCCGGGTGTAGATCTTCTGCAACGCGGCTACAATGTCACGGAGAGTGGCTTTGTCACCCAGCCCCAGGACTTCCCCGTTTTTAAACGTGGTGTCGAGGTCCGTCTCACTTAGCCCGAAATCAGAAAGGCTAAGCCGGGCCTTCCGGTCTTTCCGCTCCCGCACCGGGTTGGTGCGCGCTACCAAATGGCCGCGGCTGCGGTAGGCATGAATCAGGTTGCGCACCTGCGTTTCCTTATCGGCAGCAACCGTATCGACGGCCCGGATGGTCCCGGCACCATTGGTGCTGGCAGACGTAGTTAGTACGCCTTCGCCATCGGCTTGAGCTACACCGTTTTCGGAGTATTGCTGAGAGAAGTCGAAGCCTTCGAAAAACTTACGCCAGCCAAAATCAACCGATTCCGGGTTGCTTTTGTAAGCCTGATAAAGCTGGTCGATGTATTCGCCATGGGCATTGGCGATATAAGAGTAGGCGTCCATGCGGTGGGAGCTAGAAGTGTCGGTGTAAAAGTAATGCGTTAGGCGAGTAAGTTAAAACCCATATTTGCATGTTCAAATTAACTTCGTAATCAACCTATTACTTCCGTAGTAAATCAAATAGTTCTACCTGAATTGTCAATCTATTAAATAATAGGCAGGCTTTTGCTTATAACTGAACGATAATGAAGGTGTATAAGGTTATCATATACCCTGAAAAATGCTTCTAGCGTCAGAATACGTTTGCTTATAATAGAACATGCCCGGCACGTGAGGTCTTTATTCCTGCATGGGCCTAATTTATTTGAAGCCCGCCAGCAAACGTTAGGCGCCTTTCTTGTACTAGTTCAATTGCAGAGGCAAAGACGCCGAGTTGCTACAGGCAGTTCTTGTGTTAAGGCGGAGCGGCTGTTTCCATCTTACAAGTACCAACCATCCCAAAGTTCAGGTTGACTGTCAGGAGGAAAAAAGCGTTTGTGAAAAAATCCCGTAATTGCACTTTATTAAATCAGCTACTCATTATCCAAATGCCATAGGCGGCAACCAGAAATACCACAAAAAGAAGCTATAGCCTATATAACCTGAACAAATTCTAATTATTATCGATTTAAAACAATTATTCGTATTTTAAAGCAGTATTTTCACCTTGTTCGCAACCTTTCGGGGGCTTGCGCTGTAGGGTTCATCCTAACTGAATGTCCAACGAATTTGGACGAAGCTTATACTCCCAGGCTTTAACAGGGAGCCCACCAGCCTAATTGCCATGTCTATTGCCCTATTTCTTCTGAATCTCATTTTCGCTCCCCAAACAGCCCTTCTTCCTGCTGCTACGCCCTCTCCGGCGGTATTTACGGTAGTGGCGCCCCCTATTCTGGAGGCACGCCCAATCTCGGTTCAATCCAATAAATTATCTAATCTTCCCTCGCGCTTACCGCACTACACGGTTACCGCTACAGTGTACACCCCCTCGGTTGATCAGACCGACGATGAGCCTTTCATCACGGCCGACAACTCGCGGATTCCACGCAATCATTCGAGCAAAACCCGCTGGGTAGCCTTATCGCGCGACCTGCTTCAGCGGTGGGGAGGCCCACTGGATTACGGTGATGCCGTCCGTATCAGCGGTCTTTCGCCAGAGCTAGATGGCGTGTATACCGTCCACGACACCATGAACCGCCGGCATCGGCACTGCATCGATGTGCTGATGAATGAGCGCGAAATCGAGGGCCGTATGGACGACATCGATTTTGGCCGGTGGGAAAAAGTAAAAATCACGAAGGTAACTTCATCCAGTTCCGAGTGGAGTGAGGGCTAATCACCCACTCTCTCCGTGTCTTACTCCGGAACGGGATAAGAGGTAATGGTGCGGGGCTCCCCCACCTCGGTATAGAGAAAACTGAGGGGCTGCGCCGGATTACGAATTATTTCCGGCAACTCCAGCCGCCAGCGTTTCCACATTTCCTGCAGCGACCTAGCGTAGCCAGTGTTTTCCCAGGGATTAAAAATTTCCCGCGTGACATCGTCAATGAGGGTGTCGTACACCAAGTGCGTATCACCGGGTTTTACGGCCCGCACGTAGTAGTCAGGCACTACATTGAACAGATAGGCCGCGTAGTACACCCGCGCCTTAAATTCGGCTACCTGAATGGGATGCAGGGCTTTGCCTTGCACGTCTTCATATACGCGACGCATGGCTTGCCGGATAATGCCATTGTCCAGCAGACAGGCCACCAGCACCACGTCATCGAGTTTGATGCTGAACATCATCGTGCTCAAATCATCATCGTACTCGAAAGGCAGGGTGTCTTCCTCGGGAGCTACCTCCAGCATGAATACCGAGGCCGGGTTGAAGTCTTCGAAGACGATGGGTACGCGCAGGGCCTGAAAAACCTGGTAAAACGACTGCAGCTTGCTCAGCATCTGCCCATTCTCCGACAGCGGGTACTCAGGCTTGATCAACGGGTCCAGCTCGGTGAGCAGCTCCGTCAGCAGAATGCCGTAGTACATCTTAGCCAGCCACAGAAACAGCGTTTGCTCATCCAACTGCTGCCAGGAAGCTAAGCCGCCCACAGCCGCTACTGCAGCCACTTTAGCTTCTAGAGGCTCCACAGCCTGCGTGCGGCAGCGCGGACAGCACGGAACCCGCAGGTCTTCGAAGCTTACCACACTTTGGTCCAGCAGGCGCATCTGGCGCCCGTGGAGCTGATACCGCTCCAGCAGCCAGGGAGCTAGCACTGACACTGTATCTACCGAAGGCTGCGTGGGGAGGCCGCACAAAAAGCAGATGTGCCGCCCGAAGCGCATGCCATCAAAAGGGTCGTACAGGGTTAAATCGGGCGTTGGCATAAGCAAAAAGCTGGCGGAGCCGCAAAGGTAGCGTCCCTTGCTTACTCCCGCCAGCAGTTGGCTTACTCTAGCGCGACAGAGAAGAGCCCAGCTTAATCAGAAGCTTACCCAAGTGCGTGAGTGGAGCCGTGTAGCCGTTTGCCGCTTCTTCCGCTACTTTGATGGTTTCGGCGCCCAGGCTGGCCAGCGTTTCGGCAATGGCATGGGCTTCGGTATCAGTGGCCGCCAGTTGCTCTTGCAGCAGCACAATTTCCTGCTTGATTTTGGCCAGCCCGGGCCGCTCACTGGCCAGCAGCACTTCTTTCCAGCGCGCGATTTCGGAAGCGCCCCGCTGGTTTTCCTGGCTAGGCACACCTTCGTTGAGAAGCGCCAAAGTATCTTCTACTAAAGCAGAGTTTTGTTTATCGGTTACTTCCAGCGGAATGGTGGGCGCAGGAACCGACTGGGGGGTGGGTGTGGTAGAATCCATGAGATATGCGGGAAAGGTCAGACTGAATGTCTGCATATACCCAGGCTGCAGCGGAAAGGTTGAGTGCCCCGTGGGCTCGAGTAGAGCCCCATCAGCTAAAACCGTACGCCCGGCCCTTGCTCTCCACCAGATCCAGAGGGACACAAGAACTGCTGGCTTTTCTTCGCTGCGAAACGGATGGGTTACCTTTTTCGCCTTGCCGGATGAAAGCTGAATCTTTCACCAGACTTTACCCTTTTTGTCATGAAATTCTTTGTTAAATCTGCCCTCGTAGCCATTGCTTTCGCCGCTGTAGCCACTTCCTGCTCGCAGGCTGAGCAGAACAACGCCGAAGCTGCCGCCGACAACGCCGCTGCAACTACCGAAGCTGCTGCCGATACGGCCGCTGCCGTGACCGACGACGCGGTAGAAGGTGCTGGCCAGGCTACGGAAGCTGCTGCTACCAACGCCGCCAATGCTACCGAAGCGGGTGTGGAGAAAGCTGCTGCCGAAACGCAGGAAGCTGCTGCTGCTGCCAAAGAGGAAGCTGCTCACTAAGCACTTTCCCTGTTGACAGGGAAACTACCTACCGAAAAGTCCCTCCTGCCTTGGTGCAAGAGGGACTTTTTATTTCGTGGCTATGGGGCCGTCTGCCACCGTTGGGGCCGGACTGCTTGGATTTACCAGTTCTAAAAGCACAGAGTAGTACGGACGCCCCATCATGCGGGCCCGCAGCCAGCCGTAATAGCTCAGGGCCTGCAGGTCTTCGCGCACTAAGGGTAGGAAGGCGGGCAGGGCTTCCACACGCGCCGCAAAAGCGGGCTGACGGGCCACCTCGGGGTCGAGCAGGATACAGCGCACCAACTGCAGGTAGCTGGCCACGTAGGCATAGGGATGCGGCTGGCCGGCGAACCGCTCGTGCAGCAGCCGCTCAATGGAACGGATGCGGTTGAGGGCCAGATCTGGGTTGCCGAGCTCCAGTTGAATGAGCATCTCCCCCATGTTCTTGTTCAGCAGCCACTCCAGGCCCATTTCCTGCTCGCACCAATGGTCGGTCTGGCCAATGGTTTGAAGAACCTGGTTTGCCTTGGAAAAGAGACCTTCCGCAAAGTAGTGGAAGCTTAGCCCCAGCCGGGCCGTTAATTCGTCGCGGTGCGTGAGCGTGGCTTCGGCCAGCAGCTTTTCCAGCAGCACAATGCTTTCGGCGTTGCGGCGCAGGAAGGCGTAGATGGCGGCTTGCAGGAAGGTACAGCGCGGCAGCCACTCCGAAGTGTAGCTGCGCCCGCCTGCCAGGAGCACCGTATGCATCTGAGCCAGATAATCGGCCGCTTCGGTGAAGCGGCGGGTGCGGTAGAGGCCGTGCGCAATCATGTACAGCAGGCCCAGCTGGTAGTAGCGGTGCGCCGGCGCAAAGCCGTGGCGCTTTTCCATGAGGTGGTAGCAGCGCATCACAAAGGGCGTGAACGTGCTGAAGTCGCGGCGCACCAGCATGGCGTTGCGCGCAATGGACATCAGGCGGTAAAGCACAGCCGGGCGGCGCGCAAAGGCTTCCTGCAGCTCATACTCGCGTAGCACTTCCTGCAGAATTCCATCGAAGGACTCGGCCGCGCGGCCTTTCACCCGAGCCTGCCGCAGGCGGTGACGGATGATGCTATCGGCAATGCCGGCCCGCTCCTCTTCGTCGGCCAGCTTCTTGTTGAGGTGGCGCCGCCGGATAATCTCGTCGAGGTCTTCGGTGGCTTCCCGGCTAGCCTGCGCAATCTGCAGGTTATACACCGCGTTCAGCAGCTCGAACTGCTCGTTTTGCTGGGCCTGCTTTTCGGCTTTGTGCAGGGTTGTCCAGGCCAGGCGTGGTACGCCCGCCTCAAACAGGTACTGAGCCAGCGTGAGCAGCCCCCGCACCGACGAGGCTGTGGTAGGGTCGCGCTGGTGCTGCCGGAGTAGCAGATACTCCGTCAAATGGCGCAACAACCGCTTGCGCAGGGCATAGTAGGCCGTGGCGTTGGGCTCCTGGGGATACAGCCGAGCCAGCAGCTGCTCGGTGGTCAGTGGCTGGGGCAACAGCAAAAGCTCGTACAGACGCAAATCCATCCGGCCTTTGTCTTTGCGCCGCTGCCGCTGGATAAACTGGCCAAACTCCCGGCGCTCATCAACAGAGAAGGTAGATAAGGTGGTGCGCAAATCGTCCATAGCCAGGCTAAATCGTATATAATTCCTCTCTCAATAATAGGTAGAATAGTGGAGCATTCACCTTGTCTGGCGCCTTCTGCTCTCCCAGGCCCGGCAACGCCTCCCGCGCCTCGACGCCGGGCACCTAACCCTGTCAGCGCCCCCGCGTATAGCCCGACAGTACCTCACCCACCTAACGACTCTTTCACGCATGGACCTGAATAACAATAACCTAAACGACCGCACGGAGCTGCGCGCCCGGGGCAACTGGAACGAAATCAAAGGCGAGGCCAAGCAGAAGTGGGGACAACTCACCGACGACGACCTGAACTACCGCGAAGGCGAGCAGGACGAATGGTTTGGCCGGATGCAGCACAAAACCGGTGAAACCCTGGACGATATTAAAGCTTGGTTTCAGCGCACGTTCTAGGGCTTTTGGCCCGTAAAGAAGCAACGCCTCGCTCCCGGTTTCGGCGGAGCGGGGCGTTGCTACGTAGCCCCGGTGGGCTTTTCACCGTAGACAGACCCCATTCCTACTTCACCTTCCCTCCATGACACTGGCAAATACTATTTCTTCGGCGGCCTCCGGCTCGGCCTCTGCCGGCATTCGGGCCCTGGCGCGTTTCGGCTTTGCCGCCAAAGGCGTGGTCTACCTGCTGATGGGCACCCTGGCCCTGCTGGCTGCCACAGGGCAGCAAGGTGGCCAGACAGCCGATAAAAAGCAGGCCGTACAAAGCATTCAGAGCTTGCCGGGCGGCCAGATCCTCCTCGGCCTTATTGCCGTGGGCCTGCTGGGTTACATCATCTGGCGCTTTACGCAAGCCTTCCGCGACACCGAAAATAAAGGCAACGGCGCCAAAGGTATTGGCCGGCGCATTGGCTACGCGGGCAGCGGCCTGCTGTATGCCAGCGTAGCCTGGTACGCGGCCAAGCTGGCCTTCACTGGGTCGGCCAGCAGCGGGGGCAGCACCCAACAGAGTCTGGTAGCTAAAGTGCTGGGCTGGCCCGGTGGGGAGTGGATAGTAATCCTGATCGGCCTCATTACCATTGGGAGCGGCTTGTACCAGATCTACCGGGCCTATTCCGGGGCCTTCCACAAGCACGTAAACGACAGTGGGCTGCCCGCCAGCCAACAGCAGCTGGTGTACCGCACGGGGCAACTGGGCTACACCGCGCGCGGCATCGTTATGGCTATTATTGGGTACTTCTTCGTGCAGGCCGGGCGTCATCACCAGGCTGCTGATGTGGGCACTACCGATGAAGCCTTCGATTTGCTGGCTGCTATGGGACCTTTTGCGTTGGGCATCGTAGCCCTGGGCCTGATGGCCTACGGGGTGTACATGCTGGTGCAGGCCAAGTACCCGGTTATCCGCGGGGTGTAAAGGCTGCGTAGTCCACGTAACAGAAAAGGGGGGCTGAAACCAATGGTTTCAGCCCCCCTTTTCTGTTACGCTAAGATGCTAACTTAATCGGCTACATAGTCGGCCAGGTATTGATACCGTTCAGTAAGCTGGCCGCTGCGGGTGATGGTAGCGCGGGCTACCACGTCATCGGCACCTTCCTCCCCTAACAGGTGGGGAAATACATTGTCGATGAGCTGGCGGCCAAAGTCCCGGCTGGCGTTGCGGGGCAGCTCGCAGGGCAAATTATCCACGGCCATGATGGTGATGTTGCGCGGCCCCGAGTAGGCCGGCTCCAGCTCCCCGGTGGCCGGGTTGTAGTCGAAAGCCGGCTCCTGAATGGTGCTACTGCGCTTGGTAGTGGGAATAGAGCCGGCTACGTCGCAGGTCACGTCGGCAATGGTGTCGATGCGGAAGTGGGCCCGGCGCGTGTCTTCCTCCGTGAACAGATGGGGGGCCGCCGGGTGCCAGTAGGCGCAGGCAATCAGCAGGTTGGTCACCGGCAGGAAGTTCTGAAACGTTGACTCGTACTCCTGCGGGTTGCGGTGAAAGTCGGGGGTATCCCACACGCGCCCGTCGCGGCGGCGGTTGTAGTCGGAGGAGCGCAGCTGGGTGTACACCGGCTCGTTGAAGGTCAGGTATAGGTAGTCGTACACGCTCACCCGCCGAATGCCCATGCGGTCCAGTACTTCCACGGCCCCCTGGGCTACCCGGCCGGTGCCCGTCACGGCCATCTTAATGGGGGGCAGCTGCTTTACTTTGAAAAACTCCTCCTGCATATCCTCCATGTCGATGCACTCGTAGGCGGGCTTCAGGCGGAAGAGGTTGTGCTTGCGGCCGTAAGTAAGCAGCCCGTTGTAGGCCCCCACAATGCCGGCCCAGCGCCCGAAGGCCACTATCCGCTCCCCCTGCTCGTTGGTGAGCAGCTCGTAGTCGATAAGGGTAATGTTCTTTTGCAGCACCTGACGCAGCAGCTCCCGGTTGGCGGGCTGCTTTTTCACGGTGTGGGAGAAGAACAGGTAGGTCTTATTGGGAATCAGCTGGGGAATCGGTACCTCCTTCACGCCCATGAGAATGTCGCAGTCCGCAACGTCGGGCTGTACCGGTACGCCCAGGTCCTGGTACTCCTGGTCGGCAAAGCAGCGGATGGGGCTGGCTTGCACCACGATGCGCAGCCCGGGATACTGGGCCAGGGCCTCTACGCACTTTTTGGGGGTGAGCGGAACGCGCTTATCGGGCGGGGTTTTGCCTTCGCGAATCAGGCCAATGGTAACAGGACGCATGGGAATGAAGAGGTGGGTGGGAATCAGGCTTCAAATCTGAGCAAATTATTTCGGCTCACCGCAGCAATACACAATGGCACCGCTACATAGTACCATCCCACGGGCCTACCAACGAAGCCCGACCCCGACCGGCGCGGCCGGTGGAACAAGCCGAAACTTTTGCGGGTTTTCAGGCTTAAGCATGAAGCCTTTTCGCGCTACCTTTGTTGGGGCTCTTCGCCGGGCCTGCTTGTTGCCACCCTCACCCATCCTTTTATGTTGCTGAAAACCAAGCCCGCCGACGTATTCGTGGACCGCCACAACGGCCCCGACAGCGCGGCCGTGGCCGACATGCTGCGCACCATCGGCGTAGAGTCGATTGACCAGCTCATCGACGAAACTGTGCCGGCCGCTATTCGCCTGAAGAAGCCGCTGAACCTGCCCGCTGCCCTCACGGAGCGGGCTTTTTTGGCGAAGTTCAAGCAGATTGCCGGCAAGAACCGGTTGTTCAAGAATTACATCGGCCTGGGCTACCACGATACCCAGCTGCCCCCCGTTATTCAGCGCAACATTCTGGAAAACCCGGGTTGGTATACCGCATATACGCCTTACCAGGCCGAAATTGCCCAGGGCCGCCTCGAAGCCCTCATCAATTATCAGACGATGATAATTGACCTGACGGGCCTGGAAATTGCCAATGCCTCCCTGCTCGACGAAGGCACCGCCGCCGCCGAGACCCTGCACATGTTCCACTCCCTGAGCAAGAAGAAGAATGCTACCCGCTACTTCGTCTCGGAACAAGTACTACCCCAAACCATCGACGTGCTGCGCACCCGCGCCACGCCCCTGGGTATAGAGCTGGTGGTAGGTGACCACCGCACCTTCGACCTCACCGACGAGTCCCTGTTCGGGGCCATCCTGCAGTACCCCGCCGCCGATGGCGCCGTGTACGACTACACCGACTTCATCTCGAAAGCCCACGACAACAACCTGTTCGTGACCGTGGCTGCCGACCTGCTGTCGTTAACCCTCCTGACCCCTCCCGGCGAGATGGGCGCCGACGCCGTGGTGGGCAACTCTCAACGTTTTGGGGTGCCCATGGGCTACGGCGGACCGCACGCCGGCTTCCTGGCTACTAAAGATGCCTTTAAGCGCGTCATTCCGGGCCGCATCATCGGCCAGAGCATTGATGCCGCCGGCAACAAGGCCTACCGCATGGCCCTGCAAACCCGCGAGCAGCACATCCGCCGCGAAAAGGCTACTTCCAACATTTGCACCGCCCAGGTACTGCTGTCGGTGCTGGCAGGCATGTATGCCGTGTACCACGGGCCGCAGCGCATCCGGCAGTTTGCCAGCAACGTGCACGCTCTCACCCAAACTCTGGCGGGTGCTTTGGCAAACCTGGGCCTGAACCAGCGCAACGAGTTCTACTTCGATACCCTGGACCTCAAGCTGGAAAGCACTGAGCTGCAGCAGGCTATCCGGCAGGAAGCCGAAGCGGCTGGTATCAACTTCCGCTACTTCGAGGAGCATGGCACCCCGCGCGTGGGCATTTCCCTGCACCAGAACACCGAAATTGAGGACGTGCGCGCCATCGTGGCCGTGTTCAGCAAGGTGTTGGGCAAAGAAGCTGCTGCCGTAGAGCTGCCGGCTGAGGTGACGGTGAACTGGCCAGCTGGCCTGATCCGGACCAGTGAATACCTGACGCATCCGGTCTTCAACACGCACCACTCCGAAACGGAAATCCTGCGTTACATGAAGCAGCTGGAAAACAAGGATTTGAGCCTGGCTCACTCCATGATTCCGCTGGGCTCCTGTACCATGAAGCTGAACGCCACCGCCGAAATGATTCCGGTGACGTGGCCGGAGATTGGCGGCCTCCACCCGTTTGCCCCGCGGGAGCAGGCCCAGGGCTACGCCGAAATCTTCACCGACCTGGAAAAGTGGCTCTGTGAAGTAACCGGCTTTGCCGCCGTGAGCCTGCAGCCCAACTCGGGTGCCCAGGGCGAGTACGCCGGTCTGCTGGCCATCAAGGGCTACCATGATGCCCGCGGCGACCAGCACCGCAACGTGGCCCTCATTCCGGCTTCGGCCCACGGCACCAACCCGGCTTCGGCCGTAATGGCAGGCATGCAGGTGGTGGTGGTGAAAAGCACGGAAGAGGGCAACATCGACGTGGAGGACCTCAAAGCCAAAGCCGCCCAGTACGCCGACAAGCTCAGCTGCCTGATGGTGACCTACCCCAGCACCCACGGCGTGTACGAGGAAACCATCATCGATATCTGTGAAACCATTCACCAGCACGGCGGCCGGGTATATATGGACGGCGCCAACATGAATGCCCAGGTAGGTCTTACCTCGCCTGCCACGATTGGGGCCGACGTGTGCCACCTGAACCTGCACAAAACCTTCTGCATCCCGCACGGCGGCGGCGGACCCGGCGTGGGCCCCATCGGCGTAGTGGCCGACCTGGCCCCCTACCTCTCCGGCCACGTGCTGATTGATGCCGATGGCCGCACGGCCGGCGCGGTTACCTCGGCTCCCTGGGGCTCGGCCAGCATTCTGCCGATTTCCTATGCCTACATCAACATGATGGGCGGCGAAGGGCTAACCCAGGCTACCCGCATAGCTATTCTGAACGCCAACTACATCAAGGCCCGCCTCGAAGAGCACTACCCGGTGCTGTACACGGGTGCCAACGGCCGGTGCGCCCACGAAATGATTCTGGACTGCCGCCAGTTTAAGAAGGCTGGCATTGAGGTAGAAGACATTGCCAAGCGCCTGATGGACTACGGCTTCCATGCCCCTACCGTATCATTCCCGGTGGCCGGCACCCTGATGGTAGAGCCTACGGAGTCGGAAAGCAAGGAAGAGCTGGACCGCTTCATTGAAGCCATGATCAGCATCCGCAAGGAAATTGCCGCCGTGGAGGCGGGCCGCGCCGACGCTAAGGACAATGTGCTGAAGCACGCCCCGCATACGGCCGCCGCCGTGCTTGCCCACGAGTGGACCCGCCCCTACACCCGGGAGGAAGCGGTGTACCCTACTGAGTATGCCCGTGCCCACAAGTTCTGGCCCACCGTGGCCCGCATCGACTCGGCCTACGGCGACCGGAACCTTATTTGCTCGTGCACCCCGCTGGAGCAGTACGTAGATGCCGAGGAGCAGCTGGTATCCACCGACAAAGGCCCCTCCTACTAGCCGAAGGATTTCTTTCACTTAGTAGCCCATACAGAAGAAGCCCGCGCAAGTTGCGCGGGCTTCTTCTGTATGGGCTACGTATGACGACGAAGAATAGTCAGGTATTCCTGGCTGAGCTATTTGCCGAAGCACTGCCGCTGCAGGTACCCGCTATAGGTTTTCCCGTCCTTCACCACGCGCGCTTTCATGAAGTAGTAGTCTACAGTATCCGTAATCTGCACTTCCGTGCCGGCCGTCACCGTCACGAGCTGAGGCGAGGTCTTGGTCATGCCATCGTACAGAATACACTCCACAATGGTACTGTGAGCTACAGGGTCACGATCGGGCTTGGTAGAAGTGGTACTTTCGGAAGCCGTGGTGCAGGAAGCAAGTGCTCCTACGAGCCCGGAAAACAGCAAAAGTCGACGCATAACGGCTGGAGTAGGTGTGGAATATCGGTGAAAGATAAGAGGAAAGGTATTTTCTGAAAAGAAATTGTTGCATTCCAAGACAATGGCATAGGCCAAGCGGAACGCAGCCCCGGGCAGAATTGTTAGAAAACAGCAGCCTGAAGCCACTTCACCGCCTTCGGGCGCGGTTTTGACTTTTTGCTCATTTGCTGAAAAACATTTCTTGTTTCTTCTCACTGTCGTTTATATGAACTCGTTCTCACGATTTTTCTCGCGGCCGGTGGCATTAGCCGCCGTGGGGCTGGCTTTGCTGCTGGGCAACGCGGGCTGCGCTTCTTCCAGCCGGGTGGGCGTTTCCTCCGACTTCGACCATGGCATAAACTTTCGCGCCTACAAAACCTGGGCGTGGTATCCGCAGCAGCCGGTGGATGTTGAAGGTGGTCCGGCTCAGGGCTACAACTCTTTTCTCGACCAGCGCATCCGCAAGGCCGTGGAAATAGAAATGAATAAAAAAGGCCTCACCCTCACGGACAAAAAGCCCGATGTGTATGTGGCCTACAGTGCTAAGGTAGAAGACAAGCAGCGGCTGGACCCGGCCTTCACTTCGCCTTACAGCTACCGGTGGTACAGCTACGGCACCATGCCTACTCGGGTAAATGACTACAAGGCTGGCACCGTCATCATCGACATTGTGGACGCCAATCGTAAGCAACTGGCGTGGCGCGGCCACGGTCAAGCACAGGTAGACCAGCAGTCTATTTCGGAGGAGGAAGTTTACCGCATTGTGGGCAGTGTTCTGGGCACCTATCCGCCCCAGGACAACCAGGCCCAGCGGTAATTCTGCTTTTCCTGTTCGCGCATAAAAAAGCCTGCTCTATACGGAGCAGGCTTTTTTTATTGGATGAGTTCCGGCGCTTAGATAGGAACATTCACGTGACGCTCGGCATGGTAGCTGGAGCGCACGAGCGGCCCGCTTTCCACGTACTTCAGACCGCGGCGCAAACCTTCTTCCCGGTAGTGGGCAAACACGTCGGGGTGGATGAACTCGGCCACCTCCAGGTGGCGCTTGGTGGGCTGCAGGTATTGGCCCAGGGTCAGAATATCAAGGCCATTGGCCACCAGGTCGTCCATAGCCTGGTACATTTCGGCCGGCGTCTCGCCCAAGCCCAGCATAATGCCCGACTTCGTGCGCTTGCCGGCTTCTTTCGTGCGGCGGATTTGCTCCAGGCTTCGGTCGTACTTGGCCTGGGGCCGCACCAAGCGGTAGAGGCTGCCCACCGTTTCCATGTTGTGCGATACCACTTCCTGCCCACCCGAAATCATCACGTCCAGCGCGTCCCAGTTGGCTTTCACGTCCGGAATCAGCGTTTCGATGGTAGTTTCGGGGCTGAGCTGCTTGATGCGCACCACCGTTTCGTGCCAGATGCTGGCGCCCCGGTCTTTGAGCTCATCCCGGTTGACGGAGGTGATAACGGCGTGCTTCACGCCCATCAGCTGAATGGCTTCTGCCACCCGCCGGGGTTCGTCGGTATCGTATTCGGTAGGGCGGCCCGTGGCTACGGCGCAGAAGGAGCAGGAGCGCGTGCACACATTGCCCAGAATCATGAAGGTAGCCGTACCAGCACCCCAGCACTCCCCCATGTTGGGGCAGTTGCCGCTTTCGCAGATGGTATGCAGCTTGTGCTCGTCTACGAGGCGGCGCACGTTGGCATATTCGCGGCCCACGGGCAGCTTCACCCGGAGCCAATCGGGTTTGCGGGGTTTGGCGGGAGCCACGGCTTCGGGCTGCACGATGGGCAGCGTCAGCAACATTTCATCCATAGAGCAAAGGTAGGAGGCAGCAGGCAGTTGTCAGCAACGCAGTGTTGCTTTCCAGAGAACAGGCCAGCCCTAAGACCGGGCTTACTTGCGGGTGCCGAGGTAAATCGTGAGGTAAACCGAGGTGAAGTATTTATTGTTCAACTGGTCAGCCGACACGGCGTTGGAGCCCAGAATGGGCAGGTTTTGGGGGTAAGCCTCAAACAAAAACCCGGTTTCTACCCCGGCTACGGCATCCCGGTAGCGGCCGTACTCAAACGTGAGGGCGCCGCGCACATGACCGCCAATCTGCGGCTTGGTTTCGTTGGCCCCGGAGAAGAGCGGAGCGCGGTCGTAGATGAAGATATCATCCGGCGAGTGTTTATTCGGGTCGTACTGTTCAATGCGAATGTCATCCGGGCCAATAGCGTTGTTGTCCGCGTCGCGCTTGGTGTAATCGTAGTAGATGTAGTAAGGCATCATCAGGGCCACCGAGGGGCCGATTCCGGCCAAGCCGCTGACCTGCACCCCGGAGTCGGGGGCTTTCCGGAAGATGACGCGCTGGGCGCCTATGGAAGGCCGCAGCACAAACGCGTAGTTGGTTTTG
The DNA here is from genome assembly GCF_008271285.1 of Hymenobacter lutimineralis. Classification (NCBI taxonomy): domain Bacteria; kingdom Pseudomonadati; phylum Bacteroidota; class Cytophagia; order Cytophagales; family Hymenobacteraceae; genus Hymenobacter; species Hymenobacter lutimineralis. The sequence continues at coordinate 115,355 of NZ_VTHL01000011.1, read as the reverse complement.
CCCGGCACGTAGATGCCGCCGGAATAGTAGTTCTGCACCCGCTGTTCCTTGGGGTGTTTTACTTCCACGACCTCCAGCATCCAGAACCGCGACCAATCGGCCGACAGCGACCGGGTGGAGCGGAACATGGCGCCGCCAATCATGCCCCCGTTGGTGTTGAAGTTGATGCCGTACGTCAGCTCCCGCTGGTAGGTGGGGGCGTCAGCGGCCGCGCCGCTACCCGAGCGACGCGCCTGACCTAGTGCCGTTTGGCTCCCCAGAGCCGCCAGCCCGGTTAGACCCAGTAAGATTCGGAAACGCAAAGCGCCCATAGTACAGCGAAAATCACTCATCGGATGACGGCTGCCGGGCAGCCCTTGTCGAAAGTACGTAAATTTACCACCTTTCAGCTAGCCTTTTTCCTATGCCCACTGCTTCCGTCCGGTACGCCGGCCATCTGCGCACCGAAGCTACCCACGTAGCCTCCGGTACCACCATTCTGACCGATGCCCCCCTCGATAACCACGGCCGCGGGGAGGCCTTCTCCCCTACCGACCTGGTAAGTGCCGCCCTGGGCTCCTGCATGATGACCATTATGGGCATCGTAGCCGAGCGGCACGGGCTGGAACTGGCCGGCACCACGTTTGAGGTGGCCAAGCACATGGTGGCCGAACCCCGCCGTATTGCCCAGATTGACGTGCAGTTTCACCTGCCTGCCGCCCTGGGTGCCAAAGAACGCGTGATGCTGGAAAACGCGGCCCGAACTTGTCCGGTAGCGCTAAGTCTCAACCCGGAAGTACGGCAGGAGGTTCAGTTTATTTACGACCTATAAGACCTTAGCTACCCAGCGGGTTCAGGTACCACACACCGCCGCCGCGCCGCCGACCTTTGTCAGCAACGCGGCGGCGGTGGATTGTGTGCGAAAATGGGACGCGCTAGCCGATGGCCTGCTGCACGTCGCTGAGGCGGATGCCCATGTGGGAGGCGTGGTAGCGGCACTCCCCCTGCTGAATGAGCAGCAGCTGGGGTGACTCGTGCTGGACGCGAAACTTCTGCGCGATTTCGGCGGAAATAGGCCGAAAGCGTAGTAAATCGAGGTAGTAGAACTTGGCGTTGGCCGGAGCAGCATCAGCCCACTGCCGCTCCAGGCGGCTCTTGGCCGTGGCGCTGATGGAGCAGGTAGTGCTGTGCTTGAAAATCAGTACCGGCTGCTCTTCCGATTCGCGGACGATGTCGGTGAGCTGTTCGGGTGTGGTAAGCGGAATCCAGGAAGCAATCATAAAGCAGGAGTAGCAGGTTGTTTTTTGGGGGCGCGTCGGATGGGCCGCAGCTTCGGAATCATGTTTTGCGCCGTAGGCAGTACGCGCGGAACGCCTTCGTGGTCGTACTTGTACTTGTTACGGCCGTCCTTTTTGCGGGGCTGGTTGGTGCTGTTGCCTGCTCGCAGCGACTGGCGCGTGACGCCCAGGTGGGAATCCTGGTACTGGTTTTTCTGCTTTTCCGCGTCCTTCAGGGCCTTACGGTTGGCGGCCCGCTGCTGGGCTGGGCTGGAGTATTCCGTTTGGGCCCGCAGGGGGCCGGCCAGCCACAGCACGGCAAGCAGTGCGAAAATAACCCGAAACATCATCTCCTTATTTGTAGAAAACCCAGCCAAGTGCGTGCAGAAAAAACGGTTGGTTCCCTGGGGCACCTCAACCGTAACCATAACGCCCGTGGCTTAAAAAACAATTCCAAATATTTTCCGCTGCCCCACTTTGCGCGTCAGCTTGCGGCGTTCGTATTTCTTTTGCTTGAGCAAGCCCTGCTTGTCGTAGCTTTTCTTGTCGGTTTTCAGCGACGACACGGCTTCCGACATCCCGGAACCGTTGCTATCGGCTTTGCCCAGCTTCACTTTGGGCTGGGGCGGCCCTTTGGGGTCGGGAATGCGGTAGCGGTGGCAACCCGTGCTCAAGGCCAGACACCCAACCAACGCCAGGGTGCTCACCGAAGAAAAAAACGTACGCGGGAATCCCAGCATCAGACTACGCATTGCGCCGCGGGGCGGCATTCAGACAGGGAAGATAAGTATTAGTTGTCAGTTGCCCGTTTTCAGTTACCAGTTGCGGAGGTAGACTACACGTGCTTTATAGTCTTGCGCTAGTAACTGAAAACGGGCAGCTGACGACTGAAGTTAATAGGCCAGCAGCTTTTCTACGGCCGTGCGCAGGCGCTGCTGGGGCAGGAACTGCTTTTCCAGGGAAGGCGCGAAGGGAATGGCCGTATCCAGGGAAGCCACGCGCTGAATGGGCGCATCGAGGGCAGTAAAGCAGTTTTCGGCAATCCAGGCGGCAATTTCTCCCCCGATGCCGCCCGTGAGCGTGTCTTCGTGGAGGATGAGCACGCGGCCGTTCTTCTCCACAGTCCGACGCACGGCTTCCTCGTCCCAAGGCAGCAAGGTGCGTAAGTCCAGGATGTCGGCGTCGAGGCTCAACTCTTCGGCTAGTTGAGTAGCCCAGTGCACGCCCATGCCGTAGGTGATGATGCTGAGCGTGTCGCCTTCCCGCGCCAGGGCTGCCTTGCCAATGGGCGTGGTGTAGTAGCCATCCGGCACGGGCCCGCTGATGCTGCGGTAGAGCATCTTGTGCTCGAAGTAGATAACCGGGTTGGGGTCTTCAAAGGCGGCGCAGAGCAGGCCCTTGGCATCGACAGGGTTACTGGGGTACACCACTTTCAGGCCGGGCGTGTGGGTAAACCAGGCCTCGTTGCTCTGCGAGTGGAAGGGGCCGGCCGCCGAGCCCGCCCCGGTGGGCATGCGCACCACCACGTCGGCATTCTGCCCCCAGCGGTAGTGGCTTTTGGCCAGGTTATTCACAATCTGGTTGAAGCCGCAGGTCACGAAATCGGCGAACTGCATTTCCACCATAGCCTTTTTGCCTTTGATGCTGAGGCCCAGGCCCGCGCCTACAATGGCCGACTCGCACAGGGGCGTGTTGCGCACCCGCTCCTTGCCAAACTGCGCCACGAAGCCTTCCGTCACCTTAAATACCCCGCCGTAGTCGGCAATGTCCTGGCCCATAAGCACCAGCTCGGGGTAGCGCTCCATGCTCTGCCGCAACCCGTCGGAAATGGCATCGACGAAACGCTTATCAGTGGCCGGTTGCGAGTTGCCGGTTTCCAGTTGCAGGGCAGTATCCGGCTCGAAGGGCCGGTACATGTCGGCTACTTCCTCTTCGAGGCTGGGCGTGGGCATGGGCACGGCGTCGGCCACGCGCAGGCCTTCTTCGATTTCGGCCTTGATTTGCTCCCGGAACTGGTGGCGCAGGGTTTCGCTGAGCACGCCCTCGTCCAGCAGCCACTTTTCGTAGTTGACTACCGGGTCTTTCTGGGCCCACTCCTCAAATAGCTCCTGGGGCACGTACTTGGTGCCGCTGGCTTCCTCGTGCCCGCGCATGCGGAAAGTGAGGGCCTCGAGCAGCACGGGGCGCGGGTTCTGGCGCAAGTCCTCGGCCAGGCGCTTTACCGTGTCGTACACTTCCAGTACGTTGTTGCCATCCACCTGCACGGCTTCCATGCCGTAGGCAGGGCCTTTGTCGATGAAGTAGCGGAAGCGGAACTGCTCCCGCGAGGGCGTGCTCAGGCCGTAGCCGTTATTCTCGATGATGAAGATGACGGGCAGCTGCCACACGGCCGCCACGTTCAGGGCCTCGTGAAAGTCGCCCTCGGAGGCGCCGCCGTCGCCGCTGTAGGTCACGGTTACCTTGTGGCGCTTTTCCAGCACGTCGGCTAGGGCAATGCCGCCAGCCACGGCCAGCTGCGGGCCCAGGTGCGAAATCATGCCCACGATGTGGTGCTCGTTGGTGCCGAAGTGGAAGCTCCGGTCGCGGCCTTTGGTGTAGCCGGTGGTTTTGCCCTGCCACTGCGCGAAGAGGCGGTCCAGCGGAATGTGGCGGCCCGTGAATACACCCAGGTTGCGGTGCAGGGGCAGGATGTACTCGTCCTCGTGCAGCGCCAGCGTGGAGCCCACCGAAATGGCCTCCTGCCCAATGCCCGAAAACCACTTGCTGACCTTGCCCTGGCGGAGCAGAATCAGCATTTTCTCTTCAATCAGGCGGGGTTTCAGCAGCCCTTTGTACAGGTGCAGCAGCTCGTCGTTGGCGTAGTCCTTGCGGTCGAAATTCATGGGATTCAGGCGGGTGGGAAGGTGTTGGGGGCCAAAAGTACGGGTTTGGGCTGGAAGGAAAATTATGCGCTTTCCTTTATGCAATTGGGGCAGCACCGGCATCTATCTTCGCAGCCAATCAGCCCAGTACTATCCTATTCCTGTATGACCCGATTGTTACTCCTGGGCTTTTTGGCCTGCCCCGCGTTGGCGCTGGCTCAGCAGACTAATCTACTGGAAAGCCGCCGCGCAACGCCGCAGCTAGCTTCGTCAGTTAACTTTCAGGCTCTTGCTGATACAGCAGCGCCACAACATCATACGTTCGGCTGCCCAGCTATTGCAGAAGCTATTATAACAATACCCCGCCCGATTAAGCCTTATCTCTCCCTGCAGGAAAACCTGCGCCAGGTAGCCGGGATTCAGGTAACGCCCTATTCCGGTGCACACAACCTGCTGGTGCTGTCCAAATACCGCGGCTACGACCCCAACATCAGCAGTGCCGGCGCCGACGCCAAGCAAGCCGGCCTCGACCACGCCACCTACCCCACCGCCCGCACCATCCTGCTGGGCGTGCAAGCCACTTTATAAGCGGACAGCAATTTTGGTTGGCCGCTACTCTTAAGCGTTTCGCGGCTGTCGCGCCACCTGATATAGCCAGCCTGTTCGACGGCGCGAAACTTCCCCTTCGCTTCCGAAGTTTTATCTTCACCCCGACGGGCCCGGTTTACTGCCGGCCACTTCATTTCTTTATGATTCAATTCGAAGAATTCACCCTCGCCAACGGCCTGCGCTGCATCGTCCACGAAGACCACAGCACGCCGATGGCCGTGCTCAACTTGCTCTACAACGTGGGCTCCCGCGACGAAGACCCGGCGCACACGGGCTTCGCGCACCTGTTCGAGCACCTGATGTTTTCGGGCTCCGTCAACATCCCCAGCTACGACGAGCCCCTGCAACGCGTGGGCGGCGAAAACAATGCCTTCACCTCTCCCGACATCACCAACTACTACCTTACCCTGCCGGCGGCTAATATTGAGACCGGCTTCTGGCTGGAATCGGACCGGATGCTGAGTTTGGCTTTCTCCGAAAACGGGCTGGAAGTGCAGCGCAAGGTGGTGGTGGAAGAGTTTAAGCAGAACTACCTCAACCAACCCTACGGCGACGTGTGGCTGAAGCTGCGCCCCCTCGCCTACCAGACGCACCCCTATAGCTGGGCCACCATCGGCAAGGAAATCAGCCACATCGAAAATGCGGTAATGGACGATGTGCGCGCTTTCTTCCAAAAGCACTATGCGCCCGCCAACGCTATCCTGGTCGTAGCTGGCGCCGTAACCCGGGCTGAGGCCCAGCGCCTGGCTGAAAAATGGTTTGGCCCCATTCCCGGTGGCACCCGCTACGAGCGCAGCCTTCCCCAGGAGCCCCGCCAAACGGCCCCCCGCTTCCTCGACGTTACGGCCGACGTGCCGGTATCGGCTTTCTACCAGGTATACCACATGCCCGCCCGCGCCGATGCCACTTACCACACCGTAGATTTGCTGAGCGATGTGCTGGGCCGGGGCAAGTCGAGCCGCCTTTACCAACGGCTGGTGAAAGAGCAGCCGCTCTTTAATTCTATTTCTGCCTCAGTATCCGGCTCCCTGGAGCCTGGCCTGCTGGTAGTGAGCGGCAAGCTCAACGCGGGCGTAACGCCGGAAGCCGCCGATGCAGCTGTTCGGCAGGTTATAGAAGAGCTGCGTACTACCCTTGTGCCGGCTGAGGAGCTGGAAAAGGTTAAAAACCAGGCCGAAGCCAGCATTGTGTTCAGCGAAATAGAGCTGCTGAACCGGGCCATGAACCTGGCTTACTGCAAGCTGCTGGGCAACGCCAATCTGGTAAACGAGGAAAGCGCCCGGGTGCAGGAAGTATCGGCCGAAGCCCTGCTTACAGCCGCGCAGGAAGTGCTGCGCCCCGAAAACAGCAGCACGCTGTATTACCGCGCCCGCGCTACGGTAGCGGTGCCGGAGCAGTTAGCGCCATCGGAAGTATAGGCAGCCTGCTTCTGCCGCACTCAGCGCTGGGCACAAGCAGCGAAGCCGTCTGCCGGATACCACCTCTCTGTCCTGGCTTGGACAAGGAGTTGGGGCAGGCGGCCCGCTTTTCTTGCGCGGGCAGGCAGGCAAGGTGGGCTTTCGTGCCAGGCCACTGCAACCCGTACCCGCGCGCTCCGTATTTCCTGAACGTCTTTCTTACTCACCTACACTATGAGCACTGAACTAACCCAGGATCTGGAAAAAATAATGCCCGAGGATATTGCCCGCACTTTTGAAAGTGCCTACCACGTCTTCCAGGGCAATACCGAACACGTAGAAGAGCTTCTCAAGCACGGGGGTGTGCTGTTGCGCAAGGCTACGCAGCGTTTCACACCTACCCAGGTAATTTTGGGTATTGCCGTGCTGGCAGCCGGTGCCGTGCTGTTAGCCAACCGGGCCGCCGCTCATCAGGACGATGAGCAGGACCAGCCAGCTTAACTAGCTTGTTGTTTTTGCCAGGGCCGCCCAGCTGAACTCAGCTGGGCGGCCTTATGCTGTACTGCCCACCCTTTGCATCGTTGGTCTTGTCCAGCAACGTATCTGTAGAGCACCAGCCAGCGTTGGCCGACAAACTGCGAAAAACCTACCCGCAAAGTACCGTAACAGATTTAGGATGGAGCTCAATAGTAGAAATCTACTATTGATCAAAATAACGAATTGATAAACAATTAATTATGATTTATTTAGCTCTTATCACACAATTATGTGAGGTCATTTTTTAGCACTTATGCAACAACGACCGTACAATTGCATCAGCAAAGTATCAACTAAAATTACTTAAGTACCATGAAAAATTTATCCGCATTTCTGCTCATCGGTGCTTTTGCTTTCGCCCTGCCCTTCGAAGCGGCCTGTGAAACCGTAGGGGCTCCCGAATCAAGCAAACCCCTAACCCGACTCAGCACTGATCTACACCCCGGGAAGCTGTTTTCCTCCCTCAACAAGCGGAAGAAGCAAAATAAGCGGCACAAAGCGGCAAAGCGCCGGACCCGCTGGGCCGTCAATGGCTAGCGGCACGGCCAGCATAGATGGAGCGTAGTTGACTCAGGCCTTGGATAGGGCCCTGGAATGCGCTTCTCCGCCACAGGAGTAGGTTATTTCCCGCTATGGAAGTTGGCCAGCAGCAAAAGACCTCCGGGCTGTATACTGTGGAGTATACGGCCCCGGAGGTCTTTTGCTGCTGACGGAGGCTATTGCAGCACGACTAAGCGCCGGTACGTAGCAACCCCATTCTGAACCAGCCGAACCGTATAGATGCCCGCAGGCAGGCGGGCAACCTGTGGACTGATTTGCACCGTATGCGGGCCAGCCGCCTGCCGGCTGTCGGCGGCCAGCTGGTGCACGGGGCGTCCTACTCCGTCCAGCACGTCCAGCGTTACCTGGGCCGGTACCGGGAGAAAGTACGACACCGAGAGCGGGCCGTTGGCCGGGTTAGGGTAGACATCGAGCTGAGCGGAAGCCAACCGGGCCGTTTGGCCAGCAGTAACTACGGCGCGGGTGTACCAAATGGGCGACGTTACCATCCGGTCGCCGTCGGCTTGCACGATTACTGCGTAGTAGTACGCCGTCTCACCGGGAGCAAGGGCGGTTTCGGTATAGCTGAGGGCATTGCCCAAGTTGGGAGCGGTAGCCACTACCGTGGCCAGAGTGCCACTGCCTGGCGTGCCACGCAGCAACGTCAGGCTCTTTATAGCTTCCCCGTCACTATCCGTCACTGCTACGCTAACTGCGGGGGCCTGCTCTCCCTCGGCTACACTGCCCATCGGGTGTTCATTGACTTGGAAGTGCACCTCGGCATTCCAGTCGTCGGAGGCGTAAAAATGTCGGGCACGCAGGGCTTCGAGCAGGTGCTGGCGGGTCAGTTCCGGCGCCAGCACCACGAGGCGACCCGCCGTACTCCGGCCAAAGGTGGTGTAGTGGTTGTCGTGGTCGAGGGATATGCCTACGTGGTAGCCCTTGGCCAGCAGCCGCTGATAAGTGCCCTCGTAGTTGCTGCGGGAAGGGTCGAGGTAGCTTATGTTGGTAGACATAGCCGGACCAGAGCGCATCACCGTCCCCACAACCGCGCTATCGGCCCGGGCGCTAAAGGGCGCCGTGCCGGCCAGGTTGCCATAGTCGCCGGAGCTGGGGTGCGCCAGCGTAGCAAAGGCCCCGGGGCGCTTGTTGATTTGTCGGAACAGGGCCTGATAGTCGTTTTTGGGCACGTACACATCGTAGTTCCCCGACTCCCAGTTCAGCAACTGATCCACCCCATATACCAGCACGTGGCCGCCGCCCGAAATGGTGCCCCACTCCATGCCGTAGAGTGCGACGAAGCTGCCAGCCACCGTCACACTATCGGCCTGGCGCAGGCCGCGGGCATAGTTGGCCCGCTGCATCCCAGCCGTGGCGTGGTTGTGCTCCGAAATACCCAGGAAGTCGAAATGCTCGGAGGCGGAAGCAAAGCCAAAATTTTGCCCGGGTGTACTGTACTTGGTGGTTCCGGCGTCCTTGTTGCCATCGGAATAGGCCGAGTGAGCGTGCAGGTTTCCGTAGTAGTGATGCACGGCCTGCGTTTGGGGCTGCTGGGCCCATGCAAGACCCGACCAGCAGCAGGCTGCCAGGAAAAGAGTACAAGTTTTTTTCACAAAGAAGCAATAGGAATGAGGCAACAGAAGCGCTGAGCAAAGCTACGCAATAGGCTGCATTCGTGGTTGATTCGTCTGCCCCCACCGGCCCAATTATTTACAGAGCCAGCGGTATTATCCAAAAACCAGTCCGAATACCTGTTTTTACTTCCTGTGCGTCCAGCCAGCCGTGAGGCGGGCAACGCGGCTGTGCTATCCGGGGCCCCGACAACGCGCCCAGTCATGGGGCAACCGAAGTCTCCTCCCAGAAACTGTACGCATAAAAGTCAGTTCCGGGAAACAGTAAAAAAGCCGGCGGCAGAAGTAATGCTTCTGCCGCCGGCTTACCCCAAACAAATGACGTTATCGTATCGAACCTGACTGCCTACCAGATCTTACCGGTAGAGGACGTTTTCTTGATGCGTCCATCCCGCTTAAAGCGGGTACCGGGCAGGGTATGAAGCGCTACGCTGGTAGCTTCACAGTTTACGAGGACCAGTTCCTGGGCCTCGTAGCCGCCCGCACTCACTTGCAAGCGGGCATTGCGCGGCAGCGGCGTTTTGGTCATGATGATATACCGCCCTTCGGAGTTGGTGATAAAGGCATCTTTGATACCTGGCACCTCCACCGTGGCTCCGGTCAACGGGTTGTTCGACTCATCGGTAACGGTGCCCGTCACGATGGCGCATCCCAACGCTTGCGCCGGAGCCGCCGTCGGCTCGGCGACGGTAGTCTGGGCAAACAGGGATGCCGGCGTCAGCAGAAACAGGCCAAGCCCAAAAAAGAAAGTAAAAGCGCGGTGCATAGGGCAAACAGAGAAAGGCAAGCTACAATATTTCCGGCAACTCCGGAGGGAATACCAAGGGCTGGGTGCCCAGCGTTGGCAAACACTGTACCAATACTGTGCATGCGGTTGCCCACGGCGGTGGTACAGGCCCGCCACTCAGGTCTCAAGGAACGACTACATCCACGCGGCCGGAAATGTTCGCCCTACGTTAAAAAGATACCGCTCCCAGCCTCGCTCCATTTTGCAGCCTGACGTAATGGGGCTGGACTACCCCACGATCTGCGAGCTACCGTCCCATGGTAGCCAGGGAGATGGGGCAGCTTAGCCAACCAGTTGCTTGGCGTCTGGCCGGGCCAAGAAGATAACGGGTTTATTTTCAATGGGATGACCGGCATCTGCTTCACTTTTTCACCTCAGCAAAGGCTGCTTTCGTTTTTGCGGGGTGCTATCTTGCCTGGCAACGCTATCCTGGGCGCTGGCACTGTGCACGGCGTGTGATAGTTCAGAGTTGGCAATGCTTGCTGAGCACCAGCACCAGCACCTCGCTGGTGCTGGTGCTCAGCAGGTCATTTACCCTAACCCACTATCAACCAGAACCCAGCCTCCGTTTTCGTGGCAGCTCGACTTCTTTTAAACCTTCCTGCCTATTTTGGTCTAAGGGCCAAATTATGGTGCGGCTTTTGCCTTAGCTTCAGCCTACCTCCTTTTCCCCTTATTCCATGAAAACGCTGCTGAAATCGGGCTTGTTATTGGCACTGGCGCTACTGCTGCACGGCACCCGCGCGCAGGCCCAGGTACACATTGATATGAGTGCCCCGTATTGGGGTCCTAGCGTAGGCCCGGATGTGCAGTACTACTACATCCCGGAAATAGATGGCTACTATGATCTGTATAACGAGCTGTACCTGGTTTTTGACCCGGTTTACGGGGCGTGGGTGAGTTCTCCGTACCTGCCCCGTGCCTACGCCGCCTACGACCCGCGCTTTTTTCACCCGGTCGTGATTCAGTACGTGGGCCGGCGGCCCTGGGGCTACCACCGGGAGCACCGCGCCTACTGCGACCGGTGGGGCGTACGGCCCGGCCGCTATTATGGAGCCCGCTGGCCCGGTCGCAACTACGTGGCCTACCCCCAGGACCGCTATGAACCAGGTTATTACGCCAGCCGCCCCCAAAACCAAGGCGGCTATACCCGCAATGACAACCGATACTCCCAGGAAAACCGTGGCACCTATGGTTCCCGCAGTGATAATCGTCGCGAAGAGCGTGCTGATGAGGGCCGCAACGGCAGCCGGAGCGAAAACCGCGGCGGCTACGCACAGCCCAATCCTTACGAGCGGGGTACCAGCCGGGGCAGCTACTCGGCTCCGGAAAGGCCGCAGAACTCAGGTGGCCCGGGCCGGCCTACTTCCCCCAACTCACATGGGGAAGGTCGGGGCCGGGGCCGCATGTAATATGCTGAACGTCGCTTCAGGAAAAGCCTCCGGCCTGCCGGGGGCTTTTCAGTATCTGCTCCGGACCTTTTCACGTACCCCAGTAACAGCCTAGCCGCACAGCGGCCTACGACTCATAAGATCATGTCTTCGGCTTGAGCCAGATAGCACTTGGCCTTATTCTTGTGAACTGCCGCGCATCCCCTTCCTTCTTTTAACCCACCTCTCCGTATGAAACTGCTTTCGAAACTGGCCCTTACGGGCGCATTCGCTTTATTGCTGGCAGGCGCTGCTAACACGGCCCAGGCCCAGATCAACATCAACATCAACACACCCTCGTGGGGCCCGGCGGCACCCAGGGGTACGCAGTACTATTATATTCCCGAAATAGGGGGCTATTATGATCTGCCAGCCCAGCGGTACATTGTTTACCGCAACAACTCCTGGACGCGGGTAGCCTCCGTCCGGGGCTATAACCCCGTAAATTTTCACCCGGTTATTCTTGATTACCGGGGAGGCCAGCCCTGGGTTCTGATTCGGGAGCACCGCGTGAAGTACCCCAAGGGGGGGCATCCGCACGGCATGCCTCCCGGGCAGGCCAAGAAAATGCGGGCCGTAGCGCCAGCCGGCCGCCCAGTGTATGTAGTGCAAGGCCAGGGCCGGGGCAACAATGGCAACGGCCATGGCAAGGGTCACGGCAAAGGCAAGCACTAATTCCTGATCTACATTCTCAAGAAACCTTTCCGGCTACCTGGAAAGGTTTTTTGCGTTATTGCGGGGCATGCTTACTTCGTTGGCAGCGTACCTTTCGATATGGTCTTTTCCTCTGCTGCCCAGCTTGGCCGTGCGCGCCACGAGGCGCCAGTAATCTTCCTGCTTGCTTTAGCCATGCTTACCAGCACCGGGTATGTGCTGCTGGTCAACCACGACGCCCATTTCGCGCCCGATGAGCTCAGCTACCTCCAACTGGCGCAGGGTGAGTTTACCAACATCCCCGCCATTCACCGCTACCGCGTTGTAATGCCTTGCCTGGCCCGGCTGGCGGCCGAGGCTGCTGTAGCCCTCCCCCGGCTCCTAGGCTCCGCCAGGCCCCTGCCGCTTGGCGCCAGCTTCTACCTGGTGAATAGTGCGGCGCTGGCCGGCGCGGCTACGCTGAGCTACCTGGCATCCCGGGCGCTGGGGGCCCGCCCGCTCCCTTCTGTGCTGGGCCTGGCTGCCGTGCTTACCAGTGGCATGGCCAGCTACCTTACAGGTCTGGCCCTGGTCGACAGCGGATTTATTGCCATAATTAGTTTGCTCTGGTTTGCGTGCTCTACCCGCACGCGCTGGCCCTTGCTGCTGGCCCTGGCACTAGGGCCGGTGCTCAAGGAAACCTTCGTTTTCTTTCTGCCAATGGCCCTGCTCTACGGGCGCTTTGCTCCTTTCTGGCAACGCCTCGCGGCGGCCAGCGGCGGTCTGGCGCTTTGCTGGGCTGTTCGTGTACTGGTAGAGTACCTGACACCTGGCGCCAGCGCCACTGTGCCCCTGGCCACGCTAGCCGTCGAGCACCTGGCGGCCAGCCAGGCAAACGTGTCGGCTTTATTCTCGGGGGCCGGGCTAGTGGCGCTGGCAAGCGTGTTCGGGCTCTGGAACGGCGTGGTGCTGCTGGGTTTTCGTAGCCGGGCTGTGGTGCAGAGCTGGGGGCCACTCCTGCCTTCGGGCACCGGCCTTTTCTTACTGGCGGTTTGCCTGCACCTTATCCTTTCGGGCGACGCGGCACGTATGCTCTACCTCACCTTCCCGGTGTTTGCCAGCACGGTTTCCCTGGTGTTGAACAGCCAGCCCTGGGTTGCCCGCTTGTTTAATCCTCCTACTGTTGCATAACTACTTGCTTCCTATGGCCACTCCCTCCTACACGCCCATCAGCTGCTCATTCTACGATGAGCTGGAAGCCCGCGCCACCACTGGCCAGCCCTGCACCCTCACCTACCGCACCGAGCCCGATACGCCGCCCACCACCTACCAGGGCATCATCCAGAACCTGTTCATCCAGGACAAGGTGGAATATCTGCGGCTGCAGGATGGCTTCGAGCTGCGCCTCGATGCGCTGGTAGCCGTGGATGACAAGGAATTGCGGAATTACTGCTGAAACCCTCGATTAATTCATTCGCACACAACAAAGGCCGCCCTTGGGCGGCCTTTGTTGTGTGCGAATGAATTGTCCTCAAAATCCGGGCGAATCCGTGGGTCAGAACCCGCGGGCTAAAACTCTGCGCTCTTGGGGAAGCGGGGGAAGGGAATAACGTCGCGGATGTTGGCCATGCCGGTGATGAACAGGATGAGCCGCTCGAAGCCCAGGCCGAAGCCGGCGTGCGGGGCCGAGCCAAAGCGGCGGGTATCAAGGTACCACCAGAGGTCCTCCTCCGGCACGTGCATTTCCTGCATGCGCTGCTGCAGCTTCTGCAAATCATCCTCACGCTGGGAGCCGCCGATGATTTCGCCGATGCCGGGGAACAGTACGTCCATGGCGCGCACGGTGCGGCCGTCCTCGTCCAGCTTCATGTAGAAGGCCTTAATGTCCTTGGGGTAGTTGGTGAGGATAACCGGCTTCTTGAAGTGTTTCTCCACCAAATACCGCTCGTGCTCCGACTGCAGGTCGGTGCCCCAGTCCACGGGGAATTCGAACTTTTGCTTCGCGCCTTTCAGGATTTCTACGGCCTCGGTGTAGGTAAGACGCTGGAAGTCGTTGTCCACCACAAAGCGCAAACGGCTGAGCAGCTCCTTGTCGTACTGGTCGTTGAGGAACTGCAGGTCGTCGGGGCAGTGCTCCAGGGCGTACCGCACCAGGCTCTTGAGAAAGTCCTCGGCCAGGTCCATGTTGTCCTGCAAGTCGAAGAAGGCCACTTCCGGCTCAATCATCCAGAACTCGGCCAGGTGACGGGCCGTGTTGGAGTTTTCAGCCCGGAAGGTAGGCCCGAAGGTGTAGACCTTGCCCAGGGCCATAGCTGCCACTTCGCCTTCGAGCTGCCCCGATACGGTGAGGTTGGTGGCCTTGCCGAAGAAATCCTGGCTATAGTCCACCGCGCCCGCCTCGTTCAGGGGCGGCTTGGTGTCGGAGAGCGTGGTGACGCGGAACATCTGGCCGGCCCCCTCAGCATCGGAGCCGGTGATGATGGGCGTGTGGATGTAGAAGTAGCCGTGGCTGTTGAAGTACTGGTGCACCGCAAACGACATGGCGTGCCGAATGCGCAGCACGGCCCCGAACGTGTTGGTGCGGGGGCGCAGGTGGGCAATTTCCCGCAGGAACTCCAGGGAGTGGCCTTTCTTCTGCAATGGGTATACGGCCGGGTCGGCCGAGCCGTACACCGTGATTTCCTCGGCCTGAATTTCAACCGTCTGGCCTTTGCCCTGGCTGGCTACCAGCTTACCGCGTACGGCAATTGCCGCTCCATTTTCCACGCCGTCGGCCTTCAGCTTTTCCTCCGGGAACAACTCGGCATTGGCAACTACCTGAATAGAATTAAAGCCGGAGCCGTCGTTCACGGCAATAAACTGCACGTATTTGTTGCCGCGGCGGGTGCGTACCCAGCCTTTTACCAGCACTTCGCGGTCCAGCTCGGTGCTGCGGAGCAAATCCTGCACGCTGGTTCTTCGGAGGTCGGACATGGGAAAATATGGTCTGCTAAAGAATGGAATGGCCGCAAAGGTAGGAGATTTGCGAGGCGGATTTTGCACCTCCTATCATCCTGGGCGAAGCGAGGCACCTTCTCGCATTAGCACGGCCAGCACATCAAAGGCTCCTGCTGACGTGAGAAGCTCATTCGCTCCTCGGGCGACAGATGGGGGATGATGGGCAAATCCCAACATTTTCCCCCGAACCGCAGTACAGAAAGGGCTATATTTGGCCTAACCACCCCGTTTTATCACCGGCGGGGCGTACGCACTTTGGAGTATGCAACGACTGGACATGAAGCAGCTTCTCCAGCAGAAGCTCTCCCCCCAACAAATACAATTCATTAAGCTGCTGCAGATTCCGACGGCAGAGCTGGAAGCGCGCATCAAAGAAGAGCTGGAAGTAAACCCAGCCCTGGAGGAAGGCGACGACCAGGACGAGGAGTTTGAGGAGCAGGACCGCGACGACGAAGACTTCGACAACGACCCCGATGCCGAGTTCGACAGCGACAACAGCACCCTGGACGAAGACTTTGACGAGCCCCGCGATGAGCAGCCCGAGGTAGAGCTGCCCGTGGCCGAAGTGCCGGAACCCGAGGAGCGCCAGCAGGACAACGACGACCTGGACCTGAGCGACTACCTCAACGACGACGAAATAGCCGGCTACAAGATGCAGGGCGACGGCCCCGGCGAGGACGAAGACGACCGGGAAATGCCCCTGGCCGATACCAGCGGCTCCCTGATTGACTCCCTGCTCGACCAGCTGGGCTTTGCCAGCCTCGATGAAAAGCAGGAAGCCATTGGCCGCCAGTTGATCGGCTCCATTGATGGCGACGGGTACATCCGCCGCGACTTGTCGGCCATTGCCAATGACTTGGCTTTCTCGCAGAACCTGGAAACCTCGGTGCCGGAGATTGAGGCCGTGCTGCGCGTGATTCAGAGCTTCGACCCGGCCGGTATTGGCGCGCGTGACCTGCAGGAGTGCCTGCTGCTCCAGTTGGAGCGCCGCCACCAAGACGACCCCGACGTGGAGCATGCTGAGCGCATCATCACCGATACGTTCGAAGAATTTACCAAGAAGCACTACTCCCGCATCCAGCAGCGCCTGGACCTGGAAGACGATGAGCTGAAAGACGCCATTGCCCTGATTCTGAAGCTGAACCCCAAGCCCGGCGGCACCGGTCCCGTGGGCATGGGCAAGGTGCAGTACATCATCCCCGACTTTATCCTGACCAACGACAACGGCCAGCTGAACCTGACCCTGAACGCCCGCAACGCCCCGGAGCTGCGCGTGAGCCCCGCGTACACGGAAATGTTTCAGGCCTACGACAAGGCGTCGAAGAAAGACGCCAAGATGAAGGAGGCTGTGACCTTCGTGAAGCAGAAGCTGGACTCGGCCAAGTGGTTTATCGACGCCATTCGGCAGCGCCAGAATACGCTCCTGCGCACCATGGACTCCATTGTGAGGTACCAGCACGACTTCTTCCTGGAAGGTGATGAAAGCAAGCTGCGCCCCATGATCCTGAAGGACATTGCCCAGGAAATCGGGATGGATATTTCAACGGTGAGCCGGGTGGCCAACTCCAAAGCCGTGCAGACGGAGTTTGGCATTTACCCGCTTAAGTACTTCTTTTCCGAAGGCATTGCCACCGACTCGGGCGAGGATGCGTCGAGCCGGGAAGTCAAGCATATTCTCAAGGAAATCATTGAGGGCGAAAGCAAGTCCCGCCCCCTCTCCGACGACAAGCTGGAGAAAATGCTGAACGCCCGTGGCTACAACATTGCCCGCCGCACGGTAGCCAAGTATCGGGAGCAACTCAACATTCCGGTAGCGCGTCTTCGCAAAGAGCTCTAAGAAAAAAGCCGGCAGCTGCCGGCTTTTTTCTGGCCTCCCGCCGGGGGTGTATCTTGCGCAGTCTGCTTACTCTGCCTTCTTTGAAGCACGCTGCTGCTACCTTCTTTTCCGTTGTATTTCACCCGCTGCTGGTACCCACCTACTTGGCGGCTCTGGTCGTTATTGGCTCAACGCCAACCCAGTCTTCGGGGAGCCTGACCCTAGGGGTAGTAGCCGGATGCACGTTTGGGCTGCCGGCTCTAGGCACCGGGCTGCTTTACTACCGGGGGCGGCTGGAGTCATTCATGTTGCAGGAGCGGCGCCAGCGGTACGGGCCACTGCTGCTCACAGCCTGCTGCTTTGGGCTGGCAACCTACTTGGTTACGAATTCCCCCGGCGTGCCTCGCCTGCTACCGCTGCTGCTCGGGGGCATGACGGTAGCCGTGCTGCTTACTTTTCTGATTACGTTCTGGTGGAAGATCAGTGCCCACGGCGTGGGGATGGGCGGTGCTTTGGCAACCTTGCTAATGCTGGGGTGGCCCTCGTGGGGGTGGGCGGCCCTGTTTGGCTTGGCGTTAGGGCTTACTGCCGCCGCCGCCGTGGCCTGGGCTAGGCTTGCTCTACAGGCGCACACGCGTGCCCAAGTATGGGCAGGACTACTGCTGGGGCTAACTACCGGGCTTGCGGTAATACTATTCGGCGGTGCTTTTTCGTTTGGCTCCTAGACTGGTCCTTGCGCTACTCAGCAAAGACACACAGAGAGAATTACGGAAGAATAGCCTAAAAACCCGGGCTGATCCAAACAAAACATTAACTTTGTAAAGTGCAAGGGAAGTTCTCTTGTTGCTCCTTCAACTGCTGCTATGCCTTTGCTTCGCTCATTTTCCTTGCTTTTGCTGGTTTTGGGGAGCCTGTTACCCATGGCAAGCCGGGCCCAGACTGTTGGGCCGCCCACATTCGTCAATCAGCCAGATGCCGCGCCCCAACCGGGTATTTCGCGGCAGCGGGCTCATCAGCTGGCCGCCTACTTGGCCGATGCGCTTGATTTAAGCGCTGAGCAGCGCCGACAAGTGGAACGCTGCACCTACGTGCACCTGCGCCAGCAGCAGCGCACCGCCCACCACTTACTAGACCGGCTACCGGGTGCCCAGCGCCGCGCCGAGCGCCGCTATCTGGCTTCGCTGGGTCGGGTACTGCGCCCCAGCCAACTGGCTACCTACTTCTGGCTGGCCGATCAGCAGCCAATGGCCGTGGTGCGGCTTAGCTCCCCCCGATTCTAAGCATTTTCGCTACAAAGCAGCTTTTGCGGCCCGGTTGGCAATGCGCCAGCCGGGCCGTACCTCTTTTACTGCATAGCAGCCATCTCCCGGGCAATGAGTTGCTGCACCTCCGGGCGGTCATAATCTTCCTCCGCCTGAATGTGCGGCATCAGGCGGGCCATGATGCGGTCCTGACGCTGGCCACTGGTCCAGGCTTCGGCGTAGGGTGTGTGCGAGAACGTGACCTGCGGATACAAGGGCACCCATTGGTCGGGGTACTGCGCCGATAGTTTACTTTCGATTTTCTTCTGCAGCAGAAACCGGGGGTCGGCCACCCGGTCGCGCATCTCCTCAAAGTTGTAGATGGCCATTTCGGCCATGGCGTCGGTGTTGGGCTTGCGCTGCTGCTCAAAGGCCTTGAATACGGCCGCCCAGTCGGGGCCCAGCTGGCCGAGCAGCTCGTTGAGTACAGTGCAGTCCTCGAAGCCGGCATTCATGCCCTGGCCATAGAACGGCACAATGGCGTGAGCAGCATCGCCCAGCAGCAGCACGGAGTCCTGGTACGACCAGGGAAAGCAGCGCACCGTTACCAGGGAACCCGTGGGGTTCTGAAAAAAGTCTTCCACCAGCTCCGGCATCAGGGGTGTGGCATCGGGGAATACTTCTTCGAAGAAAGCCCGCACCTGCTCTTCGGTTTGCAGAGCGGCAAACGAGTGGGGCCCTTCATAGGGAAAGAACAGCGTGCAGGTGAAGGTCCCGTCGAGGTTGGGCAGCGCAATCATCATGTACTGCCCCCGGGGCCAGATGTGCAGGGCGTGCTTTTCCAACTGCCAGGTGCCCCCGGGGCCAGCCGCAATGTTCAGCTCCTTGTAGCCATACTCCAGGTAGCTCTGGGAGTAATCGAACCGGTCGGTTTTCTGCAGGGCACCACGCACGGCGGAGTAGGCCCCATCCACCCCAAACAGGCGGGCATACGGCTGTTCCGCAACGGTGCCGGTAGCACCGTCGCGCACTTCCAGCAGTTGGTTGCGCACGTCTACGCTCAGGCACTGCTGCTCGAAGCGCACCTGCACGCCCGCCTCCTGCTCTACCAGGTCCAGCAGCGTCCGGTTGAGTCCGGCCCGGGAAACGGAGTAGATAGCCTGATCCTGCTTGCCGTAGGCCTGGGACGTGAGGCGGCCCTGCTGGTCGTGCATCACGCGGCCGTACATGGGAATGCCCACCTGCCGGATCTGCTCAGCAATGCCCACGCCCTCCAGGGCCCGCCACCCCCGGTCCGACAAAGCCAGGTTGATGGAGCGTCCTTCCTGGGCCCCGGCCAGCCGCGGGTCGGGGCGCCGCTCCAGCATGTTTACAGTGTGCCCGTGCCGGGCCAGGTATAAGGAAAGCAACGAGCCAACGAGGCCGCCACCAAGAATGGTAACGGCCGCGGGAGCAGCAGGGTGGGCAATAGCAGGCATAGCGCGAGGCAAAAGTCGGAAACGCAATCTAAGACGAACCACAGGAACTTACGAGGTCCGAGCTACAACGGCCAGCCTGAGTGCCGAAAAGCATTCAAGTGCCGGAAGTATAATATTCGTTTCTAGCAGTTTTTTAATATATTTCTAGGCAGACCGACCGCAGCAGCTTTCCATAAGAGAAAGCAAACTTTTTCCTAGAAAGGTCCATATCAAGGAAATACCGGCATGCTCCCGGGGGGGTGCTAAGCGAAAAACACCGACGGCAACTCCAGGTAGAAATATAACGAAAGCAACAAGTCAAAACTCCTCAAGCCTTCCGTGCTGCGGTATGTTCCCTTATCTTTGACCTCCCATTCCGGACGCACACCCACTTAACATCGTTGATATGAGGAAAATTTATTCCATCTGGCTGTTTTTACTTCTTCTGGGCGTGGCCCAAACAGCCCTGGCGCAGCAGGATGCCATTGTAAGCGGTTTGGTACAAACCGAAGTTGGTGAGCCACTGCCCGGGGCCACTGTGTTCCTAAAGGGTACCTTTGTAGGTACCAGCACCGACCGGGACGGCCGCTTTGAGCTTCGCGCCGATTTCGGGGGCGGGCCGGTGGTTCTGTCCGTTTCGTTTATCGGCTACGAAACCAAGGAAGTTTCCCTCACCAGCCCCGATGCTAACCTCGCCGTAGGCCTGACGCCCACCGTGGCCTTCACCAATGAAGTAGTAGTTGCCGCTTCCCGCGTGGAGGAAGGCATTCTGCAGGCGCCGGTGACCATTGAAAAGCTGAACAGCCAGCAGATCGAGCGGATTCCGACGGCCGACATCCAGGCCGGGCTCAACCACTACAAAGGCATTGATGTAAACAGCGCCAGCTTGTTGATGACCAGCGTGAGTACGCGCGGCTTCAACTCGGCTAAGTCGGAGCGCATCATTCAGCTCACCGACTACTTCGATACGCAGAGCCCCAGCCTGAACGTGAATGCCGGCAACCTGACGGGCGTGCCCGAGCTGGACATTGAAAGCATCGAAATCATCCACGGGCCGGCTTCGGCGCTATACGGGGCCAACGCCTTCAACGGCGTGCTGCTGCTCAACACCAAAGACCCTTTTGCCTCCGAAGGCCTGAGCGTACGTTTGCGGGGCGGCCAGCGCAGCTATTTCGACGGCCAGCTGCGCTTTGCCAAGAAGCTCGGCGAGAAGTTTGCCTTTAAAGTAGTCGGCTCCTACCTGACAGCCGATGACTGGCTGGCCGAGAATTTCGCTGCTACCAGCACCAAAGTGGAGAGCCGAAACAACCCTGTTGGCTCGCCGCAGGGTTATGACGCCGTAAACCGCTATGGAGACGTGGGCCTCACGTTTTCACCGGCACAGAACCGCCCTGGCTACACTGTGGCCCCGGAACTGTATGGACGGACGGTCTTTATTCCAGGTTTTGACGAGAAAACCTTGGTTGGTGACGACAACAAAGCCAAGTCGCGGAAGCTACAGCCTACTATTTCCTACCTTCTGAACAGCAACACAAAAATGACCGTGGGGGCCAGCTTCGCCCGCGGTACTGCCAGCTACCAGAGTAGCAGTCGTTACCGCCTGCGGGACTTCGGCACCAATCAGTACCACGGCGAAATTAAAGGCAAAAACTGGTTTCTGCGCGGTCAGTCGGTACAGGACTATGGCGCCAACTCCTACGACCTGAACTTTCTGGGCAGCTATCTGCAGGCCGCTCCTTCATCCTTGCTACCTGGCACCAGCAATGGCCAAGCCTATTTTGGCACATACAACGAAGTATTTAAACAAGCTCGGGCTTTGAATGTGCCCATAGAGCAGGCCTTGGCGGCCGCTAAACAAAAGGCCGATGCCACCCAGCCTGACCCCGCTAGTGAGCAGTTTCAAACGCTGCGAAGCCAAATCATAGCCAATGCTACGCCCGGTAAAGGTGCCCAGCTTAATCCCAGTTCTTTGCTGAACGAAGGTAACGCCCAGTACAACTTTAAGTTTGGCGATGCGACGGATTTGATTGTAGGTGGGGCTTACCGCAAGTTTCGCTTGGGCTCGAACGGCAATCTATTTTCGGATAACGACGGCCGCATTCAGAACCATGAGTTAGGGGGATATACTCAACTCACACACAAATTGCTGGATGAGCGTCTGAAGTTGGCCGCTGCCGTGCGCATAGATGCTTTCAAGAACTTTGATCCTGCAGTGTCGCCGCGGGCCTCGGTGGTATATTCGGCTGGGGACCGAAAGCAGCACAACTTCCGTGCCTCCTACGGCCGGGCTTTCCGCTCGCCTACCCAGCTCGACCAATATATCCTACTTGATCTGGGTCAAGTACGTTTACAAGGCAATATTGGGGCGGGCTACCAAGGCTACAGCCTCAACTCCAGCTTCAGCCCCGTGGACCTAGCCGCCCTCAAACTGGAACGCCTGAACACGGTAGAAGTTGGCTATAAAGGCATTCTGCTGGAAAAACTCTATCTGGATGTAAATTACTACCGTAGCCAATACAACGACTTTATTGGCGCGCAACGCTTTATTGGTAACACCAACGGTAGCCGTCCAGCCCAGCAGCCTACGCAAGCCGACCTCCTGGCAGGCGTGTATCAGAATTCCGCTTCTAGCACCCGCATTCTGCAGGTGTGGACCAACGCAAGCCAGCAGGTGAACACGCAGGGCACCTCGCTGGGCCTCACGTATTACTTTAACCGCGCCCTGAACCTGACCACCAACTACTCGCTCAACATCCTGGAAGACGAGGACCTTCCCGAGAACTTCCAGACGTTCTTCAACACGCCTAAGCACAAATACAACGTGGGTGTGAACGGCATTGTAGTGAACAACCTGAACTACGCCGTAAACTACCGCTGGGCTCAGGGCCACCTCTACGAAATGCCCTTCGCCGTAGGCCAGCTTGAGGACTACAGCAGCCTCGACGCTTCGGTGGGCTACACATTGTCTAAGCTGGGTACGACGCTGCAGCTAGGCGGCTCCAACCTCCTGGATCAGAATAACACCCAGGTGTACGGCGGTCCGAATATCGGCCGTCTGGCTTACGTAGGCTTGCTGGTGAACATAAAGTAGCCTTACGCCTTTCGCACAAAAAAGCCCGGTTGCCTACAGAGGCAACCGGGCTTTTTTGTGCTTCACCTATAGTTGGTGTTAGAGCCTACCCTGCACGCTACGGAAGGTAAGGTTGAGGCGCGGGCCCACGGCGCGGGCAGTTTTGGGAATGGCGTGCTGCCAGGTGTGCTGAGTGGCACCCTGCATGAGCAGCAGGCTACCGGCGGGCAGGTCCAAACCAAACGGCGCTGCATCTGGCAGCAAGCTCAAGCGAGGCCGGAACCGCATGCGCCGGGTGGCTCCCAGGCTCACGGAGGCAATGACGGGGTTCGGGCCCAGCTCGGGCTCATCGTCGGCGTGCCAGCCCATACTGTCCTGGCCCGTGCGGTAGAGGTTGAGCAGAACGCTGTTGAAGGGCTGCCCGGTGGCTTCTGCTACTTGGCGGCGCAGACGCTGCAGGGGCTCCGTCCAGGGTTGGGGCCTGAGGTACAGACCCGAGTAGCTGTAGGCCGCGTGTTCGTCGCCGTACCAGGCCGTGAGGCGGGGCTGCGGCACTTGTTTCCCAAATAGCTGAATGGAGTCCTGCCGCCACGCTACCGTAGCCGTCAACTCACTAAACAGCGCCGTCGCTTCAGGAATGGGTAGAAAGGCCGGCTGGAAATACACCTCGGCCTGCGCCAAGGGCAGCAACGTCAGAGCAGCCATGCACTACTTTGCCATGTCGACCATGTAAGGAGCGGCCAGCTTCACCAAACCGTATATCACGACCAGGCAAATTAGCAGGGCTGGCAGCCACTGCCGGCTCACGTAGGGCCGGGCGCCCACGTAGCGGGGCCAGAAGTACAACAGATAAACCAATACCGCCACAAAGTTCACCCCCACGGTGCTAAAGAGCTGCATCTCCGGGCCATACATACCCGTCAGCCACCGAAGGCCAAAGTACTGGCCAGCCAGCACTGCCACCAAGAACAGGATTAGGCGAACTGCCTTACCCGATTCCTTGAGCCGGAACATGTTGATCACAAACAGAATGCCTCCCACAAAAAAGGAGAACAGCATGGAGAACAGCACAATAGTACCGGGCGAGTACAGGGCGGGCCCTTCGGCATCGGCCGGGGCATAGGGCGTAGGCACTGCCGGCTCGGCGGTGGTGCGGGCGGCCGCCTGCCGCTTTTCTTCGTGCTGCTGCGCTACAATGGGTAACAGCTCTGTACGAATGGCGGCAGCTTCGGCCGGTTCTTCCCCACGCCGGGCCAGCTCGTCGAGGGCAGCCAGCACGGCATCTTCACGGTATTCCTGACGCTTGTGCACGTACAGGTACAGCTCGGGCAGGGATTTGCGGCTCATTTTGTCCGCATACTCTTCATACATGGCGCGTTAGCTCAGATGGAGGTTGCCCTCCCGGGTTTCAATTCTATCAACGTAAAACCACGGGCAAGCGGTGAAAGTTGCCCGGAATGTTACACGCCTGCCCAGTCGGCCAGCACTTGTCCCACGCGCTGCACATCCTGAAAGGAGTTGTACAAGGGCACCGGCGCCAGGCGGATGACGTTCGGCTCGCGCCAGTCGCCGATGATGCCGGCGGCCACCAGATGGTCGAATAACGCGCGCCCGCCCTCGTGCACCAGAATGGACAGCTGGCAGCCGCGCTGGGCTGGGTCGGTGGGGGTAATGATTTCGAGGCGGGAGGCGGGCAAATTCAGGCGCTTGATCAGGAACTCCAGGTAGGCCGTGAGCAACTCACTTTTCTGCCGCAGCGCCGGAATGCCCCCGGCTTCATCCACCACGGCCAGAGCCGCCCGGTGCAGGGCCATCGGAAAAACCTGGGAGTTGGACAGCTGCCAACCCGCTGCCCCCGGCATGGGCCGGAAGCCTTTTTTCATTTGAAACCGCTCGGAGGCATCGTGGCCCCACCAGCCGGCCAGCCGGGGCAGCTCGGGGCTATGGGCAAACCGCTCGTGCACAAACACCCCACTGGTACCGCCGGGCCCGGAGTTCAGGTACTTATAAGAGCACCAGCAGGCAAAATCCACGTCCCAGTCGTGCAGGTGCAGCTCAATGTTGCCGGCGGCGTGGGCCAGGTCGAAGCCCACAGTAGCTCCCACGGCGTGGCCCGCGCGGGTAATGGCCGCCATATCGAACACCTGCCCAGTGTAGTAATTGATACCGCCGAGGATGATGGTAGCCAGGGAATCACCCAGCTCCCGAATGGTGGCTTCAATATCCTCGGTGCGCAGGGTATGCTCGCCGGGGCGGGGCACCAGTTCCACAATTGCGTCGTTCGGGTCGAGGCCATGCAGCGTTACCTGGCTTTCCAGCGCGTACTGATCGGAAGGAAAAGCGCCCCCTTCCATGAGCACCTTGTAGCGGGTGGCCGTGGGCCGGTAAAACGTGAGCAGCAGCAGGTGCAGATTCACCGTGAGGTTGTTCATTACCACTACTTCTAGGGGCTTGGCGCCCACTACCCGGCCAGTAGCTTCGGCCAGAGTTTCGTGGTAGTGCATCCACGGGTCGTTGCCGAGGAAGTGACCTTCCACCGCCCGTTTTTCCCAGGAGGCAAACTGCTCTTCGGCGGCGGCCCGGGCCGTGCGGGGCTGCAAACCCAGGGAGTTGCCGCAGAAGTACACAGCTTCCTGGCCTTCCGGGGTAAGGGGAATATGAAAGCGGGAACGGAATAAACGGAGCGGGTCCTGCGCGTCGAGGTGGGCCGCAAACTCGAGGGTGGGTTCGAAGGTCATTGGGCAAATATAGCCAGCCCAGCCGAGGGAAAAGCTGATCTAGCCAATCCAGCTGAATTCCAGAAACAAATCCAGTAAATGAGCCAGCATGACCAAGTTGAGTATGTACAGTCCGGTGGCTATTTCGCGGTACCAGGGGCTGGTTTCTTTGACTACGAAAAGAAAGGCCAGCACATAAGCCGCATATAGACCAAAGTACCAGGTGGCCTCGTAAGGCAGGAAGTTTTCGAAGCGAAACGGAAACCCCAGCGCCAGGGCAACAGCCAAGCTCCCCACGGCGCCAACAAACACCGCCCGCCAACGCGCAGTGGGCACCAGTTGCCACAGCTGCCACAGCAGCACTCCCGCAAATGGAGTGGCCAGTATGTACCGGTTGCTGTTGGCAAGGTCGCCGCCCTGGTACAGTAGCAGGTAGGCACCCGTGCCGGCCGCGTAGCCCAGGGAAAACAGCACCGCCTTCGACAGCGCGGGCGGCGCGGTCCGGACTATGCCCAGCAGCCGCACCAGCCACCAACTGCCCAGCAGCAGGCAGGCCACCGTGGAAAGCCAGGCTATCAGCAACGCCACGGCATCAAGCCACAGCACATCGATACCTGCGGTACTATGCAGGGGGAAAACGGGCAGGCGCATAATATGCTCCCACTGCGCCTGCACATGATAAAAAGCCAGGGCGTCGCCTGTTTGGGTGTGCAGGACCAGCATTACGAGGGCCATGGCGGCAGCCATGGTAAGCAAGCCCCCCCATAGGCTCAGCCACTTCCGCGTGCCACCCTGGTTCCAGGTCAGTAGCTCAGCAAACAGGTAGGCCGGCACAAACAGCGTGGCGGCAGCACGCGTAAGGCAGCACAGCAGTAGAGCCACCAGGGTAAGGGACAGGTTGCGACGGTGCATGCCGCAGAGCAGCAGCGCCGCCCACAGGTAAAACAGCCCTTCACTGTACGGCACCAGGGTAAATACCATAGCCGGTGCCGAAACCAGCAGCATGGTCTGGCGGCCCGTTAGCCGAAACGTGCGGGCCAGCACGGCTGCCCCCAACAGCGCACAGCCCGCCAGAAAAAGGCTCATGCCAACCGGCCCCAGGTGGAGAACACGCCACAAATAGGGATATAGGGGAAAGAAGGCACTTTTCCCCTGCGTGGGGTCATCGTACCCGGCGGCCGCTACCCGCTGGTAAATGCCCGCGTCCCAGCTGAGCAGCCGATCGGGAGTGGGCAGGTGATGAACAAACCCAAAGCAGTAGAGCCCGGCATACACGCCTACCAGCAACAGCACGTGAACTATCAGCGGGAAAAGCTGGGCTTGCTGTGCCCGGGCGTACCAGGCTGAGTTGGGGCCGGCAGCCAAGGCAAGCCGAATCTGGGAAAGTGCCATCAAGGAGCTACTTTTTCAATGGTCCAGTCGTCGACATACAGGATTTGTCGCTCCCCCGCCTGCCACAGGTATACTTTGATTGTATCGTCGGGGCCCATGTCGCGCGGGAGCACAAAGGTCTTCCAAACCAGCTCCCACTGGTGAAAGCGTTTCACTACCTCGTTGACGCTGAGCGTGCGCCAGTACCGGGTAGCGCCGTTGCGCGACACTTCCACGACAACGGCCGTTTTCTGTCGGTTGCCGGGCAGGTTCAGCCAGGCTTTCACGCGCAACTTCTTTGGCTGCCCGGCCGCGTCCCAGGTAGCCTGCCAGCTGGGGCCATAGGCGGAGGCCAGCGCCACTTTGTAGGAGAAGGAGCCGGAATGCGCGCTTTCCGAGCTGATTTCCGGGGGCCGGGGTACGGCCGCTCCCGCCTGCTCAAAATCATCCTGCAGGATGACCGTGCCTGGCACCGGCTCGCACGCTACCAGTCCCAGCAGCACGGAAACCAACACGTTACGGCACAGCCCGAAATAAGACCAAGGTTTCAGGAGCATTTCAACGGAGCGCCTCAACTGTATCAAACTGTATATCAACAGAAAAAGAGCTACTGCACTACGTAGTACTGCAGCCAGCCTTCCAGCATGTGTAAAAGCATTACCAGGTTGAAAACGTACAGCAGCATGGTGATTTCGCGCTGCCACCGCAGCTGCCGCCACGCCAGGTACGCTACCAAATAAGCCGTGACGAGGCCAAAGTACCAGATGGCTTGCCCCGTGCTAAAGGTGTCGAAGTTAAGGGAATAGATACCGAATACCTGCCAGAAGAGCATGGTGCCCAGGGCAATAAGCAGGTAGCGGCGCCAGGGCCAAGCCGGCAGGGACGCCTGGTACGCCACCAGCACCACAAAGAAGGGCGTGGCAAATATGTAGCGGCCGATGTTCCAAAGGCTGCCGCCCTGGTAAGACAAAATGAACAGTGTAACGCCCACGCAGTAGCCCAGCGCGAAGATTACCTCGGGAGCCAGTATCGGGAAGGCTCGTTGTTGCCGCCACTGCAGCAGCCAGCGCCAGGCCAGCCAGGTGCAGAGCCCCGCGGCGGCTACCCCCAGCCACAGGGCCTGGGCATCCAGCCAGAGCACGTCAATGCCGGATGGGTCGCTGAAGGGGAAGTTGAGCGCGCGCAGGGTGTGGCCCCAGTGTTTCTGGGCCCGGATAAACCCGAGTGGCTCCCCCGTCTGGTACCACTGCGTGGTGGCTACCAGGCCTATCGAAAGCAGCAAAGCTCCCAATCCCGAAGCGCCCCAGACTATGGCTGTTTTGCGCTGACCGGGCTGCATGGCCCACATGAGGACCATAAACACCAATGCCGGGGTAAACATGGTGCTGGCCGAGCGTGTGAGTCCGCACCCCAGCAGCCCGAGCAGCCACCACCAGAGTCGCCGCCGCCGTAGGCCCAGCACCAGCAGCGTACTGAACACAAAGAAGAGGGCCTCCGTGTACGGCACCACCATGAACAGCAACGAGGGCGTGGAAAGCAACAGCAGCTGCAGGCGGGGCGGCAAGCGCAGCTGGTGCGCCAGCCAGGCCGAGGCGGCCAGAAACAAGCTGGCATTCAGGAGGCTCATGCCCAGCAGCCACAGCCCCGAAAGCCGCCACACGTAGGGCAGCATTGGGAAGAAGGCCGCGTTGCTCATCTGCGTCTCGGAATAGACGTAGCCCCCCTCCCGGATCTGGTTGTACCAGATGACGTCCCAGCGAAACAGGGTGTCGTTGGAAGGCAGGTAGCGGATAATGCCGAAAGCGTACAGCGCCGAGGTAAGGCAAGCCAGCAGCAGCACGTGCAGCCCTACTACCCACACATTGCGGTAGCGGGCAATAAAACCAGGAAGCGGCGCTACAGAATCGGGCACAGGACTATACATAAGCGGCAGCCAGGCTGCGTTTTACTCCTCATATAATGGGCTACCGCCACCCTTCCACTTTCAGGTCGTCGAACAGGATAATTTCCCCGTTGGGGTCGGCGTGCCACACGTACACTTTCAGCTCGTCGGAGGCGTTCAGGTCTTCGGGCAGGCGAATGTATTTCTCCACCGATTCCCAGGTTTGGTAGCGCTTCACTTTCTCGGAAAGCTCCAGGCCCTCCCACACATCGGGGCGGCGGCCGTGGCACAGCACCTGCACCACCAGCACGGTAGACCGGATACGCCCGTTGGGCAGGTATACCCAACCACTCAGGCGCAGCCGGCGCGGCACGGTGGCGCATTTCCCGAGCGTAGTCACGTAGTTCCCGCCATACTCAGCACCCTGCGGCAGCCGAAAGGAATAGTGGCCGGAATGTGCCTGCTCCTTCGTGAGGAAAGGCGGAATGGGGGCACCCCAGGCCTCAAACTGCTCAAAATCAGCATCGAGCAGTACACAACGCTCCTGCTCCAGGGGCTGGCAGGCACTCAACAGCACGAGCAGGCTACCCACGTAAGCTAGTTGACGCAGCAGGTACCGATAGAAAGCAGGGGCGTCGTTCACGTAAGGATTCAATATAGCAGGTAAGGGTATCGGCGTGGTACTACGCGGGTGCAAGCTACTTCCCCCTTTCCTTCCTTCCTAGCCTACGCCACCACCTCCTGCATTACCGACATAGATGGCCGTGAGCGGGTGAAGCAAAGTGCGTGCTTGGCAAACCCAGCCAGTCCAGGGCGTTCTGGCCCAGCATCCGGGCCTTTACCTCGTCGGAGAAAGGCATGGAGTTAATCAGCTGCCCGGGCACCTGTTCGCCCAGGGGAAAGGGGTAATCGGTGCCCAGCGTAATTTTATCGGCGCCCAGGGTTTTCACCAGGTAGTCCAGCATCAGCGGGTCGTGCACCAAGGAATCTACCCAGAACCGGCCCAGGTACTCACGCGGGTTCACTGGGTTATCGACGGCGCAGAGGTCGGGGCGTACCTGCCAGCCGTGCTCGATGCGGCCAATGGTGCTGGCGAAGGTTCCGCCGCCGTGGGCCACTGCCACGCGCAGGCGCGGCAGCCGCTCCAGCACCCCGCCAAACACTAACGAGCAGAGTGCCAGGGTGCTTTCGGCAGGCATGCCTACCAGCCAGGGCAACCAATACTTAGGCATTTTCTGCTGGCCCATCATGTCCCAGGGGTGGATGAACACGCAGGCGCCCAGCTCCTCGGCCGCCGCAAACACCTCGAATAGCTGGGGCGCATCCAGGTTCCAGTCGTTGATGTGGGAGCCGATCTGCACACCGGCCAGGCCCAGCTCCTTCACACAGCGCTCCAACTCCCGCACCGCCAGATCAGGGGCCTGCATAGGTAAAGTGCCCAACCCCACAAAGCGCGTGGGGTAGCGCCGCACCACGTCGGCAATGTGGTCGTTGAGCAGGCAGCTCAGGTCCAGGGTATCGAGCGGCTTAGCCCAGTAGCTGAACATAACAGGCACGGTGCTGAGCACCTGTACCTGCACGCCCAACTGGTCGTACTCGCGCATCCGCACCTGAGGGTCCCAGCAGTTGTCCTGAATTTCGCGGAAGAACTTGTCGTCCTGCATCATGCGGGCGCAGCAGGGCTTGTGATGCTCGAGCCGCACGAAGCCGCCATAGCCGTACCGCTCCCGCAAGTTGGGCCAGGTTTCGGGCAGAATGTGGGTATGAATATCGATGACCACAGATGTTGACGGATGGGGAGACGGATGAAACAGACCGCGGATCAAACGGATGAAAGGATGGATGAAACGGACCGTGGATGGAACAGATATGAGACGGATCAAACGGATGGGGTCGGCGGCAGCTGGAAGCTAGGGGATTGGCGTATTTTTGAGCAGGCGCTTGTATTCCAGGCGGATAGCTCCAAAGTTCAGGAGCAGCCCTACCTGAATCCGGAAGGCTTCAAGGTAGCCTAATAGCTGTGCTTGGTGGGCACTGGTAAGAGCCGCAACAGCTTTCAGCTCAACCAACACCCGACTATCTACCAGAAAATCGGCGCGGCGTGCCCCTACTTTCTCGCCCTGATAATAGACAGACAATTCCACCTCCCGCTCACTAGCAATGCCCTGTTTCTGCAGTTCAATCTGTAATGCCCGCTGATAGATAACCTCCGGAAAACCACTACTCATTGTCCGCTGCACGCGCATAGCACACCCGATAATCTGATGCGTAAGCGCATCATAATCCGCCAGATTGATCATGCTAGTGACAAGGTTGTTGCTCCAACTCTAAAGCGCCTCTTGCTTATCCGTCTCCATCCGTCCTTTCATCCGTTTCATCCACGGTCCGTTCCATCCGTCCTTTCATCCGTCACAATCTGTGGTCTTTCCATGACGGTACCACAGTTCTGGCAGGTGCGCTTTTGCTCATCCTGCCAGAAGCGGTTCATAATAGGCGGCAGCTGGGCCACGATGTCCGTGATTTCGGCGTACTCCTCGTAGAGCTTGTGTCCGCAGTTTTCGCAGTACCACTGGAAGCCATCCAGCTCACCCGCGGAGCGGTACCGCTCCAGCACGAGGCCTACCGTGCCGGCCGGGCGGCGCGGGGAGTGGGGCACGCCGGGCGGCAGCAGAAACATGCTCCCCGCTTTTATCTCGATATCAACCGGCTTGCCGTCTTCGATGATCTTCACCACTATGTCACCTTCCAGCTGCAGGAACAACTCTTCGCCTTCGTCTACGTGGTAGTCCTTGCGGGCATTGGGGCCACCCACCACCATCACAATGAAGTCTTTGTTGTCTTTAAATACCTGCTGATTGCCCACCGGGGGCTTCAGTAAGTGACGGTGCTCTTCAATCCACTGCTGAAAGTTGAACGGGCGGGCGACGGGCATAGCGGCAACGGTAGAGGGTACAATGGGGGCGGCTACCGGCAGCTACCCCAGCCTGCGGTACGTCCGCTGGCCGGTCTAAGTACGGAATTGCCCCGGCAATTTTCTGCCTACGGCCTTAAGTTTCTACCTTTCGGTTCGCTTAGCTCTTGTTTCCGTGAATCTTTCTCTCACTTCGCAGTATGCCCTGGTGGGCGGTAGTACCCAAGGCATTGGGCAGGCCGTGGCCGAAGAGCTGGCCCGCCTGGGGGCCACCGTAGTGCTGCTGGCCCGCAACGAAGCCCGGCTGCAGGAGGTAGCGGCGGCGCTGCCCACGCCCGTCGGCCAGACCCACACCTACCTCGTGGCCGACTACACCCAGCCGGTGCAGGTGCAGCAGCGCGTGGCCGCTTACCTGGCCGCCAACCCCGCTGGCATCGATGTTCTGGTAAATAACACCGGCGGGCCGGCGGGTGGCCCTTTGCTGGAGGCTTCGGCAGATGCGCTGCGGGCGGCATTTGAGCAACACGTGGTGTGCAACCAGCTGTTGGCGCAAGCCGTGGTACCCGGGATGCAACAGCGCGGGCGGGGCCGCATCATCAATATTATCAGCACCTCCGTGAAGCAGCCTTTGCCGGGGCTGGGCGTGAGCAACACCATTCGGGGGGCCGTGGGCAACTGGGCTAAAACGCTGGCCAATGAGCTGGGCCCGGCCGGCATTACGGTAAACAACGTGCTGCCCGGCGCTACGCTTACTCAGCGGCATACCTCCCTCATCGAGAAAAAGACTGCCCAAACTGGCCAAACCACCGAGCAGGTGGAAGCTGGCATGCTGCGACTGATACCGGCCGGGCGGTTCGGGCTGGCTGCTGAAGTAGGCGCTGCCGTGGCGTTTCTGGCTTCCCCGGCCGCCGCCTACATCAATGGCATCAACGTGCCGGTAGACGGCGGGCGCACCAGTAGTCTGTAACTGCCTTTCCGGTAGGCACACCGGTTAGAAAAGTGCTGGGATCAGCAGGTGCAAGCGGGCTTTGCCGGATGCCCGACTGCCGGATCATACAACCGTTCCGCCTCCCAGCGGCTCTAGCCTTACAGCCATTTACTCATTTACTCGCTCATTCATTGGTTAAGTTCGATACCCTTTCCATAGTCGTCCCCGTGTACAACGAGGCGCGCACCATTCACCAGATTCTGGACCGGCTGCGCGTGCTGGAGTTGATTCAGGGCATTCGGAAGGAAATTATTCTCGTCAACGACTGCTCCACGGATGCTTCGGCGGAAGCTCTGGCCAACTACGTGGCCCAGTACCCCGAGCTCAACCTGCGCATCCTGCACCACGCCGTGAACCAGGGCAAGGGTGCGGCCCTGCACACCGGCATCCGGGAAGCTACCGGCGACTACGTCATCATCCAAGATGCCGACCTGGAATACGACCCCGAGGAATACAACATCATGTTCAAGCCCATTTTGAAAGGCTTTGCCGATGTAGTGTTCGGGTCGCGCTTCATGGGCGGCAACCCCCACCGCATCCTGTTTTTCTGGCACAGCATCGGCAACAAGGTCCTCACCTTCCTTTCCAACATGTTCACCGACCTGAACCTGACGGACATGGAAACATGCTACAAGCTTTTCCGGCGCGACATTATTCAGGGCCTGGCCCTGGAGGAAAAGCGCTTTGGCTTTGAGCCGGAGGTGACGGCCAAAGTAGCCCGGATTCCCGGCATCCGCATCTACGAGGTGGGCATCAGCTACTACGGCCGCACCTACGCCGAGGGCAAGAAAATAGGCTGGCGCGACGGGTTCCGGGCCATCTACTGCATTCTGCGCTACGGACTGCTGGGCAAATAATCTGCATCGTATTTTAAGCATTACCCGCGTGAAGTCCCCCCTGTTTTCGACGGATAAAGGCGTCCGCGTCCTGCTGTTGGCGGCCAGTGCCCTGGTGCTGGCCCTGAGCTTCGGCCGCGTGGTCTGGCACCCAAACGAGTATTTCTTCGGCAATGCCGGCGACGCTATCCGGGCCTATTACATCATCCTGTACTACGTCAAGTACAACGTAGGGCTGCGCTTTACGGGCATGAACTACCCCTACGGGGAGCATATCAACTTCCCTGATATGCAGCCTCTGCTGGCGTACCCGCTCAGTTGGCTCCAGCACCATGGCGTGCCCGTGGAAGGCCACGTCATTGGCATTCTGAACTGCTTTACGCTGCTGCTGCTCTGGCTTACGCCCCTGATGCTGTTTGCCATTGCGCGCCGCCTGGGGCTGCCCCGGCTCTACGCGGCGGCGGTGGCCTTGTGCATTGCCTACATGGCTCCCCAGCTGGAGCGCCTGGACTCGCACGGCTCTATGGGCTACACGGTGCTGGTGCCCTTGCTGTGGTACTTGCTGCTGCGGATGCAGGCGGCCCCGCGCCGCTGGCTGTGGCCGGTGCTCTACGGCGTAGTGAGCTTGCTAGGCGGGCTGCTGCACACCTACTTCCTGCTGGTGGGCGCACTGTTTCTGCTGGCCTACGCCCTGGTGTGGGCCCTGCAGGAACGGCAGCGGCAGCCCGTTTGGCCCACCGCTATTCGTTGGGCCGTTACGGCCCTGCTCCCGCTGCTGCTGTTTCGGGGGTGGCTCTGGCTGACGGACGCCCTCACCGACCGGCCCGAAAATCCCTATGGCTTTTTTGTGTACACAGCTAGCCCCTTCACGGTCTTCCTGCCCACGGTCAGCCCTCTGCGGGAAGCCATTCGGGCTGTGCTGCACACCCCGGAGCCTACCTGGGAAGGATTTGCCTACGTAGGGCTGGTGGCTACCGTCGTAGCCCTGCTGCTCCTGATTCGCACGGGGCGCCTGCTCGGTAAAGGGAGGTGGCGGCAAGTGCTGCGGCCTATTGCCCCCGTAGCGTTTCGCACCAGTCTGTGGGCAGCCATTCTGCTGCTGCTGCTGTCTATGGCGCTGCCTTTTCGTCTGCCGGGTGGCGAATGGCTGTTGGAGCGCCTCGGGCCGCTCAAGCAGTTCCGCTCCTTGGGTCGGTTTGCATGGGTATTCTACTACGTTTTCTCGCTTTACACCGCGTATTTCGGGTACCAGCTGTACCGCTATCTAGCCCAGCGTGGGGCCGCGGGCGTGGGGCGCACCATCCTCGGGGTGATGCTTTTGTTCTGGGGCCTGGAAGCCGGCATTCAGATTTCCACGAAAGGGCAGCAGATCCAGCAGATGCGCGGGGTGTCGGACTTTGTATCAGAAACTGGTAGCTACCGGGACAAGCTGTTGAGTGTGGGCCGCCGCGCCGAGGAGTTCCAGGCCATTCTGCCCCTGCCCTACTTCAACATCGGCACCGACAAGCTCTCCTTCGCCAACAGCGCCAACGCCCAGTACGAAAGCGAAAAGGCCTCCTTCAATACCCAACTTCCCCTGCTCGCCAGCCATATGGCCCGGGCTTCCGTGGGGCATACGCTACAGCTGGTGCAGCTGGTCAGCACCAACTTTGTCGATAAGCCGCTAGTCCGCCTGCTGCCCTCCCGCAAGCCGGTGCTGCTCGTCACCAGCCACGACGCCCTGCAATACAACGAGCAGCAGCTCGTAAACCGGGCCCGCAAGCTCTACGAAGACACCTACGCCGTGCTCTATGAGCTGCCCCTCGACTCCTTGGCCGCGACGGTGCATGCGCGGCAGCTGCGTTTGTTTGCCCAGCGGCGACCCACGCTGCTGCCCGGTCCGGCGGGCACCCTGCGCACGACTCGCAAACCAGTCATTCGCGCTTCCTTTGCGGGCCGCGCAGCTACGCGGGCGTTCCTCTCCCCCGGCGCCTTCATCTCCCCCGATGGGTTTGCCCAGCTGTACCGGGGGCCGCTTACAGCCTCGCCGGCTGATACGGGGCGCTACGAGGTATCGGTGTGGATAAACGCCCGAACGGAGTATGGGCTGGGCAACCTGCAGGTGAAGCAGTACAACGCTAAAGGTGAGCAGATTGACCACCAGGTGACGGACACCAGCCACAGCACGGAGATTGTGGGCGACTGGGTGCGCGCTACCGTGCACCTGCAGGTGCGTGACCCACAGGCCGAGGTAGAGGTGCTCTACGAAAACCGCGACCTGGTCGCCGACGACCTACTCATCCGCCCGCTCGACACCGACGTGTATTTCTACCGGGCTACGGCTCCCACCCGGCAGGTGGTGCTCAACAACTACCCCTTGGGCCCGGAGGCAGCTTCTGGCATTCGGCCTTAGGTAGGCACCGCCCCATTCTTGTATCTTTAGGCCGCTTATGGATATTACTTACGAAGCCCGGTATCATCAGCTGGAAGAGCAGCACTGGTGGTTTGCCGGCCGGCGACACATCGTATTTGAGCAGATTCAGCAGCTGCAGCTTCCGCCCACGGCCGACATCCTGGAAATCGGGTGCTCGGGCGGCCCCTTGCTGCTTGCGCTGAAGGCCGCCGGCTACCAGCACCTCACGGGCATTGACGTAAGCGACAAAGCCATTGCCGTAGCCCAGGCCCGTGGCTTTGAGCAGGTGATGGTGATGGACGGGGCCCGCCTGGATTTCGCCGATAACTCCTTTGACCTGGTGGTGGCCTCCGATGTGCTGGAGCACATTGAAGACGAAGAAGCCGCGCTGCGCGAATGGTGCCGCGTGCTACGGCCCGGCGGCCGCATTATTGTGTTTGTGCCGGCTTACCAGTTTCTGTGGAGCCGCCACGACGAAGTAAACCACCATTTCCGCCGCTACACCCTGGCGGGCCTACGCCAGGTGATGCAGCGCACCGGCTGGCAGATAGAGCGGGCCTCTTACTGGAACTTTCTCCTGTTCTTTCCTACCGCCGTGCTGCGCCGCTTGCAGCGCACCCTGCACGCCGCCGGCCTGGCCAGTGCGGGGGCCGGCGACCTGCGGCAGCTGTCTGCCCCGGCTAACAAAGCCCTGTTTAACCTGCTGAAAGCTGAGAACCGCTGGCTGCGGAAGCTCAGCTTTCCGCTGGGCGTCAGCACGTTTGCCGTAGCCCGCAAACCCGCCTAATCTTCTCCGACTCTATCTTTCGCGCCGTGGATCTGTCCGTCATTATTCCCATCTACAACGAGGAAGTCAACATTCCTACCCTCTACGCGCGCCTGCGCTCGGTGCTGGATGCCATGCACCTGCGCTGCGAGTACATTTTCATTAATGACGGCTCGCGGGACCGGTCGCTGGAGCTCATTCAGGACCTGGCGGCCCGCGAAACCGATGTGCGCTACATCAACTTCAGCCGCAACTTTGGGCATCAGATTGCCGTCACGGCGGGCCTCGACTTGTCGACGGGGGAGGCCGTGGTTATCATTGATGCTGACTTGCAGGACCCGCCGGAGCTCATTCCGCAGCTCTACCACAAGTTGCAGCAGGGCTTTGAGGTAGTGTACGCCAAGCGCCGTTCCCGGCAGGGAGAAAGCGCGGCGAAGAAGTTTACCGCCAAGCTGTTCTACCGTATCTTGGCCAGCATCACGCACATTTCCATTCCCGTCGACACCGGCGACTTCCGCATCGTGTCGCGCAAGGTGGTAGATGCCCTCAAGCAGATGCCGGAGCAGAACAAGTTCATCCGCGGCCAGATTTCGTGGATTGGCTACCGGCAAACCTACGTGGAGTACGACCGCGCCGAACGGGCCGGCGGCGAAACTGGTTATACCTACCGCAAAATGATTCGGCTGGCGCTGGATGGCATCACGGGCTTTTCCGACGTGCCCCTGAAAGTAGCTACCGTCAGCGGGTTTGTGGTCTCGGGGTTGGCCTTTCTGGTCATGCTCTACACGCTGTATGCCCGGTTCGTTGCGGGCGACTACCAACCTGGCTGGGCTTCGCTGATGGTGAGCATCCTGTTTCTGGGCGGCGTGCAGCTGATTGCCATTGGCATTATTGGGGAATACCTCGCCCGCCTGAGTGCCAACGTGCGCCGCCGTCCGCTCTACATCATTTCCGACACGAACATTCCCGTGCCGGAACTGACGCGGGTACCGTAACTTCCGGCTCTTTCAGCCGCCATTTCGCACCGTATGCTACAGCTCCAGAACTACATCCAGGGTCAGCTGGTGCCGCCGACGGCTGGCCGTTACCTGCCCAACATAGAGCCGGCTACCGGGCAGGTGTTCAGCCAGATTCCCGACTCGGATGCTCAGGATGTGGCCCTGGCCGTGCAGGCTGCGGAAACAGCCTTGCCCGCGTGGCGGCAACTACCAGCCGAAGAGCGGGGGCAGCTGCTGGTGCGCATTTCGGAGCTTATTACCCGCGACCTAGAGCCATTGGCCCAGGCCGAAAGCCAGGACAACGGCAAGCCCGTAAGCCTGGCCCGCACCGTGGACATTCCGCGCGCGGCCAGCAACTTCGCCTTTTTCGGTACGGCGGCCCAACATTTCGCCTCCGAAACCCACTTCCAGGAAGGGGTAGCCCTCAATTACACCGTGCGGCACCCAGTGGGTGTAGTGGGCTGCATTTCGCCCTGGAACCTGCCGCTGTATTTGTTTACCTGGAAAATTGCCCCGGCCCTGGCGGCGGGCTGCTGCGTGGTGGCTAAGCCATCGGAAATTACTCCGTACACGGCTTTTCTGCTCAGCAAACTGTGTATCGAGGCCGGGCTGCCGGCGGGGGTACTCAACATCGTGCACGGAACGGGGCCCGCAGCCGGGCAGGCCATCATCGAGCACCCGACCATCAAAGCCATCAGCTTTACGGGCGGCACCAAAACCGGGGAGCATATTGCCCGCACGGCCGCGCCCCTATTCAAGAAGCTTTCCCTGGAGCTGGGCGGCAAAAACCCCAATATCATCTTCGCCGACTGCGACCTGGCCGAGGCCGTGCGCACCAGCTTGCGTAGCTCCTTTGCCAACCAGGGCCAGATTTGCCTGTGCGGGTCGCGCATTTTTGTGGAGCGGCCCATCTATGAGCAGTTCAAGCAAGAGTTTCTGGCGGGCGTAGCCAGCCTCACCGTCGGCGACCCGCAGGAGGAAGCCAGCCGCCAGGGGGCTTTGGTAAGCGAAGCGCACCTACAGAAAGTCCTGAGCTATATCGAGCTGGCCCACCAGGAAGGCGGCAGGCTGCTGGCAGGTGGGCAGCGCGTGCAGGTGCCGGGCCGCTGCGCCGGGGGCTACTTCCTGCAGCCCACCGTGTTTGAGGGCCTCGCCCCCGACTGCCGCGTCAACCGGGAGGAAATCTTCGGCCCCGTGGTCACGCTCACCCCATTCGACAGCGAGGAAGAAATGCTAACCTGGGCCAATGGCACCGAGTACGGCCTGGCTGCCACCATCTGGACGCGCGACCTGAACCGGGCCCACCGCGTGGCCCACGCCCTGCACAGCGGCATTGTGTGGGTAAACACCTGGCTGCACCGCGACCTGCGCACGCCCTTCGGGGGCATGAAAAACTCCGGCGTAGGCCGCGAAGGCGGCCTGGAAGCCCTGCGCTTCTTCACCGAGCCGCAGAGCATTACGGTGAAGCTGTAGGACCACGCGTTTACCTGTTCCACCGCTGGCCTAGTCCTTGCGCAAACTTCGCCGGCAAAAAACCGGCGTTGGTGAGGCCTACGTGGTTTTAAGAGAGTAGCCAAACCGGCCCGGAATCAGGCAGCCCAGCAGAACCAGGTATGACGCAGGTGGAAGCCCGGGGCCAAAACGAAACGCCCGGCGGCAGCCAAAGGTAGCTACCACCGGGCGTTCAGCCGGCCAGTCAGGCCGGGGCGCTTACAGGTTCTGCAGCACGAAGTTGGTCATCTGGCGGTAGAGGTGCAGGCGCGTATTGCCGCCCCCAATGCCGTGGTTACGATTGGGGTAGTAGAGCGTCTGGAAGTCCTTGTTGGCTTTCACCAGCGCATCCACAAAGGCAGTGGAGTTTTGAAAGTGCACGTTATCGTCGCCGGTGCCGTGCACCAGCAGCAGCTTGCCGCGCAGCTTGTCGGCGTGCTGCACGGGGGAGTTGTCGTCGTAGCCCTGGGGGTTTTCCTGCGGCGTTTTCAGGAACCGCTCGGTGTACACCGTGTCGTAGTAGCGCCAGTTGGTGACGGGGGCCACCGAAATGCCCATCTTAAACACGTCGGCGTTTTTGGTGAGGGCCAGGGCCGTCATGTACCCCCCGAAGCTCCAGCCCCAGATGCCGATGCGGCTCTTATCCACGAAGGGAAACTGTCCCAGAAAGCGGGCCGCGGCGGCCTGGTCCTCGGTTTCTAGCTTGCCCAGGTTGGCGTAGGTGCTTTTCTTAAAAGCCGCGCCCCGGGCCCCAGTGCCCCGGTTATCCACCGACACAATGATGTAGCCCTGCTGAGCCAGCAACTGATGCCAGAGGTAGTTGGTGAAGGCTATGCCCCCGCCCGCGTCGTCCTTCACCGTTTGGGAGCCGGGGCCGCCGTATACGTACATCAGCACCGGGTACTTCTTGCTCGGGTCGAAGTTGGCGGGCTTGAGGATGGAAGCCACCAGCAGCTGGTCGCCACCTACGGCGCCGTTCAGGCCTATTTTCATGAACTCCAGCTTGCTGAGGGTATACTCGCTGAGCTTCTGGCGGAGCTTGGCGTTGTCTTCCAGCACCTTCACCAGCTTGCCATCCTGGCCGTTGCGCAAGCTCACCACCTGTGGGTCGCCGGCCTCGGAATGGTAGTTGAGATAGTAGCGGCAGTCGGGGCTCATGTTCACTACGTCGGTGCCCCGCGTAGCGTCGCTCAGCCGGGTTTTCTCTTTGCCTTTTAGGTTTATACGATATAGATGGCGCTCCAAAGGCCGGTTTTGGACCAGTCCCATATGGACATCTGAGTAGGTGCCGTGAAGCAGCAAGGCATTTTCGGTACTGGTGTAGTACACGAAACCCTGCTTCTCGTCAACCCCCTCGATGCTGGTAATTTCCCAGCCACCTTTGGTGAGCTGGCGCACCAGCTTGCCGTTCATATCGTAGAGATACAGATGGCGGTAGCCGTCTTTTTCACTCGTAAACAGGAACTGCTTGCCCCCTGCCAGGTAGCGCAAATCGTCGGTCAGCTCCACGTAAGCCTTGTCGGTATCGGTGAGCACCACGCGGGCTTTGCCAGTGGCTGCGTCGGCGTGCAGTATTTCCAGCTTGTTTTGGAGGCGGTTGAGGCGGCGGATGCTGAGCAGGTTAGGCGTCTGCGTCCAGCTTACCCGCGGCAGGTACTGGTCAGTTTCGGTGCCCACGTCCAGCTTTGTGGTGCGGGCCGCCGCTACGTCGTACACGGCCGCCGTCACCACCGAATTTTTTTCGCCGGCTTTGGGGTACTTATAGCGGTAGTCGGCGGGGTAGAGCGGGCCCCACTTCTGCATGTTGTACTCCGGCACCTGGCTTTCGTCAAAGCGCAGGTAGGCCAGCTGGCGGGAGTCGGGCGACCAGCTAAATGCCTGCGACATGTCAAATTCTTCCTCGTACACCCAGTCGGCCCCGCCGTTGAGGATGCGGTTTTCGACCCCGTCGGTCGTCACAGCCGTTTCCTGCATGGTCGCCAGGTCGGTTACAAACAGGTTGTTGGCCCGCACAAAGGCCACGCGCTTACCATCGGGCGAAAACGTGGCGTACAGCTGCTTGCCCGGCGCCTGGCTCAACGGGGTCAGCTTTTTGGTGGCGCGGTCGTACACGAAGAAGTACGACTGGCTGCTACGCCGGTAAATTGGCTCGGTATCGGTGCTGAACAGAATTTTCTGCTCGTCGGCGTTGAAGCTGTAGCCATCCACCGGCAAGGGCTGGCTTTGGCCGGGTAGCTTCAGGTCCTGGGCCGCCACTAAAGTTTGCACGGGCTGGCCGGTGGTCACGTCGTTCTGCACCAGGTTGCCTTGGCTGAGCGAGGAGTAGTAGCGGCCGTCCCGCATCCAGTTGAAGCCCGGCACCGATTTGGCCGCGAAGGTGCCTTTCTGCCAGATGTCTTCGAGGGTAATGGTTTGTTTTTGCTGGGCTACGGCCGCAGGGGCCAGAGCAGGCACCAGCGCTGGGCTAGCCGTGGTGAGGAGCACGGCTAAGCCGAGAAGGCGAAAATTCATGCGGTGGGAGGTAAAATGTCGGCGGGAGTGGGCGCGTTAAAGGTAGCGGGGCGCGTGCCAAAGTCGCACAGGACAACGGGGCGTTGCGCCGACGCGTAAGTTTTCACGGCAGTTTCTCTTCTTCCTGCCACCTTTGCAGCACTATGCTTAGTCGTTTTTGTTTTTATGGGCTCCTGCTGAGTGGGTTGCTGGCTTCCTGCGCACCCGAGCCGGAATCTGGTCCGCGCATTGAGTTTATCGGGGCCACGGGCCTTACTTCCAACGACCGGGTGTTGAATACCCCCGGCGACTCCCTGGTGACACGCTTGGTGGCCGATACCCGCGACGGGAAAAGTGCCTCACTCAGCCGCTTCACCATCACCGTTGACTATACGCCCTTCGACGCTGATACGGCCCGCAGCAACACCCCAGAAATTCTCTACTTCGACCAATCCCTGAATGGTAGTGACGCTTTCTACTACCAGCACCGCTTCAGTGCCCGCACGCTTTCGGGGCGGGAGCGGTGGACGTTCAAGATAGTAGACACAGAAGGTAAAACTTCCAGCCGCGGGTACCTACTCACGGTAAATAATCCAGACTCCCTCCGCACCTACCACCCGTACCAAGTCCCCCTTTTTGCGGCCCGTAATGCCACCAGCCGCAGCTCCCTGGCTGCCCGCGACGGATTGGTGTTCCCAGCGTTTCCGCTTAAAGCCAACCCGGGCTTGCAGGCTTCTGTTGATTTAGTCTTGCTACCAGCCGCGGGCGGCGCCGTGACCCTGGCCTCACCCACGGATGCCAGCGTACTAGCCGCCGCCGACGCCGTGGGTGCCGGCAGCTGGGTTACACGCAACGCCACTGCCCTGAAAACGACTAGCCTCAGCCCCACCCAGTTCGACCAGCTTACCACCAGCGCCCGCATCACCGCTGTATTCGACACAGTTTCTGCTCCCGCAGTAACGGCTACGGAGGCGCTTAGCAAAGATCAGGTGCTGGCTTTCCGCACGGCTAACAACCGCACTGGGCTGCTGCACGTGAAAACCCTGTTCGGCACCACCGCCACGCCGGCGGCTATCGTGCGGGTGAAAGTCAATGAATAAAGTAGTACACCGACACGAACAGGGCCCACCGGAAATCCGGTGGGCCCTGTTCGTGTCGGTGTACTGTACTAAAACGCTTAGATCAGAATAGGAAACCGGCCGTAATCGACGTGGTAAAGCGGCTGCTTTCCAGGTTCACGATGGGCGTGCGGTCGGTATCAAGATTGCCGGCGGCATCGGAGAAGCTGTAGGGGCTGTAGTACTGGCGGGTGGTGTTGTATACGCCGGCGGCATCCAGGAAAAAGTTCTTCTGGCGCAGGCCTACCCCACCCGTAATATAATCCTGGGTACGAGACCCGTTGTCTACCTTGTATGGGTCACCATACCGGGCGAAGCCAGCCCGCAGCCGGAAAATGTCCACCCGCGCTTCCCCGCCAATGCGCAGGTTCACGGCCTGCTGGTAGCCGGTCCGCACGGCATCGTTGGCGTAGCTGAAGTCTGTCCCCGCCGTGGTTCCTTCGTTTTCACTGGTGTTGCTCAGCCGGGCCTGCCCGTAGTTCACGTACTCTACGTCACCGGTCAGGAAGCCAAACTTCCCGATAATCACGGCCAGCCCACCCGAAGCCCGAAAGGGCGACACCAGCGCGTAGTCGTATTCGCCTTCATTGCCAGCACTGGCCTCGCTGTACGTCTTCCCGTCCACGGTAATGGGCCGGTCAAACGTCGTGTTCATGGTGGAGCTGTAGCTCTCCGACAGCTGCATGTACGTAGGCGTCTGAATGGAGGCGCCCAGGCGCACGGCATCGGTGGGCTGGTATATAGCTCCTACCCGCAGGTTTACCCCCGTGCCTCGCACCTTCAAGGTTTCGCGGTATTCCAGCGTGCTAAAGGAAGTGCCTTCAGTGCTCGGGTCAGCTGGCGAGGGGTCGGTAGCCCCCAGCGTTTTGGTGGAGTTGAAACGCGTACTCAGAATGCCTATCGAGCCACCCAGATATAGCTTGTCCCGGTAGCTGGCCCCGTAGCCAAAGTCAAACTGAGTTTGCGAACCAGTGTTTAGTACCGTCTCCGTCTGCGTGAGCGGACCGGTTTTGTCGTAATCAGCCGGCACGTAGATGCCCGCCGCGTCCTTCTCCGTCAGGAAAGCCTCATAGGCCAGATCGTCAAAATCGGTCTGCTGATCTATGCCAGGGTTCCGGTTTAGATAGGAAAGCAGATCCTGACTTTCCGCGGGCGTATGCCGGTAATGGAACCGGGAATTCAGGTCGTTTACCCGCGTAATGCTAAACGCCGCAGCGCCTCCGCGCCACGCATTCTGGTCAGTATCCGGTTTACGGTTGGCAAATACCAGCCCCAGGTTGGCAATGTGCAGACTATTGCGACTATCGGTTGCCGTAACCCCTTCAATCCGACTATCCGTGTTGCCGATGCCTAACCCCGGCGTGAACGTAAATTCGGAGCTACGGAAAAGACCCAGGCCAGCCGGGTTGGTGGCAATACTGCCGGCATCGGCCCCCAGAGCTACGCTGGCACCGCCTATACCGAGCGTGCGAGCAGTGCCGACCGGCTGGGTGCGGGAGTAACGTAAGGCATCAACTTCATTTTGGGCAAAGCTGTGGCTGGCAAGGCCCAAAAGAGCCATGCCCAGCCAATATTTTCGTTGTTTCATAGTGAGGGAGGAAGAGAGGGGAACGGTTTGGGAGTGGGGGCGCACACAGGGTTAGTTGCGGCCCCGGCCCCGGCCGCCACCAGAGTTGCTGGGAGCAGGTGCTGACGAGCGGGAAGGCGTGCTGCTGGGCTCGTAGGAGCGTGAGGGCCGCTCGTAGGAACGGGCTGGTTGCTCGGTACTAGCCGGTGCTGCTTCCCGGGTACGCGGGCGCCGTGGCTGGTCATCGCCGCTAGCTTCACCCAGGTCAAGCATCCGGCGACGGGGCCGGGCCTCGGGTTGCTGACTGGGAACATTTTCTGCGGGGCGTGCGCCAGTTGCGTCGGTCGTAGAGGCGGGCACTGCTTCGGTGGCGCGCTCGGTGCGGGTGGTAGCCGGCGTGCCTTCGTTGAAGCGGGTAGTGGCCTCGGTGCTTCGGCCGCGGGGATTGGCAGCATCCGGACGGCCCCGTCCGGAGGAAGGCTGCGCGGGTGCTGTGCTACCGCCCACCAGGCCGCCGTTGCCGGGAGGCGTAGTGGGCTGGGAGCCCCGCCCACCCGACGTACTCGTGCGGGTGCCATCCAGCCGGTCGCGCCCGATACCGGAGCCCGCCGTCACATTGGAGCTACGGTCGCGGCGCGGGCCGTAATTTATGCGGCGGCCCGAGCCACCATTGGCCCACCCGCCATTGCCCCAGTTGCCGCCACCGTAGTAGGGGTTGTCGTAGTAGCCATTGTAGTAGCCGTTGTAATACCCGGTGCGGTAGCCCCAGCCGTAGCCACCCCAGCCACCCCACGGGCGGTAGCCCCAACCCGTACCAATGTTGATGCTCACGTAAGGCCCACCATATCCAAAGCCGTACGGGTCGTAGCCGTAACGGTAGGCCCAGGGAGAGTAAGCATAGGGGTTATAGCCCCAGGGGTCCCAGGAGTTGGTGTAGGCGTAAGAGTAATAGCTGGGTGCGAAGCTCCAGTAGCT
This sequence comes from Hymenobacter lutimineralis, assembly GCF_008271285.1. NCBI lineage: Bacteria > Pseudomonadati > Bacteroidota > Cytophagia > Cytophagales > Hymenobacteraceae > Hymenobacter > Hymenobacter lutimineralis. The sequence continues at coordinate 70,591 of NZ_VTHL01000011.1, read as the reverse complement.
GGGCTGATGAAAACGCCGGATACGCGCCGCGTAGTCATAATCGTACGCGTCATAGTAGGCATCATCCGTGTACACTGTCGTACCGCTGGATGAATACGTACCGCCCTGGTCGTACTGCGTTTCCGGGGAAGAGGCCGGCGCGGTGGTAGACGACTGTTGATCCGCCACATCCGGCTGCCGGTTCTGCACCACAGCGGTGTAAGCCGGGTTTTCCGTCGTTCGGTCCTTGGAGGAATAGTATACGCCGTCGGTTTCCGTGGAAGTGACGGCCGGAATGCTTGCACAGCCGCCCAACGCCAGTAGCGCTACCGCTGATAAGCAGGAAGTAAGATACGTTTTCATAGTCTGCCTACGCAAAAAGTGAGTGGGTCAAAGAGTAGATGCCCGCCGAATGGTAACCGTTGCATGCCCAGGCTAGCCAACCGCACATTGCTCCGGTTTAATAACGTAATTTCGCCCCGAAACGGTGCCCTTTTTGGTAGTCAAATCTTGTACCAGATTCGGGAACTTTTCCTCCTTATTCAAATATACGCCCAACATGAGCAAAAGCCTACCGAAGCGGAGCGAAGATTACTCGCTGTGGTACAATGAATTGGTAAAGCGCGCCGGCCTGGCTGAAAACTCGGCTGTGCGCGGCTGCATGGTGATAAAACCCTATGGCTATGCTATTTGGGAGAAAATGCAGCGTACGCTCGACGACATGTTCAAGCGCACCGGTCACCAGAATGCCTACTTCCCGCTGTTCGTGCCCAAGAGCCTGTTTGAGGCCGAGGAGAAAAACGCCGAAGGCTTTGCCAAGGAATGCGCCGTAGTCACGCACTACCGCCTCCAAACCGACCCCGACAAGCCCGGCAAGCTGCGCGTGGACCCCAACGCCAAGCTGGAAGAAGAACTGGTAGTGCGGCCCACCTCGGAAGCCATTATCTGGAGCACCTACAAGGGCTGGATCCAGAGCTACCGCGACTTGCCTTTGCTCATCAACCAGTGGGCCAACGTTGTGCGCTGGGAAATGCGCACCCGTCTGTTTCTGCGCACGGCCGAGTTCCTGTGGCAGGAAGGCCACACGGCGCACGCCACGGCCGAAGAAGCCCTGGCCGAAACCCGCCAGATGCTGGACGTGTACGCTGAATTCGCCGAAGAGCACTTGGCCCTGCCTGTAGTGAAAGGCGTGAAAACCGAGAACGAGCGGTTTGCAGGTGCCGTGGAAACCTACTGCATCGAAGGCATGATGCAGGATGGCAAGGCCCTGCAGGCCGGCACCTCCCACTTCCTGGGGCAGAACTTCGCCAAGGCATTTGACGTGCAGTTTCAAACCAAGGAAGGCAGTCTGGAACACGTATGGGGCACGAGCTGGGGCGTGAGCACCCGCCTGATGGGCGCGTTGGTCATGGCCCACTCCGACGACGAAGGCCTGGTGCTGCCGCCTAAGCTGGCGCCCATTCAGGTAGTCATCGTGCCCATCTACAAAACCGGCCAGCTCGACGAGCTGCTGGAGCGCATCCGCCCCATTCAGCTGGGCCTGATTGCGCGGGGAATTTCCGTCAAGATTGATGACCGCGACACGGAGCGCCCCGGCTACAAGTTTGCCGAATGGGAGCTGAAAGGCGTGCCCGTACGCCTGGCCGTGGGCATGCGCGACCTGGATGCCGGTACTGTGGAAGTAGCCCGCCGCGACACCAAGGAGAAAATGAACCTGCCCCTGACCGATATCGTGGCCAGCATCGACCAACTGCTGCAGGATATCCAGGCCAACATCTACCGTAAAGCCCTGGAGTTCCGCAACACGCACACCACCCGCGTGGAGAGCTACGAGGAGTTTAAGCAGGTGCTCGATGGCAAAGGCGGCTTCGTGGTAGCCCACTACGATGGCACCTCTGAAACCGAGGAGCGCATCAAGGAAGAAACCAAGGCCACCATCCGCTGCCTCGCCCTAAACGAGCCCGATGAAGACGGCGTCTGCATCCTGACGGGCAAGCCCAGCGTACGGCGCGCCTACTTCGCCCGGGCATACTAACCAACGAATTCACGCGAATTTCGCGGATTTTGTGGTCAGCTTTCAGAAAAAAAACGGCGCTGCTTTCCTTGGAAAGCAGCGCCGTTTGCGTTATCAAGCTAGCTTCAAATCACCAAACGTGGGGCCGTTTCGCGCTGGGCAACGTACTGCTGCAAAGCGCGTTGAGCCTGCTGCACGTGGCGTTCCTGGTGCGCTACCACGAAGAGTAAGGCTTCCCCGACCCGTAGCTTCAGCAACCGAAAGAATTCTACCGGTACGCCTTTGCGGTTCAGATCGGCGTTTTCCGCCTGACGCAGAAGCTCCAGCAACGTTTCCTGGTGCTGCCGGAACTCCGTTAGAACTGCCTTCGGGTTTAGCGCGCTCTGGCTTGGGTTCATGTGCTTCAGGGTTTTCTGCAGCTTGCGGTTCTCGGGCCGCACCATTTCGTACGACTTGCGCCCAAGCCAGCTGAAGCCTACCTCTGCGTGAGTGGCTGAGCTAGGTTTCACGGCCAGAGCTTTGCGCAACGCGGGGTTGTAGAATCGGCTGTAGCGGTTCAGGTGTTCCAGGCACTCCAGCACGCTCCAGCTGGCCGGGGTAGCCTTAAACTGCAGCGCAGCCGCTGCCCGGGGCTCAATTTCGGTGGATAATACCTGCAGTAAGTCACTAACCTGGGTGCAAAGCTGCTGTAGAAGCTCGGAAGAAGTCATGGTTTAGAAGAGCTGGAATTGAGGAGAAATAACAGCTCAAAAGTCTGTCCCCTGAAAGTGAGAAATCTTGATTTCACGCAAGATTTTCCCTTAGCGCAGGCGGCTCAGCGTCTCGGGCGTCATGCGCAGGTAGGAGGCAATGTACTTACGCGGCACCAGCTGAAACAAGTGCGGGCTCCGGGCCCGTAGCCGGTCGAGGCGGCGCTGGGGCTCGGGTAGCAGCAGGTCTATTTCCCGCTCGATGCGGCCCACCACCGCCCGCTCCATCTCTGTGCGCCAGAAGCGCCCGATGTTGGGGTGTCGCTCCACCAAATCCAGCAAGTCGGCGCGGGTAATGGCCAGCAGCTGACTGGCTTTCAGAGTTTGGATACTGTAGGAGGAAGGTCGCCCTTCCACAAACGAGGGAAAAGAGCAGATCAGGGTGCTGGCGTAGCCAAAGCCCACGCAGATTTCCTCCTGCTGCGTGGGTAGAAAGATGCGCAGCACGCCTTCGTCGATGAAATACAGGTAATGGTCGGTTTGCCCGGCCTGAATCAGAAAGTCGCCGCGGCGCAGCTGCACCGGGCGCTGCCAGCAGCTAACCAACGCATCAACATCGGCAGCCAGCAAGCCTGGTACGCGGCCTAACAGCTCACGAAGGCGCTGCGCCGAAGCGCCGGCAGAAGGACGAAGGGTAGAGGCTGTCATAAATCAGGCAATAGCGCGGCGGAAGGGTTGCTGCGGTAAAATACGACCGGCAGCGCATTAGCCGGTGCTTTCTGCGTATCTTCCCCTTCCCTACCGCATTTCCCTTCTCTATCATGGACTGGCTCACGATTGCCCTGCTGTTGTTATTCGGTCTGCTGTTCGTAGCGGCGGAAGTCATTTTTATTCCCGGCACCACCATCGTAGGTATAGTGGGCCTCGGCCTGCTGATTGCGGGCATCTGGCTGGGCTACCGCGACTTGGGCACGCCCTGGGGGCATTATATGCTGGCAGGCTCGGCCGTGGTCATCGGCATTCTGGTGTACGTGGGCCTGCGGCCCAGCAACCTTTCCCGCGTGGCCCTCACCAGCGTCAACAGCGCTACCGTGCAGGACATCCGGCGGCCCGATGTGGCTCCCGGCACCGTAGGGCGTACCCTATCGGCGCTACGCCCGGCCGGTACGGCCCTGTTCCAGGAAGTGCGCCGCGAGGTTGTTACCCGGGGTGAGTTTGTGCCCGCCGGCGCCGAAATCCGCGTGCTGCGCATCGAACAAAACCGCATTCTGGTAGAAGCAGCGTAGGCACGCCTGTCTTTATTGCCGTGCGGTTCTGTCCTGTTTCTTTGCTCTATAAAGTAGCAGAGCTGAACGGCAAGAATAGCCTTCCCCCGTTTTCGCGGCTGAGTATGCACGCCCAGGCTTTCGCCCAGGGCACAGGTGCTTCATATCTCGTTTTTTAGTTGTTAGTTGCCGCCTCCAATCGGCAACTCCTCCACTTCCAACATCTACTCAATGGACCTTCCCTTTTTGCCCCTGATTGTGGGGGCCGTGGCCCTGCTGGTGCTGCTGTATTTCTTTCCCATCAGCCTCTGGATTACTGCCCTGTTCTCCGGGGTACGGGTCAGCCTGTTTCAGCTGGCGTTCATGCGGGTGCGCAAGGTGCCGCCGTCCCTGATTGTGAATTCGCTGATTACCTCTACCAAAGCCGGACTGGAACTGACCGCCAACGACCTGGAAACCCACTACCTGGCCGGCGGCAACATACCCAGTGTTATCAAGGCGTTGATTTCGGCCGATAAAGCCAACATTCCGCTCACCTTCAAGCAGGCTACGGCCATTGACCTGGCGGGCCGCGACGTATTCGAGGCCGTAACCACCAGTGTAAACCCCAAGGTGATTAATACCCCCAACGTGGCCGCCGTGGCGCAGGACGGTATTCAGCTGATTGCCAAAGCCCGCATTACGGTACGCGCCAACATCACGCAGCTGGTGGGCGGGGCCGGCGAAGAAACCATTCTGGCCCGCGTGGGCGAGGGTATTGTCACCAGCATCGGCTCTTCCAAATCGCACAAAGAAGTACTCGAAAACCCCGATAAAATCTCGAAGCTGGTGCTCAGCAAAGGCCTTGATGCGGGCACGGCGTTCGAAATCCTCTCCATCGACATTGCCGACATCGACATCGGAGAAAACATCGGGGCCAAGCTGCAGATCGACCAGGCTACTGCCGACCTGAAAGTGGCCGAAGCCAAAGCCGAGGAGCGCCGCGCCATGGCCGTGGCCATCGAGCAGGAAAACCGCGCCAAAACCCAGGAAGCCAAAGCCCGCGTGGTAGAGGCCGAAGCCGAAATCCCCAAAGCCATAGCCGAAGCCTTCCGCAATGGCAACCTGGGCGTGATGGACTACTACAAGATGCGCAACGTGCAGGCCGACACCGACATGCGCGACTCCATTGCCAACCCCGGCGGCCAGAGCGGCAGCACCCGGCCCGGCCGCGACGAGCAGCGGCTAAGCTAATGTGGTTGAATGTGCTTCGCTAAGGTGGAGGATGTGCTGATGTGCTGATGGTGGGAATGTGCCATTGCGAGGAGGCACGACGGAGCAATCCGTCCTGAGCAACGCGCGAGGCATCAAACCCGAAATGCGAAAAGCCCTTTTCCGTGTGCACGGAAAAGGGCTTTTCGCATTTCGGGTTTGATGCCTCGCGCAATAACGCTGGCCGATCAGCGCATTCTCCCATCAGCACATCCTCCACCTTAGCGAAGCGGAGCACATTAAATCCCTTATTTCTTTGTCACGGTAAATTCTACGCGGCGGTTGAGCTTGCGGGTCTCCTCTTGCTCGTTGCTGGCAATGGGCTGGGTGCCACCGTAGCCCTGCACGGCAATACGGAAACCGTTGATACCCTTAGAAATCAAGTATTTACGCACTTCGTTTACCCGATCAAGGCTGAGTTTCAGGTTCAGGGCCGGGTCGCCCTGGTTGTCGGTGTGGCCCTCCAGCTTGATTTCTACCGTGGGGTAGGCCTTCAGGATCTTGATCAGGCGCTGCAGCTCGGGATAAGAGTTTTCGCGCAGGTAGTACTTGCTTTGGGCAAAGAAGATGTTGTTGAGCTTGATTTTCTGGCCGACCGCAAACGGCACCAGAAACAAGTCCTGCGTTATTTCCGAGTAATTTTCCCGGTCCGTCACGTCCAGGTTGGCGCTTTCGGAAAGGTAGTCGCGCGCCTCAGCGCGGTAGCCGTACTGTACGCCCGAGGGCAGCACAATGGTGTAGGAGCCATCCACCGGGTTGGTTTCGGTGACGCCCAGTTCTTCGCCCGTGAGCAGGTTTTCGTAGTGAATCACCGACTGAATGGGCTTCTGATTGGAGGCATCCAGCACCTTGCCCCGCACCAGCGTTACGGCCTCGGGCTTGAACTGGGGCGTGAGGCCGATGCGGAAGATGTCGCGCGAGTTATCGATGCCATTGCGTGATGACACCAGAAAGGCCTCGTCGCCCGCTGCCGACAGCGTGAAGTAGCCGTCGAAGTCGGGTGAGTTGATGCTGGGCCCCATGTTGCGCGGCGTGGTCCAGTTCGTCCAGGAGTTATCGAGGCGCTTGCTGTAGAAAATGTCGCTCTTACCATAGCCACCCAGGCCGTATGAGGCAAAGTACAGGGTCTTGCCATCGGCCGCCAGGAAGGGAGCAAACTCCGCTTTTTTGGTGTTGATGGTTGGCCCCAGATTCAGCGGGCGAGTCCAGGATTTGCTGTTCGCCTTCATAAAGCTCACGTAGATATCCTGTTCGCCCTGGCCATCCTTGCGGTCCACGGCCATCAGCAGGAATTTGCCGGAAGTAGCCAGGTAATAGTCTACGTGCTCAGCGTCGTCGTTGTAGAAGTCCTCGATGTCAATTTTCTCGGGTTTGGTCCAGCCCGTTTTCGTGCGCTTGGTAATGCTGGCACCTTTGGGATTCAGGGTGCCATCGGGGTTGTACACGTTGATGAGCAGGGCCATATTGCCATCGGAGGAAACTGAGGCCAGTCCGTTGGGGCCCGTGGTATTGATGGGGCTGCTGATGTTCTTGGCTTCGTTCCAGATTTTGGCTCCGGTGGTGGAGCGCGCCAGGGTGCTGTACCATACGTCCTGGGGGTCGTTGGCCCCCCCCGTATTCCGCGGATCTTCCTGCCGGGCAAAAAACAGGGTACGGCCATCCGGGGATATCACCGGGTGCGTATCCATGTACTTGGAATTCACCTTGGGACCCAGGCTCACCATGCTTGAGTCGACCGTCACGGCCTTGGTATCCTGCTTAAACTCCTGCTTTACCATCAGTTCGGCTACGTCGGCAATGCCAATGGCGTCGATCTGGTTTACTCCGTTCACCGCCTTGGTGTTCATGGTCACCCCCACTCCAATGGTGCGGTAGTTGCTGGGTGAAAACGTGATAGTCAGCGTCCGGAAAGCTTCTGGGATAGGGCCCGGGTTGCGGTTCTCGTACACTTGGTGCCGGCCCCCGCGGGTATCGATAAGTTCAATTTTCGTGACGGAGCCCGGGTTGAAGTTTTCAATCACCGTTACCTGCTTGGCCACCAGGGAGCGGCCAAATTTTACTTCAATGTACTCGGCCGGCCCTTCCTTTTTCGGAATCCAGGCTTCGTTGCTGATCTGCCCGAGTGGCAGGGCATCCGGCTCACCCAGCACCTTTTCGGGGGAAAAGGCTTCCTTGCCTTCTGCCTTCTGCGACGATACATCCACAAGCTTGCTGGCCCACACGGCGTGCTGAGCCTGCACGGAGGCCACGCCAGCGCCCCAAACAGCAAAAAAGGTCAGGTAGTATTTAAGATGCCGCATACACGGAGCAGATAAAGTGAGGCGTAAGCAAAGACATAGTCTGTTGCGGAACAAGAAAGAAGCTACGGACAGATAATACCCCTCAGACGTAGAGCCCCGGTTGGATGTTGCACGGTGGTGGTTTCAGCCCAACGCCCGGCAAGGCCAGCCAATGCTTTCATCCAATCATTGAATAGTTCTATACCAGCCGGGCCTTTTTTCAAAGGTAGGCTAGATACAGAAAAAAAAGTGCCAGAACCAACTTCAAGTTCGAAGTTGGTTCTGGCACCTGCTCTCCCGCGCCAGCCGTTATTGCTGAAGCGTGAACGTACGGGTAACTGAGTTGAACGGACCGGGAATGAGCGTACCGCTGGCATCCACGAGTTCCAGCTTAATCGTATTCTGCCCGTTGGGCAGGCCTTCCATCATGTAAGGCGCCCACTGCTCCAGCATAAACTCCGTGCCATTGATGGTAGCCCGCACCCGGTTGCCCTCGGGCGACAAGGTGGTGTTCACCAGGTAGAAATCCAGCATTACCTTTTGCGCATCCTTGCCGGTGTAGGTATCCTTGGGCCGGCTGTAGAACAGGTGCGGCGCTTTCAGATCTACATTCAGGGACTTGGCCGTGGTGCTACCTACATTGATAATGCGCAGGTCGTGCGCGCCGGGGTGCTTCAAACTTTCGTGGTAGGAGCGCGACAGGAACGAAAGCACCACGTGCTGACCATCGGCCAGGGGCTTGGTGAACTCCGTGGTATAGTGGGCCGTGTAGGGCTCATTGTCCACGATGTTGTGGATGTGCTGGCCTTTTTCCGAGTTAGCCATTTCACCGGCGTGCATGCCACCGGTCATTTTGGTCAGCTGAAAGTTGCTCAGGTCGTAGTCGAAGGCTACCGAACCCGAAGGCACGGTCGAGCCGCTTACGGGGGACTTCAATTGTAGCAGAGCCTCCGGGTTTTTCGGCGAGTCGGTGAAGGGCGTCAGGCGGATGCCATTCTTTTCCATGTTCTCGGCCACGGGCGTGTTCACCTGTTCGGCCGTCGCAGCGCTGTTATCATTCTGCCGACGAGCCGAGTCGCAGGCGCCCAGGCCCAGCAATAGGGTGCCACCAAGTAGTAAAGCAGGTACTTTCATAGTAGAGAGGTCGAAGTAATGTGGCAAAAAGGGAGTGTGTAGCAGCGTTTTTTTACGGGAACGGGCCCGGTAAGTATGCGCTATTTTTTGAGTACCTTGCGCAATACGTAAGGTTTGCCCAAAAGTATATTGATTTTTCACTATGGAGGAAAAATTGCTGGAAGAAATTCCATCCCTCGACCTCGCCGACTTCCGTTCCGGCGACCCGGAGCGCAAAGCCCGCTTTGTACAGCAGCTCGGCGAAGCCTACCAGAACATTGGTTTTGTTGCCCTGAAAAACCACGGCTTGTCTGATGAGCAGACAACGAAGCTGTATTCCGACGTGAAGGCGTTCTTTAGCTTGCCCGACGATGTAAAGCAGCAGTATGAGAAGCCCGAACTGGCCGGTCAGCGCGGCTACGTAAGCAAGGGTAAGGAGCACGCCAAGGGCCGCAACACCGGCGACCTGAAGGAGTTCTACCACGTGGGCCAGGAGGTAGACGATGCCAACGACCCCATCAAAGCCGAATACCCCGACAACATCTGGCCTTCGGAAGTAAACAGCTTCCAGGACACCTCGTTGGTGACGTACAAAACCCTGGAAGCGGCCGGCAAAGACGTACTGCGCGCTATTGCTCTTTACCTGCATTTGCCGGAAAACTACTTCGACGATAAGGTGCGCAACGGCAACAGCATTCTGCGGCCCATCCACTACTACCCCATCGAAAGCCCCGACAGCGTACCGGCCGATGCCGTACGCGCGGCCGAGCACGGCGACATTAACCTGATTACGCTGCTAATGGGGGCTTCGGCCGACGGTTTGCAAGTGAAGCGCCGCGACGGGAAATGGATTCCTATCACGGCCCTCCCCGACCAGATTGTGGTGAACGTGGGCGACATGCTACAGCGCCTCACGAATGGGGTGCTTAAGAGCACTATTCACCGCGTGGTAAACCCGCCCCGGGAGAAAATGAACACTTCCCGCTACAGCATTCCTTTCTTTATGCACCCACGCTCCGAAATGAGCCTGGCCGCCCTGGAAAGCTGCGTAACGCCCGACAACCCCAAGAAGGAAGCCGACATTACGGCGGGTGAATTCCTCAATGAGCGCCTGATTGAGCTGGGCCTGAAAAAGAAATAAAGCGCGGCTTTCGTTAGACAGGCCCACCGGTTGTTGTCAGTACCGCCCACAAGTACGGGGGAAGCTGCCAACAACCGGTTTTATTTTGTTAGGTTGCCGGCCCTTCCCTGCCTGACCGGCCACCTCTACCTGTGGTAATGGAAAGCCCACTGCTTACATCTGTGCCTCGTGGCCGCCGTACCCGCCGGGTGCGCGGCATTATCTTTCTGAAAGATGTAGCCATCCTGGGACTTACCGCCTTTGGGGGCCCGCAGGCACACACCGCCATGATGCTGCGCTTACTCGTGGACAAGCGCCGCTACCTGACCTCGGCGGAGCTGCTGGAGCTGATGGCCCTGTGCCAGGTACTGCCCGGACCAACGTCCACGCAAACCATTACCGCCATCGGGTTTCGGCTGGGTGGGCCCAACCTCGCCTACCTCACCCTGCTGGTCTGGATGCTGCCTGCCGTGATACTCATGACAGTGGCGGGCCTGTCCATGAGCTACCTCGACAAAGACACCGTGGCGCGCCTCGTGCGCTTCGTGCAGCCGGTAGCGGTGGGCTTCGTGGCCTATTCCGCGTATAAAATTGCGGAGAAGGTAATTCACACCAAAACGTCGGTGGCACTGCTGGTGACGTCGGCGCTGGTGGCGTATTTCTTCCAGCTACCGTGGGTGTTGCCGCTGCTGCTGCTGGGCGGCGGCCTGGTTACCACTTTCCGCTATAGCAAGCTACCCCGCATCGAGCACAAGGTGCCCTTGCAGATTGAGTGGTCCAACTTCGTGCTCTGGCTGGGGGTGTTTCTCACGGCGGCGCTGGTGGGCCAATACACTCGCTTACTGCCGGTGCGGCTATTCGAAAACTTCTACCGCAACGGCTCCTTGGTATTTGGGGGTGGCCAGGTGCTGGCCCCGCTGTTCTACGCTGAGTTCGTAGAGTTTAAGCATTACTTATCGGGGCCAGAGTTTCTCTCGGGCTATGGGCTTACCCAGGCGCTGCCGGGTCCTAACTTCTCCTTTGCCTCGTACGTGGGGACGCTGGCCATGCGCGAGCATGGCCTGGGCGGGCAGCTGCTGGGGGCCCTGGTAGGAGCCGTGGGAATTTTCATGCCGGGCACCCTGCTCATCTTCTTTCTGATTCGTTTCTGGGACCAGCTCAAGCAATACCGCATTGTGAAAGCCTCCCTGGAAGGCATCAACGCGGTATCGGCCGGGCTGGTGGTGGCGGCCACGTTTCTGCTCTACCACCCCCTACCCGACACGCCGATAAACCTGGCGCTGGTGGCCGCTACGTTTCTGCTTCTCCTGTGGGAAAAGGTGCCATCCTATGTAATGGTGCTGGCGGCGCTGCTGGCCGGAGCGGTGCTGGCGTAACCCGAAGTACCCACCCCGGATTTCGGTTTAAGCTGTTGGGGAAATCAGGTTAATAACATTCACCGGTCATCCTGAGCACAGCGAAGGACCTGCTCATGTGAGAACAAGTCGTTCAGACGTGAGCAGGTCCTTCGCTGTGCTCAGGATGACGCTTTCAAACAGCTTTATTAGCTCTTCGCGCTTCTGGAGCCTTGCTGTTCGGGCAGGCGTAGCAGGTAGTCGCCGTAGCCGCTTTTGCGGAGAGGCTCGGCAATCTGGCGCAACTGCTCTCCAGTAATAAAACCCTGGCGGTAAGCCATTTCCTCAATAGAGCCGATCTTCAGTCCCTGCCGCTGCTCAATCACGCGCACAAACTCGCCGGCCTGCATCAGGCTTTCAAACGTGCCGGTATCCAGCCAGGCCGTGCCCCGGCCCAGAATACCCACTTTCAGCTTGCCGCGCCGCAGGTACTCCTGGTTGATATCGGTTATTTCGTACTCGCCGCGGGCTGAGGGCTTCAGGTTGCGGGCAATGGTTACGACCTCGTTGTCGTAGAAGTAGAGGCCCGGCACGGCGTAATTGCTTTTGGGCTGGGCGGGTTTTTCCTCAATGCTTAGGGCGTTGTAGTGCGCATCAAATTCCACTACGCCGTACCGCTCGGGGTCATGCACGTGGTAGGCAAATACCACCCCGCCATCTGGGTCGCTGTTTTGCTTGAGCAGCGGCTCCAAGTAAGAGCCATAGAAGATATTATCGCCCAGGACCAAGGCCACTTTATCGTCGCCAATGAAGTCGGCACCCAGCACAAAGGCCTGCGCCAGCCCATTGGGCACTTCCTGAATGGTGTACTGGAAGTTACAGCCCAGGCTACGCCCATCGCCCAGCAGCTTCTTGAACTGGGCCTGGTCGTGGGGCGTGGTGATGATGAGGATATCCTTGATGCCGGCCATCATCAGAATAGACAGCGGATAATAAATCATCGGCTTGTCGTAGACGGGCATGAGCTGCTTGGACACTGCTAACGTGAGCGGGTGCAGGCGCGTGCCGGAGCCGCCGGCCAGGATAATTCCTTTCATCGGTTGAATGGTTAACTTGTTAAAAGGTTAAGTGGCTGATGATTCAGAAGTAAGTGAACCACCAGCCATTCGACTATTCAGCCATTTGGCAAATTAATTTCTTTCGGCAATAAATGCTTGGTGGGTTTTAAACCACTCCAGGGTTTTCTGCAGCCCTTCCCGAATACGGATTTGGGGGTTATAGCCCAGCAGCGTCTGCGCCTTGCTGATATCCGCGAGGGAGTCGCGAATGTCGCCGGCACGGTCGGGGCCATACTCGGGGGTGATATCGGAGCCCGCCTCTTCTTTGAGGATGTTAAACAGGTCGTTGAGCGACGTGCGGTCGGCCACGGCCACGTTGTACACCTGGTTTACCGCCTCCGGATTTTGCGTCAGCGCGGCTTTGATGTTGGCCTGCACGCAGTTTTCCACGAAGGTGAAGTCGCGCGTCTGGCCCCCGTCGCCGTTCATGCGGGGACGCTTGCCCTCCAGCACCGCATCGATAAAGAGCGGAATCACGGCTGCGTAGGCACCATTGGGGTCCTGGCGCGGACCGAAGATGTTGAAGTAGCGCAGCCCGATGATTTCCATGCCGTAGGTTTTGCCGAATACGTCGGCGTACAGCTCATTGGCGTACTTGGTCACGGCGTAGGGCGAGAGGGGCTTGCCAATCCGGTCCTCTACTTTAGGCAGGGCCTTATGGTCGCCGTAGGTAGAGCTGGATGCCGCGTACACGAAGCGCTTCACGCCGGCTTCCTTGGCGCCTACCAGCATGTTCACGAAGCCCCCCACGTTCACGTCGTTGCTGGTGATGGGGTCGTTGATGGAGCGCGGTACGGAGCCCAGCGCCGCCTGATGTAATACCACATCAATGCCCTGGCACGCATCGATGCAGGTTTGCCGGTCGCGGATGTCGCCCTCAATCACGCGCAAAGCCGGATTATCGGCAAACAGCTGCACGTTTTTGCGGAAGCCGTTTGAGTAGTTATCCAGCACGCGCACTTCTTTGGCGCCGTACTTAAGCAGGTATTCTACCAAGTTGGAGCCGATGAAGCCCGCGCCGCCGGTTACCAGAAAAGCGAGATTATCGAGTGGCTGGTCGTGAAAAGGGGTTTCGTACATCTGTTAATGTGCTAGTGTGCTAATGTGTTTGAATGTGCTAATGCGCTGATGCTGCCTGGTTAGTAGAACTTAGCACATCAGCACATTTCCGTATTAGCACATTAACGTGCAGCGTACTGCTTCTGGTAGTAATCCTGGTAGGCGCCGCTGGTCACGTGGTCGAGCCACTCCTGGTTTTCCAGGTACCAGTCGACGGTTTGCGACAAGCCTTCCTCGAAGGTGACGGACGGCTTCCAGCCCAGCTCGTTCATGATTTTGCTGGAGTCGATGGCGTAGCGCAGGTCGTGGCCGGCCCGGTCCGTTACAAACTTGATCAGCTGGCGCGAGGTGCCCTGGGGCTTGCCGGTTTTTTGGTCCAGCGTGTCGCAGAGCAAATGAATCAGCTCGATGTTGGCCCATTCGTTTACGCCCCCGATGTTGTAGGTGTCGCCTAGCTTGCCGCGGTGGAATACGGCATCAATAGCCGTAGCGTGGTCCTTCACAAACAACCAGTCGCGCACGTTTTCGCCCTTGCCATACACCGGAATGGGCTGCCCGTGCTGAATGCGGTGAATAGCCAGCGGAATCAGCTTCTCAGGGAAGTGGTTGGGGCCGTAGTTGTTGGAGCAGTTGCTCAGCTTCACCGGCAGGCCATAGGTGTGGTGCCAGGCCCGCACAAAGTGGTCCGACGAAGCCTTCGAGGCGGAGTAGGGTGAGCGAGGGTCGTAGGCAGTGTCTTCCGTGAACATTTCCGGGCCGAAGTCCAGGGAGCCGTACACTTCATCGGTGCTCACGTGGTAGAAGGTTTTGCCTTCGTAGCCCAGGGGCTTCCACAGGTTCTTGGCCGCGTTCAGCAGGTGTACTGTGCCCAGCACGTTCGTTTTCACGAAAGCCAGCGGATCGGTAATGCTCCGGTCAACGTGGCTTTCGGCCGCCAGGTGAATAACGGCGTCCGGCTCCTCCGTGGCGAAGAGCTGATCAACGAAAGCCTGGTCGGTAATATCCCCTTTCACCAGCCGGTAGTTCGGGGCGTTTTCGATATCCCGGAGGTTTTCGAGGTTACCGGCGTACGTCAGCGCGTCCAGGTTCAGAATCTGGTACTCCGGGTATTTCGTCACGAACAGGCGCACCACATGCGACCCAATGAACCCAGCCCCGCCGGTAATGATGATTTTCATCTGATGAATTGTTGAATGATGTACTAGTTAAATGATGGCTGCTCACTCAAAGCCTCAAGCCGAGCAGGCAGCCAGGTAACAGTTCGTTACTTTTTCAAAGTCCGCTGCCACTTCCAGGCGCTGGCCAGTGCCTCTTCCAGGGTCGAAGTGGTCTGGAAGCCCAGCTCTTCGCGGGCTTTGGTGACGTCGGCGTAGATGGCGGGCACGTCGCCAGCACGGGCGGCTCCAATCACGTAGTTGAGCTTCTGGCCGGTAGCCTGCTCAAAGGCGTGCACTACTTCCAGCACGGAGTCGCCGCGGCCGGTGCCCACATTGAAGGTTTCCACGACTGCGCCCGTACCATCGAGCAAACGCTGCACGGCTATGACGTGCGCTTTGGCCAGGTCCACCACGTGTATGTAGTCGCGGATGTTGGTGCCATCGGGCGTGTCGTAGGTGTTGCCGTAGATAGTGAGCTTTTCGCGGATGCCAGCGGCCGTTTGCGTTACAAAGGGAATCAGGTTCTGGGGCACGCCCAGGGGCAGCTCCCCAATCTTCGCCGAAGGATGCGCGCCGATGGGGTTGAAGTAGCGCAGCAGAATGCCCCGCACGGTGCTACCCGGGGCGTGCACCACGTCGGTGATGATGTCCTCGCAAATCTTCTTGGTGTTGCCGTAGGGCGAGTTAGCCGGCTTAGTCGGCGTCTGCTCCGTTACGGGCAGGGCATCGGGAATGCCATACACGGTGCACGAGGACGAAAACACCAGGTTCGGCACGCCAAACTCCTGCATCACGGTCAGCAGGGTAAGCAGGGAGCCCACGTTGTTCTGGTAATAGGCCAAGGGCTTCTGCACCGATTCGCCCACGGCTTTGAAGGCAGCAAAGTGAATGACGCCCCGCAGACTGCCTTCCTCCGCAAATACGGCGCGTAAGGCTTCCACGTCGCCGCAGTCGATGCGGTGGCAGGCAATGCGCGTATTCAGAATGGCCTCGATGCCCTGGATAGACGACTCCTGGGAGTTGCTAAAGTCGTCGACAATCACGGGCTGAAAACCTGCCTCATACAGCTCTACTACCGCGTGGGAGCCGATGTAGCCCGCGCCGCCGGTTACCAGAATTTTCGTTCGTTCCATTTCTGACAATGAGTAAATGAGTAAATGGGTGAATGAGTGAATGACGTTCCGATTCGCTCATTCACCCATTCACTCATTCACTCATTGATTAAAGGCTCCAGTAAGCCAGCTCCTGAATTTTGTTGCGGAACAGGCCTTTGATGTCAACTACCACGGCCGGCTGGTTGGTGATGGACTTGAAGTAGGCCTCATCCAGCTGGGTGTAGGGTGTATGGCTCACAGCCACGACAATACCGTCATAGTCGTTCCGGATTTCACTTTCGGGCGTGAGCCGGAAACCGTACTCGTGGTGCAGCTCGTCACTATCAGCGTGGGGGTCGATGATGTCCACGTTCACGGAGAAGTTCTTGAGCTCCTGAATCACGTCGGCCACCTTGGAGTTGCGGATGTCTTCCACGTTCTCCTTGAAGGTAGCGCCCATCACCAGCACCCGGCTTTTGGCCACGTCCTTGCCCTGCTTGATCATCGTCTGCACCGTTTTGCGCGCGATGTAAGCACCCATGTTGTCGTTGGTGGTGCGGCCGCTTAAAATCACCTTGGCATCGTAGCCCAACTCCTTGGCCTTGTAGGTAAGGTAATAGGGGTCCACGCCGATGCAGTGGCCGCCCACCAGGCCCGGGGAGAACTTCAGGAAGTTCCACTTGGTACCAGCGGCTTCCAGTACTTCGTAGGTGTTGATGTTCATGCGGTCGAAAATCATCGACAGCTCATTCATCAATGCAATGTTCACGTCGCGCTGGGTGTTTTCGATAATCTTGGCGGCCTCGGCCACTTTGATGGACGAAGCGCGGTGCACACCGGCCTTCACCACCAGCTCGTAGGTTTTGGCAATTTCCTCCAGCGACTCAGCATCGCAGCCCGACACTACCTTTACGATGCTGCTGAGCGTGTGCTCTTTGTCACCGGGATTGATGCGCTCGGGCGAGTAGCCTACTTTGAAATCCTCGGGGAACTTCAGGCCCGACAACTCTTCCATCACCGGAATGCAGTCTTCTTCGGTGCAGCCCGGGTACACGGTGCTTTCGAACACCACGTAGTCACCTTTCTTCAGCACTTTGCCTACCGAGCGCGAGGCACCTAGCAGGGGCTTCAGGTCGGGCATGGCGTGCTCGTCGATGGGGGTAGGCACGGCCACCACGAAGAAAGTGGCTTCGCGCAACACGTCCAGCGAGTCGGTGAAGGTGATATCGCAGCCTTCGAAGTCTTTGGCTTCCAGCTCCCCGCTTGGGTCGATGTTGTTGCGCATCAGCTCCACTCGCTTGGCATTGATGTCGAACCCAATGA
Source organism: Hymenobacter lutimineralis (assembly GCF_008271285.1). Classification (NCBI taxonomy): domain Bacteria; kingdom Pseudomonadati; phylum Bacteroidota; class Cytophagia; order Cytophagales; family Hymenobacteraceae; genus Hymenobacter; species Hymenobacter lutimineralis. The sequence goes on along the minus strand of NZ_VTHL01000011.1, from coordinate 53,796 downwards.
CGCTGATTTTGCGCGCAAACTCGAGGGCAATAGGCAGGCCTACATACCCGAGGCCGATGACGGCCAGCTTGGCCTGTTTTTGAAGAAGTTGCTCGTACACGATATCGGAACTTAGAAACTTGAAAACTTGGTAGAACCCGAGTGGTCGGCAGCGCTTTGCCCGGGGCTGATACGGCAAACCCGGCCGTCGGTTAACTCATACTGTTCCTGGCTTTCGGGGCAGGTGGCCCGGCCCGTGGCGTCAAAGGTAAGCCGGTGACCGTAGGCACTCAACCATCCCCGCTGCCGGGCCGGATTACCGTACACCAGGGCGTAGGGCAGCACGTCTTTCGTGACCACGGAGCCCGCGCCCACAAAGGCGTACTCGCCCAGGCTGATACCGCACACCAGCGTGCTGTTGGCCCCGATGCTGACGCCTTTTCCCAGCCGCGTAGGCAGGTAGTGGCCTTCGCCCCGGCGGGGCACGGCGGAACGCGGGTTCAGCACATTGGTAAACACCACGGAAGGCCCCAGAAATACGTCGTCTTGGCACTCAACCCCGCTGTAGAGGCTCACGTTATTTTGCACCTTCACGTTGCGGCCCAGCTTCACGCCATCGGCCACAAACACGTTCTGGCCCAGGCTGCAGCCTTCTCCCAACTCGGCCCCCGCGCTAACGTGGGTGAAATGCCAGATCCGGCAACCGTCGCCAATGCGGCAGCCCTCATCGAGGACGGCGGTGGCGTGGGCGTAGTAACCGGAAACATCGGGCATATAGGAGAAACGGCGAATAGAATTTGAGCCCGCAAAGGTAAGAACTTTGACGCTTTAAGACTTTAGATAAGTATGCGTTTCCTACCAAGCCCGACAGCTACAGATTTCCGGGCCTGGTTTCAAGCAGATGAAAAGTGCATGAGAAGCCCGCTCGGCGGCTCATTTATTAGCCCGGCCAGGTAGCCTTCACCATGCGTTCCTTATCGAATATATCGACCTGGGCTGCCGCATCAGCATACCCTAACTGCTGCAGGAGGGCTACCGTGTCGCGGGCAAACTGCTCGTTGATTTCAAAGTAGATGCGGCCACCCGCGCGAAGCAAGGCGGTTCCCAGCTGAGCAATACGTCGGTAGAAAAGCAGTGGGTCGTGGTCGGGCACAAATAAGGCAGTGGCGGGCTCATAGGCCAGCACGTTGGGCCGCATCAGGGGCCGCTCGTTTTCCAGCACGTAAGGCGGGTTGCTGACCAGCACGTCCAGCGGCCCGGCCAATGTCGGCTCGGCGGTCAGGATATCCAGCTGCTGAAAGTCCACGGCCGCCCCATGCGTGCAGGCGTTGCGCCGGGCCACGTCCAGGGCCTCAGCGGAAATATCAACGGCCGTGAGGTAGCTTTCCGGCAGGGCCTGCGCCAGGGCCAGCGGAATGCACCCCGAGCCCGTGCCTACATCCAGGATGTGCAGGCCAGCGCGGCCGCGCTGTTCCTGGGCAATAAGCGCAACCAGCTCCTCCGTTTCGGGGCGGGGAATGAGCGTGGCCGGGGTAACTTCCAGCTCCAGACCCGCAAAGTGCGCCACGCCCAGCACGTACTGCAGGGGCTCGTGGCGGAGCAGGCGCTCCTGCAGGGCCGGCAGGGCCGCCAGCAGCGCCTCGGGGGCTGCGTCCTGGCTGCGCATGTGCCGTTGCAGCGGGGTGAGGCCCAGTTGGTGCTCAGCTAGCTGGCTGGCTATGGCGCTGGCCTCGTCGGGGGGGTATACGGCCTGCAGCGCGGTGGCGAGGTCAGTAGTGAGCTGGCGGAGCGTGGTAGGCATGGGGCAAAGGTAGCAGCCGAAACCGCCGCGCCGCGTATCTTCACCGTCCCAACCCACGCCGCCCTGCTATGCCCTTTTCTGATTTCGATGAGCTGATGATGCGCCGGGCGCTGGACCTGGCCCGACTGGGCGCCGGCTACACGCGCCCCAACCCCCTGGTGGGGTGCGTCATTACCCATGCCGGACGCATTATCGGGGAAGGCTGGCACCGGCAGTACGGGGGCGCCCACGCCGAAGTCAACGCGGTGGCCTCCGTCACGGAGAAGCATTTGCTACCCCAAAGCCGGGTGTACGTCACGCTGGAGCCGTGCGCCCATTTCGGCAAAACCCCACCCTGCGCCGACCTGCTGGTGGAAAAGCGCGTGACCGAGGTGGTCGTCTGCAACCTCGACCCTAATCCGCTGGTGGCCGGCCAGGGCCTGCAAAAGCTGCGCGACGCCGGCATACCGGTAGAAACCGGATTGCTGGAAATCGAAGGTCGCCGCCTGAACCGGCGCTTCTTCACCTTTCAGGAGCAGCACCGGCCCTACGTAGTGCTGAAGTGGGCCGAAACCGCCGACGGCTACCTGGCCGGTCCTTATTACCAGCCCGTGCCCATCAGTGGCGAGCTGGCCCGGCTGGCCGTACACCAGTGGCGGGCGGAGGAACACGCCATCCTGGTGGGCACGCGCACGGCCCTGCACGACAACCCACGCCTGAACGTGCGGGAGTGGCCGGGGCAAGACCCCATTCGCCTGGTTATTGATAAAAACCTGAGCTTACCCCCCACGCATAACCTGTTCGACGGCAGCCAGCCCACAGTCGTGTACACCTACCGCCACCGGGCCACCACCGACAATGTAGGTTACGTTACGCTTTCAGAGGCCGAGGATTTGTTTCCCCAGATTCTGGCTAACCTCCACCAGCGGCAGGTACAGTCGGTGTTGGTGGAAGGCGGGCCTACGGTGCTCAACTCCCTGCTTAAAGATGGGCTTTGGGACGAAATCCGCATCATCCGCAGTCCCAAGCACCTGGGGGGCGGGGTCGCAGCTCCCCATCTAGGCCTCACGGGCTTGCAGGAGCAGTTCGCGCTGGGCGACGACCAGGTGTTTATTTACCGGAAAGGGTAATGACGTTGCGGAACGCTCTGGTCGCACTGCCACGCTTCATCACAGCTACCATTTCATTTTAACCTTCATTTTACTCCTCATGGCAGAAGAACTGCACCTCGATACCACGCTCACCAAAACCGAGCAATACCGGCAGCTCCTGCCCCAGATAGAGGCCCTGACAACCGGCGAGCCGGACCTAGTAGCGAACCTGGCCAATACCGTGGCCGCCCTGCGGCAGGCCTTCAACTTTTTCTGGGTGGGCTTTTACCTGGTGAAAGGCGACGAACTGGTGCTGGGGCCGTTTCAAGGGCCTATAGCTTGTACCCGCATCCGGCACGGCAAGGGCGTGTGCGGTAGCAGTTGGGCCCAGGCCGCTACCCTGCTGGTGCCCGACGTAGAGCAGTTTCCCGGGCACATTGCCTGCAGCTCCGAGTCGAAGTCTGAAATAGTGGTGCCGGTGCTGAAAGACGGGCAGGTGGTAGCCGTGCTGGACGTCGACAGCGACCAACTCGACGACTTCGACCAGGATGACCAGCAGGCGCTGGAACAGCTTATGCAGCTGGCCGCCCGCTGGTTTTAGCGCCGACGGGCACCAGCTTCTTTCGGCACACGCAGACCTTCTCTTTTTCTCAAGTCTCTTTTTGCAAGGAAACTACTGCTATGAACAAGCCTTTTTACTGCTTGGGCGACTGGCGCCGCAACGTGGTGCTGATGGCCGCGGCGGCCAGCCTGGGCCTGGGCGTGCTGCCCGCCTGCTCCTCCGACAACCGCGCCGACACCGAAACTGCCACCGGCGACTGGAGCGGCGAAACCTACAGCCAGGGTGTCATCACGGAAATGACCGAAGTAAAGCCCGGAGAGTGGAAAATCACGGCCGAGCAGCCCGCTGGCAAAGAGGAAGTAGCCGCTATTCTCCACCACTTCGACGGCAAAGTAGATACCCTGCAGGGTGCGGCCCTACAAAAGCAGATGCAGGACTACAGCCGCCAGTACCCCGAAAACCGGGTAGCTGGCACCGGCATGATGGACGTGCTCATGTGGAGCGGTATCGGGTACATGGCCGGGCGCTTTCTCACCCCCAACCCCGGCTACTACGCCAACCCCGGCCTGTTCCAGCGCAACACGGGGTGGCGCCAGGGTATTACCCGGGAACGGGAAAACGAGGGTCGGGGCTTTTTCGGCCGGGGCTTTACGGGGGCCCGCAGTTCCCGTTCAGCCGGCGTGCAGGAAAGTCCTACGTTCCGACGCTCAGCCTACCGCACCGGCACCTTCCGCAGCTCGGCCCCACGCATGAGCCGGAGCAGTGGCTTCGGCAGCCGCAGCAGTGGCCGGGGCTGGGGCGGGTAGTTTTTTGAATGTGCTGAGGTGAGGAATGTGCTGAGGTGCTGATAAGAAAACAGCCATTAGCACCTCAGCACATTCCTCACCTCAGCACATTAAGCACATCACCTTAGCACATTCAACTATAATGATATCCTTGCTGCCACTTTCCGGCGACGTGACGCCGGCCGTGCGGGCCCTGGGCTGGGACTGGGCCGTGGAAGACGCCTGCGCGGCCTACGTGGCCCGCGAAGCCGTGCAGGTGCCCGAAGATGAGGCCGAAGCCCTGCTGGAGGCCGCCGACACGCTCTACGAAATGCTGGTCCAGGCTATTCCCGACCCTATCCCCGACGACCTGCTGCAACTACTGGCCATTCCCACCAATTTGTGGGCCGCCGTGCGCCACTCCTGGAACGACGAGCGGCACTGGCACCTCTACGGGCGCTTCGACCTGGCCCACACGCCCGACGGCATCAAGCTCCTGGAGTTCAACGCCGATACAGCTACCAGCCTGCCCGAAACAGCCGTGGTGCAGTGGGCCAGCCTCGTTGCTGCCGGCCAGGCCGACGAAGAGCGCCAGGCCAACGGCTTATTTGAGGGCCTGCAAAGCCAGCTGGAAGAGTGGCGCCACCTCAACCCCGACCTCGACCCTACCCTGCTGCTGGTGCATTTGCCCGACAGTGCCGAGGACGAAACCAATTGCGCCATCCTGGCCGAAGCGGCGCGGGCGGCGGGCTTCACCACGGCGCACGTGTGCTCCGTCGATGCCATGCAGGTGTCGGTAGCCGGGGAAGAGCGGGGCGTGTGGGGCCAGGTGGGGCCGGAGCAGTGGCAGCGGTTTGGCTTTTTATTCAAGCTGGTGCCTTGGGAAATCCTAGCCGAGGAAGAACCCGAGCTAACCGCCGACCTGGCGCAGCTGCTGCTCACCCGCGACGTTATCATTGCCAACCCCGCCTATTCATTGCTGTTCCAAAGCAAGGGTCTGCTGGCTTGGCTGTGGAAGGTGTTTCCGCACCACCCGCTGCTACTGGAAGCTTCGCTGCAGCCCTTGGCTGGCCACTACGTGAGCAAGCCCCTGCTGGGCCGCGAAGGCCAGAATGTGGTGGAAGTACAGTCTAATGGCCAGCCCGGCGCCGCTAGCGAAGGCGAGTTCGGCGAGCAGCCCCAGGTGTACCAGCGGTGGGCCGAGCTACCCCAGGACGCACAGCAGCGCCGTTACCAGGCCGGTGTATTCTGGGCCGGTGAGGCCTGTGCCCTCGGCTTCCGCCGCGACGCGGGCTTTATCACTAACCTCTCGGAGTTTGTGCCGCACCTGCTGACGTAACCATCTTACTTATGTCTTTTCTGCTATGCGCAAGGTCGTATTCTACATTGCTGCCAGCCTCGATGGGTACATTGCTTCGCCCGATGGGTCGGTTGACTGGCTGCCCGCGCCCCCGCCCGGCGAAGACTATGGCTACGCTGATTTTCTGGCTACCGTAGATGCCACGCTGCAAGGCCGCACCACCTATGAGCAGGTGCTTACCTTCGGCGAGTGGCCCTACCCCACGCTCACCAACTACGTATTCAGTCGGCAGCTCGCGCAAAGCCCGGTTCCTTCGGTTCAGCTTGTAGCCGACGATCCTGTGCAGTACGTAACGGCGCTCAAGCAGCACCCGGGCGGTACCATCTGGCTTATTGGCGGCAGTTCCCTGGCTGCCCCGCTGCTGGCAGCCGGGCTGGTAGATGAGCTCATGCTGTTTGTGGTGCCCCAGGTGTTGGGCGCGGGCATTCCGCTCTGGCAGCCGGGCCTCCGCCTGCAGCCAACCAGGCTGCTACACACGCGCACCTGGCCCGATGGCATGGCCTTGCTGCACTACCAACTCTAGCGGGCCCTGCTTTAAAACAACCCGGCCACTCCTTAGTAGGAGTGGCCGGGTTGTTTTAAAGCCTATCTGAAAGCTTAGAACAAGCTGGGGGCGTTGGTTTTCAGTTGGGCAATGATGGTTTGCCCGCCTTTTACCTTTTCGCCGATCTGTACTTTCACCTCGGTATCCAGAGGAACGAAAATATCCACGCGGGAGCCAAACTTGATAAAGCCGAACTCTTCGCCCTGGCTTACTTCATCGCCCTCATTCACGTACCACACAATACGGCGGGCCATAGCGCCGGCAATCTGCCGGAACAGCACAAACGGACCGGCTTCCGATTCTACCACCACCGTGGTCCGCTCATTCTTGGTACTGCTTTTGGGGTGCCAGGCTACGAGGTAATTGCCGGGGTGGTACTTGAAATAGCGCACGATGCCCGAAATAGGATTGCGGGTGATGTGCACGTTGATGGGCGACATGAAGATGCTGATCTGCTTGCGCACATCGTCGAAATACTCGGGCTCGTGTACGTCCTCAATCACCACCACTTTCCCATCCGCCGGCGCTATTACCAGATCTTCGTGGGTAAACAGCCGCCGGGCCGGACTGCGGAAAAACTGCAGCAGGATCAAAAACACCAGCACGGAGATGACGGCGAATACCTTGTTGAATCCGTCGTTTTGCGCATTGTAGCGGAATAGCAGCAGATTCACGGCCAGCAAAGCCAGCAGGGTAAAGAACAGAATACGTCGTCCTTCTTTATGGATCTTCATAGAGCGTTGATTTGCGCCGGGCCCGCTTCGTGCGGCGCGTCGGTCGTCAATTCAGGAAACGGGGCAAGTCCTGCCGAGGTTGGGTGTACGGGGTAATTCCGGGTTTAGCTTACCGCAGCGTACAAATATAGCCCGAGCCATGGGGCCCGGGCTATACACAAAGAAATTTATCGGTACCGGAGCTGCTTAGAAGCCGCCGCGGTACTTGTAGGTCTGGGCTACTTTGTCAATGGCTACTACGTAGGCAGCAATGCGCATCGGAATCTTATACTTCTGGCTGGTCTGGTACACCTTCTCGAAGGCGTCAGACATGATCCGGTCGGCCCGCTCGGTTACCATTTCTTCCGTCCACTTGAAGCCCTGGCGGTTTTGCACCCATTCGAAATAGGATACCGTTACCCCACCCGAGTTAGCCAGAATATCAGGCACCACCATGATACCCTTCTCATTGATGATAGGGTCGGCCGAAGCTGAGGTAGGCCCGTTGGCGCCTTCTACAATCAGGCGGGCCTTGATGTCGTGGGCATTGTGCTCCGTAATTACGTCTTCCACGGCGGCGGGCACCAGCACGTCTACGTCGGCCAGCAGCAGGTCGTCGGCGTTTTCCATCAGCGTGGCGCCGGTGTAGCCATCAAGCCGGCCTTTGTGGGCATTCTTGTAGGCAATGGCCTCGTCGATGTTGATGCCTTTATCGTTCCAGTAGGCCCCGCTCACGTCGGATACCGCCTTTATTTTCACGCCCTGCTCGCAGAGCAGCTTAGCCGCCCAGGAGCCTACGTTACCGAAGCCCTGCACAGCGGCCGAAGCCGTTTTAGGGTCCATGCCCAGCTTCTTCATGGCGGCCAGCGCCGATACCATCACGCCGCGGCCGGTAGCCTCGGTGCGGCCCAAAGAGCCCCCCATTACCAGGGGTTTGCCCGTCACCACGGCGGGCGAGGTAGCGCCTACCGTTTTGGAGAATTCGTCCATCAGCCACGCCATTTCACGCGGACCGGTGCCCATGTCGGGAGCCGGAATGTCGCGGTCGGGGCCAAAGACGTCTTTCATCGCCAGGGTATAGCCCCGCGTCATTCGTTCAATTTCCCCCGCACTCATGGTGGTTGGGTCGCAGATGATGCCGCCCTTCGCACCACCGTAGGGAATGTCTACCACGGCGCACTTCCACGTCATCCAGGCCGCCAGGGCCTTCACCTCGTCGAGGTGTACGTTTTTATCGTAGCGGATACCGCCTTTCGAGGGGCCCAGAATGGTGTTGTGCACCACACGGTAGCCTTCAAATACGCGCACCTTGCCGTTGTCCATCGTCACAGGAATGTGCACGATTACCTGCTTGTCGGGTGCTTTCAGGACGTTGTAGGTTTCTTCGTCGAGGCCCAGGATTTCCGTGGCCACGTTGAAGCGCGACATCATGGATTCCAGCGGGTTTTCGGCATCGACGCGGGGGGCGGGTTCTTTGTACACCGTGGTGGCAGCCATACGGGTAAGAAATAAGGGTGAGGGTGGGTAGAAATGGCGCTGCAGCGGCAAGGGTGGAAGTTTGCCCGGCAACGCCAACGGAATTTAAGACGCCAAAGGTAGCAGTTTATGCCATACGCGGACCGCTACCGCTTGGATGTGACGCCCGCCGCTTTTGCCCGGTATCCAGCTATGCCGAAGCCGCCTCAGTAACTACGGCCGCGCCTTGCTACCCCAGCAGCAACTGCAGCAAAGCCAGTACCGGCAGAATAAACAGGAAGGCGTCGAACCGGTCGAGCAGGCCGCCGTGGCCGGGCAGGATGCGGCCCGAGTCTTTTACGCCCACGCTACGCTTAAGCATGGACTCTGCCAGATCACCAATGGGCCCAAACACGGCCACCACGCCGGCAACGACCAGCCGGTAGGTAAGTGGCAACTCGGGCAATAGGTAGCCCAATGCCCAGCCCGTAGCTAGGGTAATGAGGAAGCCGCCCACGGCCCCTTCCCAGGTTTTGCCGGGCGAAATCTTAGGCGCCAGCTTGTGCCGCCCGAAGGTTTTGCCCGCCGCGTACGCCCCAATGTCCGACGACCAGACCAGGAACAGCAGCGCGAAAATGCGGCGGTAGTCGTAGCCGTGCGCATCGAAGGCCAGCACGCTCAGCAGGCTCATGGGTAGGCTCACGTACAGCAGCCCCAGCAAGGCCACGCCCACGTTGGCAAACGGGGCCAGCTGCTGATTTTCCCGTGGCCAGGCCAGCATTTCCCGCAGGATGAGGATGGTGGGCAGCAGCAACCCTATTCCATACAAAACCCCTTTTGCAATGGGCAACGCATCAAACCAGACCTCAGCGGCACCCATCGGGTAGATGGTTCCAGCCCGCTCAACCCCAGCATAGTGGTAAACACTGTTTACGTAATGAATGGCCCCAAAAAGCCCCAGACTTAAGGCTCCTCCCAGCAGCGCGGCTGGCTTGTAGCCGACTTCCCGCATCATGCGGTAGAACTCCCAGAGCATCCGCATCTGCACTAGGCCGAAAAACAAGGCAAACGTCCAGGCGCTGTACCAGATGCAGAACAGCAGCACAATGGCACCCAGCACCCCATAGAGCAGGCGCTGCGCCAGGTTGGACATGGGCTTTTTCTCGGAAGCAGCAGAAGGGGCGGGAGCGGGAGAGTCGGGCAAGCGGGAGCGAGGTGTAGAGGCGGAAACAGAAAAAGCAGGCGCTAAAGCGGTGCCTGGGGCCGGGGCGCTGGCTCCACCCCGTGGCTGGTGAGGGTGTGGCCCAGGGGGGGCGTACTGCCGCCCACCAGCAAGCCTTCACCCGTGAGCGTATGGCTCACCACGGGCGCCCCGGTATAGCCAAACTTCTGGTAGGCCAGCCGCAGCAAGCCCAGCGTGAGTACGGCGGAGAGCAGCATCCAGGGCCAGGGCAAAGCCTCCGTCGAGTCGGGGTCCAGCGTGGCGCTCAGGGTGCCGCGCTGCTGGGCGTAGAGGAGCAGAATCTGCACGGCGTTCTGGGCAAAGTGCGCGGCCATGGGCACCAGAATGTTGCCGCTCCAGGCGAAGAGGTAGCCCAGCACCACGCCCAGCACCAGGCGCGGCACAAAGCCAAAGAACTGCATGTGAATGGCACTGAACAGAAAGGCCGACAGCCACACGCCCGCGTGGTAGGAGCCAAACAAGCGAATAATTTGCTTTTGCACCACGCCCCGAAATACCAACTCCTCACTGATGGCCGGCACCACCGCAATAACCAGCAGGCCCACCAGCAGCCGGCCCGTAGAGGTAAACTGGGTGAGGTACTGCGTCAGGTCCTGGGCCTGGGTTTCCTTGTCGCGGGCCCACACCTCAAACTCGTGCATGAACGCGGGGAACTGCGCATTGGCGTTCCAGGCAATCAGCCCCGACATGGCCGGCAAACTCAGCACAATGATGGCGGCTGCCAATAGCAGCCACCACGCGGGCACCGGGCGGCGCGGCGCAAAGTAGCTGGCCCAGCTACGCCCCTGAATAGACGCCAGTGCCAGCGCTGCCCCGGCAAAGCCCACAAACAGCAGCAGGCCTTGCGACAACATCAGCACGCTCCAGCCGTGGGGGTTATTACCGGGGTTTTGCGTTACGGCACCCAGTTCAAACACACTGATGTGAAAGAAAATACTGGCCACCACGGCAATCAGAAACGTGGCCAGGCACACGGCCGCCAGCATCAGCCCCACCAGCAGCAGCAGGGCGAGCAAGGGGTGTAGCCGGCTGGAAACGAAACCTTTCATATGTGTTCGGGGTCTTGGAGGCTTAGGATTCTGGGGGCCGGGATGCCGTGCAACGTCTTTACGCAAGAACGTCAGCCAAGACCCTAAGACCCTGATATAGTCGTAAATTTGCGCAAAATACTAGAATAGCCTGCCGTGGTACACATCCGCAACATTGCCCTGCCCGATTTCCCGCTTTTGCTCGCCCCCATGGAGGACGTGTCCGACCCCCCATTCCGGGCCGTGTGCAAGCAGGGCGGTGCCGATTTGATGTACACCGAATTCATTTCTTCGGAAGGCTTGATTCGGGCCGCGGCCAAAAGCCGACAGAAGCTCGACGTGTTCGACTACGAACGGCCCATCGGCATTCAACTGTTTGGCTCCGACGTGGACACCATGGGCGAGTGTGCCCGTATCAGCACTGAAGCTGGCCCCGACCTCATCGACATCAACTATGGCTGCCCGGTGAAGCAGGTAGCCTGCCGCGGCGCTGGCGCGGCCCTGCTGCGCGACATTCCCAAGATGGTGCAGATGACGGAGGCCGTGGTGAAAGCCACCCACCTGCCCGTGACGGTAAAAACCCGCCTGGGCTGGGATGAGGCGACCAAAAACGTGGAGGAAGTAGCCGAACGCCTGCAGGATATCGGCATTGAGGCCCTCACGGTGCACGGCCGCACCCGCGTGCAGATGTACAAGGGCGAGGCCGACTGGCGCCTGATTGCGGCCATCAAGAACAACCCCCGCATCCGGATTCCCATCTTCGGCAACGGCGACATCGACTCGCCCCAGAAAGCCGTGGAGTATAAGAACCGCTACGGCGTGGATGGCGTCATGATTGGGCGCGCCGCCATTGGCTACCCTTGGATTTTCCGGGAAGTAAAGCACTACGTGGCCACCGGCGAGCTGCTGCCCCCGCCCACCGTGGAAGAGCGGGTGCAGGCCTGCCGCTTTCACTTCGACAAGAGCCTGGAATGGAAGGGCCCGCGGGCCGGTGTGTTTGAGATGCGCCGCCATTACGCTCAGTATTTCCGTGGCCTGGAAGGTGCCCGCCAGTGGCGCACCCGCCTGGTAGACAGCAACGACCCCACGGAAATCCACGCCATCATGGACGAAATCATTGCTGCCGAGCCGATGCTGGTGGGGTAACCTTAAAGTCTCTTTATCCATTTGTCATCCTGAGCAAAGCGAAGGACCTTATCGCGTTAGAACAATTTGTGTTCAGGCGTAATGAGGTCCTTCGCTCTGCTCAGGATGACAGGCGTTTTGCCTCTCCTGCTTTCTACTGCCGCTATGCCTATTGATACCCCCGCGCCGGCCGTTTCCGTTGCGCCCGAAAATACGCCCGTAGCCTCTCCCCCACCCCACCGCGTGCCGGCCTCGGCCTGGGGGCTGCTTATCTTATTGGCCGGTATCTGGAGCACGTCCTTTATCCTCATGAAAAAAGGCTTGGTAGTGTTTTCGGCCCTGGAGCTGGGCGCCACCCGCGTGACGGTAGCTGCCCTTATTCTGCTGCCGTTTGCCCTGCGCCACGTGCGGCAAGTGGAGCGCAGTCGGTTCAAGTGGCTGCTGCTGAGCGGCGTAATTGGCACGCTATTACCGGCCTTCCTGTTTGCCTACGCCGAAACCAAAATGGCCTCGGGCCTAGCTGGCGTGCTCAACGCCCTCACCGTGGCTTTCACTTTGCTAATGGGCGCCCTGTTTTTCGGGCAGCGCATAACAGGGCTGCGGCTGGCGGGTATTGGGGTGGGCTTGCTGGGCACCGTCGTGCTTATTGCGCTGGGCGGCAGTGGCGGCACGGCCACGCCCACTGGCGAGGGCAATGCCTGGTACGGCCTCTATATTGTGCTGGCCACCGTGGGCTACGGGGTGAGTATCAACATGATCAAGCACCACTTCCACGGCATTCCGGCGGTGGCTGTCACGGCGCTACTGCTCATGCTCATCGGGGGCCCGGCGGTGCTGTATCTACTGCTGGGCACCCAGTTCCTGTACAAGCTCCAGCACGTGCCCGGCGCCTGGACGGCCTTCGGCTACATCGCCTTGCTGGCTACCATGAGTACCGCCGTGGCTATGATCTTATTCAACAAGCTCATTCAGCAGTCTACGGCCCTGTTTGCTTCGTCCAACACCTACCTGGTGCCCGTGATGGCGCTGGCCTGGGGCGTACTTGATGGCGAAACCATCAACGGCTGGCACCTGCTGGGCATGGCCATTATCCTGCTCAGCGTATTCATCATCAACCGAGCGAAGTGAGAATCGGAGAGTAATGAAGAATGAGTACGCGGCTTGGCTTGGCGCGGGCTGTACCAATTTCTCTTTCTTCATTCCCTAAAACCCCACCAACAAGCTGAACTGCGTCCATTTATGGGAGCGGGCTCCTGCAAACTCCGGGGAAATCCAGAAGGCGGAGGTTTCCAGCCGCACACCGGCGTAGCCCAAGCCTAGGGTACCGGTGCCAATGGCCACCGTGCGGCTGATGGCTTGGGCAGGCAGCTCGTAGGGGTTATCACGGCGGAGCAGGCCACCTTGCAGGGTAGCATCATAGCCTACGACGCGGCCTTCAAGACGCGCTTCAGTGTATAGCTGAACGCGGCGCAGCTGCTGACGATTTGCGCGGCTGCTCACGCCCAGGTTCGCGAAATAAGGATTGAGCAAGCCTACACGAAGGCGGGCATCGGCGCCAGCATAGGTACGCAGGGTACCAAGGCTGGCGGTGGCACCACCGATGAGCTCCACAGCCCGGCCTACATGAGCCAGCCGTCCTTCGAGGCGACCCATATAGCCCAGCACCAGGTCGTTTTGAATCTGGTAGTCCCAGCCGCGCGGCGTGGGAGCACCTAGCCATTTGTGCAGCTTGGTTTGAAATCCTTTGGCTCCGGCAGCTGGCCCAATCACGCCCAATTGCAGCCCGGTAGTCAGGCGCAGGTGGCGGGTGGGCCGGTTGAGAGTTCGAAAGAAATCGGCGTAGAGGTAAGAAGCGTAGGGCCGGTCGCCCACCCGAATAAAGGCATCCTGAATGCGCAGGGGCGTAAATCCATCGTAATGCACCCGCACACCGAAATACTCAGTGCCCTTGGCCCGCCCCAGACGCAGCAGGTGGTGGGTGGGCAACCGGGCCAGGGCGGGGTGTATCGAGGTGCCCGTCATGCCCTGGGTGAAGTAGTAGTCCGTGCGGAAATAGGCGTCGTTGGCGAAGGTGTAGCCGATGAGCCGGTCGGAGCCGAGGCGCAGGGAATCGGGAGGAACCGGAGCAGCCCGGGTCACAGCGTTTACCGGGCCCAAACCCAGCAGGCTGACTGCCGCTGCCCCCAGTAATTGAACGTTTAGCATCAGCCGTACATACGCGGTGCCTGGGGGTAGCGGGTTGGCGGGTGCCTTCTACTAGCTGCCTGTGCTTACAGCGCGGCATCATACATGTAGGGCCAGTTGTGGCAGCGGGCCGGCAAGTGGAGGCGCGTGGGGTGAGCCAGCAAGTACTGCCGAATGCGGGCCAGCTCAAGGCCGTTCAGCACGGGCAGCACGTGGAAGCCCGTTTGCCAGAAATCGGCTTCGGGCGGAAGCTGGCCGCGCAGCAGGCGGCGGGCCTGGGCAGTGGTGCGCTGGTGCAGCAGTTCCAGGGCTTTGTAGAGGGACAGGTTCGAGCTGGCCGGCAGATGCAGCACCGCATGGACGTGGTTGGTGGTTTGCACCAGGCACGGCACCCGCAGGCCCTGCTCCTCCAGCATCAGCAGCTCCCCGGCCACGGCTTCGGCAATTTTCTCCTTTTCCAGGTAGATGCCGCCCACTGTGGCTGCATCCAGAAGCGCGTCGAAGTCGGCGAAGAAGCGTTTGTCGGCGCGGCGGGTGGTAGCCTGAGCGGCTTCGGGGGTGGCAGCCGTGCGGGCGGCTTCCTGGGCGGCTATGCGCTGCTGCTGCAACTCACGGCCGGCGCGGGCCGGAATGGAGCCAGCCAGGCGCAGGGTAAGCAGGATGGTTTCGCCGGGTGGAAGCATAATTTTGTCGGCTATGGAGGGCGCAGCAGATTTTAAATAGGAGGCTCGTGTGTAGCCCCGTTCAGGGGCAGAATTCACCTGCAGATTTAGGGCAATGAAAGTCAGTTTTCGAAGAGCGGTGGAAAGGTCAAGGGCAACTGGCGGGGCGGGGTCTCGGCTGCCAGCGAAACCGCGGGTGGTGCCTGCAGTAAATCTGGGAATGCCACGTAACGACGAGCCAGAACGTGGCTGCTAGGGGCACTCCCTTTCGTTGTGGGCCTTATTCCCAGCTCAGCCAAGTGCAGCAGCAGGCTCTGTTCCGTTTCTGACCGCCAACGCACCCAGGCAGAGGCAAAACAGCGCCAAAAGCGCCAGCCGGCCCGCTCTAACACCCGCTGCCGCCGTAAGTCATCGAACCACCGGTCAGGACCATGGTATTGGTCTCCGTCGCACTCCACGGCCAGCCGCTGGTCGTTTTCACCTTCTACTACCAAGTCGATACGGTATTGTCCTACCCTCACCTGAGGCTGTACCCGGTAGCCCCGCTCCGTCAGGAAATCATACACCTCCCGCTCAAACTCCGATTCACACTGCGTGCGCAAACTGCCTACCTGATGCTCGTCCTGGGTATAGGGACTCACAAAATGAGCCAGCAGCTTACGCCGCAGCTGGTCAGCGGGGCTCAGGTCCTCAACGTCTACGCTCCGTACCAGGTACATTCGGTCCCGGGCCCGTGATGCGGCCACGTTGAAGCGCCGCTCGTCGTCTTTATGCCCCAGCGCCTTCGGCTTCCCCGACACCACCAACGACAGAAATATAATATCGCGCTCCTTGCCCTGAAAGGTGTGTGCGTCGCCGCAGGCCACTTGGTGATGCAACATGGCTTCCAAACCAATTTCTCGTTCCAGCTCCACCCAGATCAGTTGCGCCTGCTTGTCGGCCAGCAGCGAAATCACCCCGATGGAGCGCCCGGCAAACAACGGGTCTGCTACCAGCGCTTTAATTTCGGCCACGATAAAGCGCGCCTCAGCCGGGTTGGTGTCGCCCGTTCGTATTCCATCCTCCACCAACACGTCTACCAGAGGCGGATCCAGTCGCTCGGAAGCCTTTGGCAGCCGCAAGGGATTCAGCCTGTGCTCATAAAACTCGCGTTTGGAATACTCGATAATTGGGCCAACGCACCGGAAATGCTCCCGCAACGGCAGCTGCGAGTCGGAGAAAACCACCTGAAACAGCTGGTAAATAGAATGACTGGGCGAAAGCTGCGGCCGGTACAAGCTCGGCTGCGTGTTCAGGAACCGGTTCATGAGCTCGTTTTCCTTTTCCTGGGTAAGCCCGCTGAAGCCGGGCCCCACCTGCTTATCGTCGCCCACGATGAGTACTTTGCGCGCCCGTAGCAGTGCGGGCAGTGCCAGGAGGTTCGACTGCGAGGCCTCATCGATAATTACCAGGTCGAAGGCCCCCAATTCGGCTGGCAGGGACTCAGACACCCGGTAGTGCGGCATAATCCAACAGGGAATTGCGGCGTTGGCAACCAGAGCGGCGGCCCGTGCGTCGTGCCGATAGCGGCCTACGCTCTTGCCGGTTCCCTTCCCTATTTTCACAACGGCATTACGGTAGGCTTGTAAGGCACTGCGTACCTCGGGGGTGGCATTCAGCGCCAGTTGCAGCCAGGTTTTCTGCTCTATGATTTCATGGTAAGCACGTGCTAGCTTCGCTTCCGTTCGCTCACGGTCGGCAGCCAGCTGTTGAAGCTCCGCGCGGGCATCCAGGGCGCAAAGGTGGTTATTGAGCCGGCGCAGCCGCCAACGTCGCTGCCAGTCAGCGGGCAGGAGGGCATCGGTAGGGCCGGTGGCGGGCTGTTCGCGTAGCTGGGTGGCCCACCGGGGCGCCCCGGAGCAGGCAATACGCTCGGTAACTACTGTAACCGTGTCCAGCCACTCGCGCAACTCGTGTACGCGCCGCAGCTCCTGCGCAAGCGCGGCCCATTGCTCCCTTAGCTCAGCATCGGTAATAGCGGGCTGGCCCAGAATCGTATTAAAAAAATGCCGTAATGCTTCACTAATGGGACCAGAGGCACCCTGCAAGGCCTGGGTATACTGCTCGCGTTCAGTCCAAGCTGCTTCGGAATGCAGCCGCAGCTGGTGTTGCTGGAGTAGCTCAGCCGCCGCAGCCAGCGTGGCCGGCAGTAGCTTTGCAGCCCGCGCTGGCGCCCATGTGGGCAGCAGTTGCTGCAGGGTGTCCCGCAGGCTAGCTTCAGCCGCCTGAATGGCGCCTAGTTCCTCGTATCTTTCGTAGTATCGAAGTGCCTCTTGCAAGGCAGGCACGGGCTCGGCCGTGGTCAGTGGTGGCAGCGCCAGCTCAGCGGCCAGCGTATTCCAGCGGATAACCAACTCATGTAAGTGTCGCAACAGCAGCAGAAATTGCTCCACATGCTCCCAATCGGCCGACGTGGCAGGAGCGCCCGTAAGTATTTTTATTTCTGCCAGACGCTGTTTTTGCGTGGTTTTACCAAACCAGCCAGTCAGCCCGAAGGGTCGAAAGCCCTGCGCCAGGTTGCCTACGGCGGCTAGCAATTCTTCGTCAAGTTCGGCCTGATAGGGCAGGCGCACCGGGCGGGCTACAAAAGCCTGCCGCTTGGCCACCGCGGTCCGCAGGTCCTGACCTAACTCCTCCAATAATTCATAGAAGTCACCGTGCTGCGCGTCATCAAGCCGTTGCCATTGAACGGCAAGCCACGGCAGCGCAGCCGTAACCTGTAGCTGGTGCTGCACCTGCGTTATCTGGGCCAGGGCCTCCGTTACCTGCTCCAGCGGGTTGGAGCCCACCGACAGCGGAGGCAGGGCACCGGAGGCCACCGCCGCTTGTAGGGCCAGGGAGCGGCAAAGCTCGTGGTGAGTACGCAATAGCTCAGGAATTTCTGGTAGCTCCGCCAGCTCAGGCAGCTGCACCATGCGGTACGGCAAATCGGCTCCTACCTTACACCGTGCGGCGCGCAGAGCCGTTATGTGTGTGTCATCAAATTGTGGACGGAAGGCGGGCGTGCACTGCAGATCATCCGGCAGCCACTCAGCCACATCCAGCGCTGCCACCACTTCCCGGGCCGCTTCCCGGGCCTCCACCGGTTCGCCATCCAGTTCCAACGCCTGCAAATTCTGCTGTCCCCAGTACCCAATACGCCGATCAATGTAAGCCAACTGACTGTGGCAGGCATCCAGCTGCGTAACGAGGTCCTCAACGCGGCGGTTTGTAGCGGCAGGGTCCAGACGCTGAACCTCCTCGGCGATGCGCTGCACCGCGTGTTCAAATTGCTTCAGGCCCTCCCGCTCACTGGTTAGCAGGCTGATGGCCAGGGGCTGTACGGTGACCGGCAGCTTGTCACGTAGCACGGCCAGCGCAGGGTCCTTCATGGAGGTGACGAGTACCCGCCGGCCCAGTGCCAGGTAGTGGCAGATGACGTTGGCTATAGTATGTGTCTTGCCTGTACCCGGCGGTCCTTGTACCACCACACCCGGAGCATGCTCCAAGAGCTGCACGATGCGTACCTGCTCATCGTTGAATGGCAACGGAAAGTACAGCTCCTGGACACTGCTGCCCGGGGCCGGCTCACCCACCAGGGATAAACCGCGGAAAGAGGGCAGCACGTTATGGGTGTGGTAAGTGGCTGGGTTCCGCACTAGTGCAGCTACTGCAGCGGGCAGCTCAGCCGCCGGCCGCTCCACCTGGGCATGTAAGGCATCAAGGTCCTGCAACAAGACGTTATTGCTACGGGGACGGGCATACAGTACCCAGGTATCAGTAACCTGAAGTTGGGGTGTAGCCCGGGGCAGCAACCGGGCGGCATTAGGCGCATCATCGGGCAGGTAACGCCCTTGGGCGTCAAGGACTGCCGCCGCCAGTCGGAGCACGGCTTCGTAGCTGGAGGGCTCCGCAGGCGACAGATAAGGCTCGTTTTCCAACAGTGGGCGGCTACCTTGCTCCAACTGGGCAAGTCCCGCCACATCCAGCGCCACGTACGCATCCAGCTCCAGCCGGCTTGGCAGCTGCCGCGGGCGAACTTCCAGCGCCATATCGTCGGGATTTAGCGTCAGTTCTACCAGACGTGTCAGAAGAGGGTAGCGCACTTCTGACATGCCTGTTTGCCAGACGGTTACACCCATCCCCCATACTAGTTCCAGAGCGGTTTCACTCAGGCCACCTTCGAGCTGCTGCTTGAGCGCATAAAGGCGCGAGTACCAGTTTATGGTACGGCGACGTTGGGTTTCGGATAGCGCCCAGGGCTGCCACTGCTGCTTTGTGTACTGACTCAGCGCCGACTCAAGAAGAGGTGCTGCCGCCAAACGCCTGATGGACACCGGCACCAAGGGGTCGTAGCCGACGGCGGTGGCGGCTTCGGGGGGCAGTAAACCAAGCCGCAGAGCTGTTTGAGCGGATAGTTCGTTTTTTAGCTGAGGTGGCCGGCTTGGGTCGTTGTGCAGTTCCGTGAGGGTTGCCAGCTGAAGATCGGCAATCGGGGGCGGGGCCTGTTCTTTCAGCCGTTCCACCCGTAACCAAACCTCCGCGTTCGGGCTGATTCCGGAAGCTAAGCCCGGGCCCTTCGTATTGAGCCATACCCCGGGAAGTCCGTCGAGCTGTGCCTCCAACACGTGAAAAGGATGGTGCGTTACATCGGCTACCGGAACCGTCCGTAATCGTACGCTTTCTTTGGTATAGGCCAATAGAGCCAGGAGCCGCTCCCGCTCAACAGACCGGCCGGAAGATGAAGAGGATAGCATAAAAAAACCGTCCGGCTCTTACGCAAGTGTAGAAGCCGGACGGGTTCAAGATAATCTAAAATCTGTTTCGGCTTAGCTAGCCACCGGGCGGTTTTTCAAACCCAGCTTGGAGTGTTTGTAGCCGTAGTTGAAGTACAAGGCCAGCCCGATAATCAACCAGCCGAAGAACAGCAGCCAGTTGTTGATGCCCAGCTGCGTCATCAGGTAGAGGTTGGTGAGCAAGCCCAGCGTGGGCAGCAAGCTCAGCTTCTTGCGGAACGACAGCCAAGCCAGCGCCAGGCAGAACACGATGAACACCAGCATAGGAATATAGTGACGGAACTCCTCGTAGCCCCCGTCGCCGCGCACGGCGCTGCCAAACTCGCGCAGGCCGGCTTGGTTGTAGGCAAACAGCAGGCCCAGCCCGATGAGCATGATGAGCGGCGTCAGGAATTGCCCGTTGATGTAGGGTACCTTGAAGCGAGCATCGGAGCGGCCGTAGGGGTCGATGATGAGGATGCCGCCGCACACCAGCGCAAAGGCAAACAAGGTGCCGATGCTGGTCAGGTCAATTACCAGGTCCATGTTCAACAGCATGGCCGGCACGCCCACGAAAAAGCCCGTGACGATGGTGCTGAACGAGGGTGTGTGGAAGCGCGGGTGCACCTTGGCAAACACCGGGGGCAGCAGCCCGTCCCGGCTCATGGTCATCCAGATGCGGGGCTGCCCGATCTGGAACACCAGCAGCACCGAGGCCATGGCGAAGATGGCACTCACTGCTACTACGCCGGCCAGCCAGTTGAGGCCCACTTTCTGGAACACGAAGGCCAGCGGGTCGCCCACGCCCAGCTCCGTGTAGCTCACCATGCCGGTGAGTACCAGCGTGATGATGACGTAGAGCACGGTGCAGATGATGAGGGCGTAAATCATGGCCCGGGGCAGGTCGCGCTGCGGGTTCTTGCATTCCTCGGCCGTAGTGCTGATGGCATCGAAACCGATGTAGGCGAAGAACACCGCCGACACGCCCTTAAGCACGCCGCCGATGCCGTTGGGGGCAAACGGGCTCCAGTTGGCCGGGTTCACGTAGAACACGCCCACCCCGATAACGGTGGCCACCACAATCAGCTTGAGCAGCACCAGCAGGTTGGAGGCGTTTTTGGATTCCTTGATGCCGATGTACACCACCGCCGTAATGAGCAGGGTGATGAGGCCAGCAGGCAGGTCGATAACCAAGCGAAGGCCGCCGAACAGCTCCGGGGCGGTGCTCCAGGCGTGGTAGCCCACCATCTGCGCCGACTCGGCCGCGGGCAGGGGCTGGCCGGCCTGCATCAGCGCCAGCACTTCGTTGTAGTACTTGTGGGCGCTCTGCATGCCCATCGTAAGCCAAACAGGCACATTCACGCCTATCCCCGAGAGTAGCCCGGTAAAGTAATCAGACCAGGATATGGCCACCACGATGTTGCCAACGGCGTACTCCATGATCAGCGCCCAGCCGATAATCCAGGCAGCCAGCTCCCCGAAGGAGGCGTAGGCGTAGGTATAGGCCGAGCCCGAAACCGGAATGGTGGCCGCAAACTGCGCGTAGCACAAAGCCGAAAATGCGCAGGCTATGGCCGTGAACACAAACAGCAGCGACACGGCCGGGCCGCCGTCGTGGGAGGCATTGCCAATGGTGCTGAAGATGCCCGCCCCGATAACGGCGGCAATGCCCAGGGAGGTCAGGTCGCGCACGGTGAGGTGGCGGGCCAGGCCATGCTCGCCGGGGTGGGAGCCGTGCAGGTCCTCATCAGCCGGCGGGTTGGACAGCAGATCCGTGAGGGATTTGCGGCGGAACAGGCCGCTGGTACGCGTGGGAAGAAGCGGAGTAGACAATGTGGGTGTAGGGGCTGGTAGATGGGGTGAGGGAATTTCAGGCCCAAAAGATAGAGAATAATGCGGCGGGGCGCGGTATCCGGCGCATAGCCGATAGGTAAGTTCAGTTGGCTGTTGCAGGAAATAGGGCGGCCTGCTTATGGAATCGAGCTGGGTTGGGCATCTGCTTATAGTCCATCTGCCCTCTTGCTATGCCGGCCCGCCCTACCCTCACCGTCCCTCAGCCCTGCCATGAAAGCTGGGCCGCCATGACACCCGACAATCAAGGACGCCATTGTGCCGCTTGCAACAAAGTGGTGGTCGACTTTACCCGCATGAGCGACGCGGAACTACTGGCTTTTCTACACCGGCAGCCAAGCACCAGCTGTGGCCGGTTCACGTCCCAGCAACTTAACCGCCCGTTGCTAGTACCAGTAGAATCTTCGTTGTGGCGGCGGTGGCTGGCGGCCGTTGCGCTGGCGCTTGGGTTAAGTGAGGTGGTAGCCAGCAGCGCCCGGGCCCAGGCGCCGGTTTCGCAATTGGGGCAGCAGCCGGAAGAAACATATGCTGATCATTCTCCGGTAAAATCCTCTTCTAATAGGAAGGTAACAGCTTCAGCAGCTTCACTAGTGCTAGTTCATGGGCGGGTGTTAGCCTCCGACACGCGCGAAGGTCTTCCTGGTGTCACAGTTTTGATAGTGGGCTCTAACATGAGCACATCAACTGCGGCTGATGGCTCCTTTAAGCTCCTCATTCCAGCCGATCAGCTAACAGCAAAACGCAAAATCACGCTCAGCTACTCTACGGTTGGTTTTATAAAACGAGTGCAGCGCGTAAGAATCATGGGCTTACCGATAGAAATTCCCTCAGTGCAGCTGAAAACTGAAGACACAGTATTAGGAGGCATTGCTTTTCTACCGGCTTCAACCAACTGATATCCCCCTACCAAGTTGATTCGCCAAGTTCGTATTGCGTGGCCTACTCATATCATTTAGTTAGTGTCTTTTATGCCTACTATCACCGTCCCGACGCCTTGCCCCGAAAGCTGGGCAGCCATGACGCCCGCTACCCAAGGGCGCCACTGCGCCGCTTGTGATAAAGTGGTCGTCGATTTCACCCGCATGACGGATGCGGAGCTGTTGGCGTTTCTGCAGGGGCAACCCAGTGGTTGCGGGCGGTTTCGGGCAGATCAGGTGCGACCAACGCTTCGCCAGCACCGGCGAGCCTGGCACCTTTGGGCGGCAGCGGTGGCTTGGGTGGGCAGCGTGCTGGTTGTTCCGCGTCCGGCGTTTAGCCAGCAAGCTGTTCAGGTTTCACCGTCGTGGCAGCCGGTAGCGTCGGTTCAGCCGAAACGCTTAATACACTCGGAACATGACGCACGTATTCTGCGGGGGACGGTGGTCGACTCGCTACGTAACCCGTTGCCGGGCGTAACCGTGCTACTGAAAGGTACGGTGCTGGGAACCTTGACCGATGATACCGGACAGTTTGAACTGGCTCTGCCTGAGGGTTCATCAGCGGTAGAATATATAACTGTCACCTATATCGGCTACCAACCGCAGAGCTTACCTGCTACGCAATTTCTGCAGGCCGATGCCGTTGTCATACTCTATGCGGATTGGGTAATCATGAAGGATTCGACGGTAACCGGCGGCTACTGCGCCTTCCCTCATTGGTATACACCACGCGGGGTGTGGTGGCGGGTTACCCAACTATTCCGCCGCTAATACTCTTCTAGCTCTTTCCTAACTTATGCTTACTATCAATATCCCCTGCGCCCAGCCCTGGGCAGGTATGACCCCAACTGCTGGTGGCCGCCATTGCGCCGCCTGCGAGAAGACGGTGGTTGATTTCACCTCGTTGACGAGTGAGCAACTACTGGCAGCCCTGCACCAGCCGGAAAAGGTATGCGGCCGGTTTCGGCCAGATCAGTTGCATGCCCCGGCCTTGCCTGCTAGCCGCGCAGCCCGGAACTGGACACAATGGGTGGCTGCGGCAGCTATAACACTCAGCAGTTGCGGTACGCCCGACGCATTGCCCCTACAGCTCCGGACTTCGCCCGTTACGGTTGACGGCAACTACGTGCTAGTGAGGGGCAAGGTGGTAGACAAAACAGACGGCCGCCCGCTACCCGATGCGCTGATCATCAGCTTAGCCGATACCTCCTTTCGCACCACATCCGATTCCACGGGGCACTTCACGCTGAAGCTACCGCAGCAGCTGCGCGACTCCCTGTTATATGCGGTTGGCCACACTTCACCACAGGGGTATACTCAAGGCTACATCGGCCGGCGGCTGCGCCCGGAGCAAACGGCCGAGATACGGTTGCGGCCAGATCCTAACGCCGGGGTATTGGGCGAGCCAGCCCCAGTGACGCTGGAAGCCGGCGAAATGCGCTACCCCCTGCGCCTGCTGGCTCCCCCGCCCCCACCACCCCGCTTGTCTACCGTTCAATTCCCGGCGGCTGAAAGCGCCGGACCTACCGAAGACTCTGTCGAAGTATTTGAGGCTCCCTAGCTGCTTATCCCAAACCTTTCCCGCCCCAAAACCCTTATTCCGGCAGTATGAGACAACTGCTGCTGGCTACCCTGCTATTTATAGGCACCCTCTCGGGCTGCGTCCTCAAGCCCACTAACAAGTACGACGTGTTCACGGAGCGGGCCCAGCTGCCCCATGAGGAAGCCGTACACGCCCGCAATTCCCTGGAGTGGTGGTATTTCACCGGCCACCTGCGCGACAAGGTTACCGGCGAAACCTTCGGGGTGGAGTACGTCTTCTTCCACTTCAACCTCACCGGCAAGCAGGACTGGCAGATGGTGAACTTCGCCCTCACCGACCCCAAAACCCAGCAGTTCCGCTACGACTACAAAGTAGAGAAGCTTCCCGCCCTCCTGGCCCCTACCCTGCCCCTGGCTTTGCACATGACCAAGCAAGACCAGCAATGGACGCTTTCCGGGCAGGAAGGCCGCTACCAGCTGCAGGCCCGCATGGCCCAGCACCCCGGTCAGGCCATCAACCTCAGCACCGTGCCCAGCAAGCCCATTCTACTACACGGCGGCACCGGCTACGAAAACTACGGCGACGTGGCCCGCGCCGGCTACTACAGCTACCCCCGCCTCCAGGCCACCGGCACCATCGAGGTCGATGGCAAAACCCACGAGGTGGAGGGCGAACTGTGGTACGACCGGCAGTGGAACTGCAACTCCGTCACCAACAAGGGCATTGGCTGGGACTGGTTCAGCATCCAGCTCGACGAGCCCCGGGAAGAGCTGATGGCCTACCACCTGTTCGACAAGAAAACCGGCAAAGCCGTGGATGGCGGCTCCCACTTCGGCCCCCAGGGCCAGAACACTCATCTGGCCGGCACCGACTTCCAGCTCGAAACCCTGGAGTAC
Source organism: Hymenobacter lutimineralis (assembly GCF_008271285.1). NCBI lineage: Bacteria > Pseudomonadati > Bacteroidota > Cytophagia > Cytophagales > Hymenobacteraceae > Hymenobacter > Hymenobacter lutimineralis. The sequence goes on along the minus strand of NZ_VTHL01000011.1, from coordinate 29,306 downwards.
TGGACCAGCCCTACCACCCGACGGCGCTACCCCAGCAAGTGGCGCCTGCGCGTGCCCAGCCAGGGCTACGACCTCACCATCACCCCCGTCATGGCCGATCAGGAGCTGACGCTCCGGCTGTTTGCGGGCATCGGCATGAGCTACTGGGAGGGCATGTGCCGCGTGGAAGGCACCCACCACGGCCGTCCCGTCACCGGCAACAGCTATGTTGAAATTACCAACCGGGGGAAGGAGTGAAGTTTTATAGAACTGTCATCCTGAGCAAAGCGAAGGACCATATCCCGGTAGAACAAGTCGTTTACACGGGATAAGGTCCTTCGCTTTGCTCAGGATGACAGTTCCTTTTGTCTACTCTCTCATTTACTCATTGAGTATCAGCCGGAAAGTAGTGCCGCGGCCTACTTCGCTCCACTTCACGAAGAGCTTGCCCTCGTGGTAGTTCTCGATAATGCGCTTAGCCAAGGCCAGTCCCAGCCCCCAGCCGCGCTTTTTGGTAGTATAGCCCGGCAGGAATACCCGGTCTACTTTGCTTTTGGGAATGCCTTTGCCGGTGTCGGTAATATCAATGGCAATCTGGTGCTTGCTGCGCACGGGACGGCGCAGGTGCAGCGTGATGCTGCCCTTGCCATTCATGGCATCCACGGCATTCTTGCAGATGTTCTCAATCACCCAGTCAAATAGCGGCACATTGACCTGGGCTGTGGTGCCCGGCAGCAGGTCGTCCTGAATGGTAAACACCACTTTCCGCGACAACCGGCTTTGCAGGTACTCGATGGCGTTGCGGGTGGTGGTGGCAATGTCTTCGGACTTCAGAATGGGGACCGAGCCGATGTTACTGAACCGCTCCGTAATAATCTGCAGCCGCCGGATATCCTTGCTGAGTTCCTCCACAATGGGCTCATCCTTGAACCGCTCACTCTCAGCCAGGTAGCTCTGCCAGGCCATCAATGACGACAGCGGCGTACCCAGCTGGTGGGCCGTTTCCTTGGCCAAGCCCACCCACACGCGGTTTTGCTCGGCCCGCCGCGAGTAGCTGAAGGCGAAGTAGGCAATGACACTCAAGCAGGTAATCACGGCCAGTTGCACCAGCGGGTAGGTGCGCAGTTGCCCCAGCAGCACCGAGTCGCGGTAGTAGATATAGTTGCGCAGGCCGGCGCCCAGCTCCACCACAATGGGCGGGTGCAGCTGCTTCATCTCCTCCACTTCCTCCCGCAGAAAGGCAATGCGCTTTTCTTCCGACAGCCGCGCCGGAATCGTCAGGTTGCGGGCATCCAAGGGGTTGCCGTCCCCATCGGTCAGGATAACGGGAATGGTTTTGTTGGCGTCGATGATTTCATTGGAGACGAAGTTGGTGTTGGCATCGTCTACCTCCGAGCTGATCATGAAGCGCAGGGTGCGGGCGTAGAGGTCAATTTGCTGCTGCTCCCGCTCCGAAAGGCGCTGCACCAGCAGGTTGGTATAAATCACCGTAATGGCCCCGATAAACAGCGCCACGCCCACAATGACGAGCTTAATGCGGGACTTCTGGTCGTAGATGGGCAGAGAGGGCACGGGCAGAGACGAGAGGTGTGGCCGCCAGCCCAAGGCACGGCGGCGTGAGGTAGGGGTACGAAAGTACGGGCTTCGTGGGCACAGCCCGGTGGTTTTTTGACTTTTTACGAACGCCCAGGCATCCCATAATGATGGGATGCCGAGTAGGGAAATGCATGATTTTTATCATCCTTTTCCAGCGCAGAGGCCTTTTTCAACGAATTAGGCTTCATCAGTGCTTCCCCCGAACCCCTTAGGTGGATTGGCTGTTAGCATACTACTTAATTGTACCGTAATTTTGCCGCCTACCATACGCACTAATCCGCGCTATGCTCCACCCGTTCAAGGCCATTAGTCTTTCCTTCAAAAAAACGCCGCTCGCCATCCGCGAGCTGATTGCGTTGGACGAGACGGCCTGCCGCCATTTTCTGCACACCCTGCACCACGACCTGGGTCTTTCCGACCTGCTCGTGCTGAGTACCTGCAACCGCACGGAGGTCTACTACGCGTCTGAGCGCGACCATAGCCCCGCCATCATTGAGGCGCTGGCCCAGCTCAAGGGCCTCACCGATACCGACATCACGGAGTACTACCCCTACTTCGACCTGCTGAACACCTACGAAGAGGCCGTACAGCACCTATTTGAGGTAGCCATGGGCCTCGATGCCCAGGTAGTCGGCGACCTGCAGATCAGCAACCAAGTGAAGATGGCCTACCAGTGGTCAGCTGATGCCGATGCAGCCGGGCCGTTCCTACACCGCTTGCTGCACACGGTATTCTTCACCAACAAGCGCGTGCAGCAGGAAACCTCCTTCCGCGACGGCGCCGCTTCTACCGCCTATGCGGCCCTGGAGCTGGTAGAAGAACTGACCGCCGACGTAGCCAACCCGCGCGTACTGGTAGTAGGCCTCGGCGAAATCGGGGCCGATGTGTGCCGCCACCTCGGCGACAGCAAGGTGTTCCAGAACGTGACCATCTGCAACCGCACGCGCAGCAAGGCCGATGCTCTGGCCCAGGAGTGCGGCCTGCAGGTGCTTGACTTCGAGCGGCTGGTAGAAGGCCTGAAGGATGCCGACGTCATCATCAGCAGCATAGCCCGCGACGAGCCGTTCTTTACCCGGGAACTGGTAGAGCGCCTGGAAGTGCTGAGCTACAAGTTTTTCATTGATCTTTCCGTCCCGCGCAGCATTGCCTCCGAGGTAGAGCAGGTGCCTGGCGTGCTGGTGTACAACATCGACGCTATCCAGAGCAAGGCCTCGGCCGCCCTGGAGCAGCGCCTGGCCGCCGTGCCGCACGTGCGGGCCATCATTGCCGAAAGCATTGCCGGCCTCGCCGACTGGGCTAAGGACATGCTCGTCTCCCCGCTGATTCAGCGGATGAAAGCCGGGCTGGAGCAGCTGCGCCAGGAAGAGCTGGACCGCCACCAGAAGAAGCTCTCCGCGGAGGAAGCCAAGCGCCTCGACGACATCACCCGCAACCTCATGCAGAAGGTACTGAAGCAGCGGGTATTGCAGCTCAAAGCCGTTTGCCGCCGCGAAGATGCCGAGCAGCTTATCGATGTGCTGTCGGAGCTGTTCGATCTGGAAAAGCAGCCCACTTCCGCCTAAGCTTCCCCGACTATAACTTGAGGGTGCCCCGTTTCTGCAGCTGGCAGAAGCGGGGCACCCTCGTTTTTGGGCACAAAAAAGCCGCTTTCTCAGCGGCTTCTCTGCGTTAGGTAGCGGGGCTACCCGGGCTTACATCGTATCGCAGCACTCTTCGAGCGAGTCGATAACGTCCAGCAGTTTAGGAATTGAGAGGGAGTAGTAGATCTTGGTGCCGACCTTGAAGGAGGACAGAATCCCCCGGTCTTTCAACGTGATAAGATGCTGGGAGGCAATAGCCTGCGGCAAATCCAGGTTGCGGTATATCTCCGTAACGGTGAGCTTGTCTTCTTTACCCAGCAGATCGACGATGGCGAGACGCTTGGGGTGCGCCAGCACCTTCAGCATCGCGGCAGCTTTATCTACTTTCTTCGATTCGACGCGAGAAAGCAATGGTTTCATATAAAATGACGGTGTGAAAAGGCGGGGGGAGTTGAGTATGGTTAATACGCTATACACTACCCCCAAAGTTCCGATTATCCAATGTTATGCCTGAAAGATTTCCTCTGACCTGCTCAAAAAGCAGCTTTACGAATGACAAATAGCGACTAGGGGCGTTAAAATATCCAAAAATATTCAGAATCGGCGGCCTTTGCGGGGCGTGCTTACCTTTGCGCGCAATTCTACTCCACCCACCCTACCCCCTGCTGCTCATGCGCGACCTGTTAGCCAAGTTCGAAAACAAGCGCCCGGAAATCGTTTTTGAATGGAAAGATGCCGAAACCGAAGCCGAAGGCTGGGTCGTCATCAACTCCCTGCGGGGCGGGGCGGCCGGCGGCGGCACACGCATGCGTAAAGGGCTGGACAAGCGCGAGGTAGAGAGCCTGGCCAAAACGATGGAAGTGAAGTTTACCGTTTCGGGACCGGCCATTGGCGGGGCCAAGTCGGGCATCAACTTCGACCCGCAGGACCCGCGCAAGCGCGGCGTGCTGGAGCGTTGGTACCGCGCCGTGATTCCGCTGCTGAAAAGCTACTACGGCACCGGCGGCGACCTGAACGTGGACGAAATTCACGACGTGATTCCGATTACGGAGGACTATGGCCTCTGGCATCCGCAGGAAGGCGTAGTAAACGGCCACTACCGCGCCACCGAGCCCCAGAAGATTCAGAAGGTAGGCCAGCTGCGCCAGGGCGTCATCAAGGTGGTGGAGAACGAGGAGTTCACCCCCGACCGCCGCCGCCGCTACACCGTGGCCGACCTGATTACGGGCTACGGCGTGGCCGAGGCTGTGCGCCACTACTACGAGCTGTGGGGCGGAGAGCTGGCCGGCAAGCGCGCCATCATCCAGGGCTGGGGCAACGTAGGGGCCGCCGCGGCCTACTACCTAGCGCAGCAGGGCGTGCGCATCACCGGCATCATCGACCGGGCCGGCGGGCTGCTCAAGCCCGAGGGCTTCTCGTTCGAAGAAATCCGGGCGCTGTTTCTGCGCCGCGAAGGCAACGCCCTCACGGCCGACAACCTGCTCTCTTTCGAGGAAATCAACCAGCAGATCTGGACCAGCGGGGCCGAAATCTTTATTCCGGCGGCGTCCTCGCGCCTCGTGGCTCAGGGTCAGGTAGAGCAGCTGATTGCGGCCGGGCTGGAGGTGATTAGCTGCGGGGCCAACGTCCCGTTCCAGGACCCGGAAATCTTCTTCGGCCCCACCGGCGAGTACGCCGACCAGCACGTGTCGGTCATCCCCGATTTTATTGCCAACTGTGGTATGGCTCGGGTGTTTGCCTACCTGATGGAAACCAACGCCGAAATCACCGACGAGGCTATTTTCAGCGACACCTCACACATCATCCGCACGGCCCTGGCCCGCACCCGCCAGCAGGGTGAGCAGCGTACCGGTCTGGCCATGAAATCCTTCGAGCTGGCTTTGCGGCAATTAGTATAACAGGGAGTTAGGATTTTAAAGGCTTGGGTGGCGTTTAACTAACCGTTGTTCAGTAGAACGCCAACCAAATCCCTAAAATCCTGAGTTCCCAATACCCTAACCATGACTTTCCAGGAAATTCTGCGGATTCGGTTTCTCGGCAACGACGTAGCGGCGTATTTGTGGTGCGCGGGCATTCTGCTGTTTGGCTACATCTTCAAAACGCTGCTTTCCCGCCTGCTCTCCAAGCTGGTATTCCGGGCCATTCGCAAGCGTACCGAGGGCGTATCGGAACAGCAGTTTCAGGCTTTGCTCATTCAGCCGCTGTCCATCGTTATCTTCCTGATTACGGCTTACTTCGCCTTTCAGGTACTCGATTACCCGGTGCGCAGCTCCGAACTGACGCGCAACGAGCCGTGGCCGCAGGTGGCGCTGTTTCGGCTGTTTCAGCTGGCCGTGTTCATGGGCATTGGCTGGATTGGACTACGCCTGATTGATTTTCTGGTGCTGGTATTTCAGCGCCGCGCCGAAGCCACCCCGTCGCGCCTCAACAACCAGCTGATTCCCTTCGCCAAAGACCTACTGAAGGTGCTGGTGCTCACGCTCACGTTTCTGGTGATGCTGAGCCGGGTGTTTGGCGTCAACGTCACGGCGCTTATCGGGGGTTTGGGCATAGGCGGCCTGGCGGTGGCCTTTGCCGCCAAGGAAAGCCTCGAAAACCTGATTGCCTCCTTCACCATCTTCCTCGACCGGCCCTTTGCCGTGGGCGACCTGGTGATGGTGGGCGGCATTACGGGCACGGTGGAGAAGGTAGGCTTCCGGAGTACCCGCCTGCGCACGGCCGAGAAAAGCTACGTGACGGTGCCCAACAAAAGCATGATTGACAAGCCCCTGGACAACCTGTCCTTGCGCACGGCCCGGCGCGTGGGCTTTACCCTTTCCTTGAGTCAGCATACGACCAGTGAGCAGCTGCGCGCCATCGTGGAAGACGCCCGCGCCGTGATCAAGGCACACCCCTTGGTGACCGACGAGCCCGAAGTAAAGTTTGCAGCCCTCACGCCCACGGCCAAGGAAGTAACCGTGCAGTATTTCGTGAACACCACCAATTACGACGAGTACCTCAACGCCAAGGAAGCCCTGAACTACGAGCTGATCCATGCGGTAGAGCAGCACGGTGGCTCCTTTGCCAATGCGGGCACCACCGTGGTGCAGCTTGCTGGCCCCCTTGGGGGCATAGGGGGCAACCCTAGCCCCGCCGGGGCGGAATAGCCCAAAGCCCCCGAAGACAAGCCCATGAAAAAGCCCCGACCAGTTATGTGGCCGGGGCTTTTCTATATGATTTCCGGGTACTCTAACGGCCGCCGAGCAAACCGCCGAGCAAGCCACCCATGCCGCTGCCACCGAGCAGGCCGCCGAGGCCGCCCCCACCGGCACTGCGCGGCGCCGAGTTGGGCTGGCCGCCCAGGCCACCCAGGATAGAAACCAAAGAACCCAGGCCGCCGCTGCCCATGTGCGTACCCTGTTGCGGGTAGTCGCCGTAGCTGCCGGTGTTGGCCGAAGAGCCACCACCCAGCACGCCGCTCAGCAAACCGCCACCTAGCAGGCCGCCGAGCAAGCCACCCATCGAGCTGCCGCCCATCGCGCCGCCTAGCAGGCCGCCCATGCTGCCGCCACCAAGTGGGCCGCCCATGCCGCCCATCTGGCCGCCCCGGCCGCCCATTACTTTGGAAATAACCATGGGGGCCACTACGCCGAGCAAGCCAGCCATCAGCGCCCCTTTTGGAATGCCTACGCTGTCGAGCTTGTCGCCGATGCCACCCAGGAAGCTTTGCTTGGCTGGGTCGCTGGCCGAGTGCGGCACCTGGGCCGCCTGGTCTACTACCTGCTCCAAAGCATGAGTCTGCTGGGGCGTGATGCCCAGGTAAGTTGAAATCTTATTGACCATTTCCTCCTCCGTGTTGGAGTAGGCCCCGTCGGCGCGGGCAAAGCTGATCAGGTCCGTCACCAGCGAAAAGCGCAGGTCGCTTTGGCGCAGGGCGTCTAGGTTGGCTTTCACGCTTTCGTTGGTGGAGTCGCGGGCGGCGGCAATGATTTGCTGGGTGGCGCCGCCGCCTAATCCGGCGGTATGGGCGAGTTGCTGTAAGAATTCTACTTCGGCGGCCGAGGCCTCGCGGTCGGCGGAGGCCAGACTGGCAATAACACTTAGATAGGCCGTTTTTTCAGCTTCGGAGTATTGCTGAAGCAGTTGCGTTTCGTTCATGGTGCGGGAGTTTTAGGAGAAAAAACAATTCCGCGTTTCTTAACGGTGGTGCGCCAGGAATGTTGACCTGCTCCACCGCCACCTTGCTGGCCGGTAGTGAGTCGCGTTTACTCGTCGGGAGTCTGGCCGAGCCGAATGTCTTTTCCTTTCCGGCGCCTTACCGCCAGCTTTCTGCATCTACTTTATTATGGGTGGCTGCTCGCTCCAGCCTACTTCGCTGGGCAAAACCAGGGCTTCAGCAAAAATTTTCGTAATTTTTTTTACTTCCTGCACTTTTCTGATTCAGAATGATTTATGCCTTTTACAGCTACCAGAAGCCTGTTTTTCAAGAAAAAAAAGACGTTTTATCCAGCTCGGGTTTGGTGTAGCCAAAAACACCTGCCATATTTGTACCACCAAACGGGACATACCCGGTAAGGAAAAGGGAGATTAGCTCAGCTGGTTCAGAGCATCTGCCTTACAAGCAGAGGGTCACTGGTTCGAACCCAGTATCTCCCACCATTAAGAAGCCTCTCAGATGCACATCTGAGAGGCTTCTTCGTTTTTGATGCCTAGGCTGGAACATTGTATTGCTTTGACAGTGTCCTAGAGCTCTATCGCTCCGTTCCGCCGTCGTCGCTGAGATGGGCATCGGGTGTGAGAAGAAACGTTCTGGCTTCGCGGTGTTTCACAGCAAAAGTCTGCAACCACCATCCTATTATCCTGGTTGAACATTGCTGCGTAGATTTGGCATCTGAACTCTTCCTCAACACTACCCCACCTTGCGACTCTACTTTGAGAACCCTGTCGGCCGAATTCTCGAGCACCCTGCCGGCTACGTGGTCATTCAATACCATCCTGGAACGCGAGAAATATCCCATCTGCAGTCCTTTCTTACCCACACCGGTCGGCTACTTCAGTTACGGAGCTGGAATAAGTTATTCGGCGACCAGCGCCAGATGACTCCTTTCACGGAAGAAGAAAGCCAGTGGATTGTAGAATATTGGCTCAGCGAAGAAAGCCGAGGGCAACGGATTTACGCGGCCGTACTGCTGGACCCAGCCGCCTTTGCCAGCATTCCGGCGCAGGTAGCTTCCCAGGAGGCCACTGCCGCGGCCCTTACTTATCGGCTGTTCGACCAGACAGACGATGCGGAAGCCTGGTTACTCCAACGCTTCCGTAGCTAATACGCTGGTATTCCGGTGCCCGCGCAGTCTGCCCCATCCTGCCTTCTTCCCGTCCCATCCCGACCATGGCCTCTGTTTCTCCTGACTACCAATACCTGTTTCGCCTTTTGCCGCACAACTACTTGTTGCTGCTGCCTGATGGTACAATCGTTGACAACTCTGACAAGCATGTGGGTGTGTCGATGCTAAACCGGGAGCAGGCGGTTGGCCGAAACATCTTTGAGGCCTACCCTTCTGCGCCCAAAAGCCAGCAGGAGCTGAACGACTCCCACGACTATGTGCGCCAGCATAAGCAGCCGCACACGATGCCGGTGATGCGCTACGACTTGCTGCGGCCAGAGGCCGAAGGCGGGGGCTACGAGCAGCGCTACTGGCGCATCACGCATTATCCCGTATTGGATGAACAAGGCGAGCTGCTTTACATTCTGCAGCACCCGGAAGACATTACGACGCAGCATCTGGCTGACCAGCAACGCCTAGCGGCCGAGCAAGCCCTAAGCCAGGCCCAGAAGCAGGCTCTCTTCACCTTAGAGGCTCTGCCGGTGATGGTTTGGACGGCTCAGCCGGATGGCACCATTGACTATTTTAACCAGCGCTGGCTACAGTTCACCGGCCGTACTGGGCAGGAAGACCCTGCTGGCTCCTGGCAGGCAGTGATTCACCCCGAGGATTTACCCCACCTGAGCGAGTCCTGGGGCCAGGCCATTGCGGAGCGCCAGCCCTACGAAGCCGAGTTTCGCATGCGCCGTCACGATGGGCAGTATCGGTGGGTGCTGGCCCGCACCGTGCCCCAGCGCGAAGCCGATGGCAGTGTGCTGATGTGGGTTGGCTCCGGTATTGACATTCAGGAACAGAAGCAGCTGGTGCTGGAACTCACGGAGGCAAATGAGCAGCAGCTACTGCTATCGGAGCAGTCTTATCAGGCCGCGCAACTGGCGCAGCGGCAGCGCGAAACGTTCTACAACCTATTCATGGAAGCCCCCGCGCTGATTTCTATCGTGCGCGGATCGGAGTACCGGATTGAGTTTGCCAACCCGCCTTATCACGAGCTGTTCGCTACCAGCGAACTGGTTGGCCGTACCGTTCTGGAGGTGGTGCCGGAAGCCGCGGAGCAAGGCTTCATTGCGCTGCTCGATCATGTTTACCAAACCGGGGAGGCCTTCCAAGGCAGCGAAATGAAACTACAGCTGCATCGCCGGGCAACTGGCCAGATCGAAGAGCGGTATTTCGACTTTTCGTACCAGGCTTTCCGGGAGAACGGGCAGATTGTCGGCATTTTCAGCTTCGCCTTCGACGTTACGGAACGGGTGCACATGCGCCAGCAGCTCAATCAACTGCAAAACGCCCGTGGGACATCGCATAACTAAGCTGCTCCCGATGCCATTTTTCATGCCTACCCGCCCGCCTTATGAACATCGATAGTCTGGATTTCCAGCAGGCCCGCATCAAGCAGGTCGTGTTCAAGTCCCGGCTGCGCTCGGTACTCTACGGCGTGCGCGAACCTGACCCGGCCCTGTTTTCGTTGGTCGACAATCCTTTTGGCCAGTGGCTGACCACGACGTTGGTGCCGCGCTACGGCAAGGTGAGCGAAGTGCGGGCCATGGAGCGCGTACTACAGCAAATGCTGCGATACGGCCAGGAGCTTGTGACCTTGTACCGGCAGGGCCGCATTGAGAATGCCCGGAGCGGACTGGAACAGATTGAAACCTATGCGGCGGAAATTGACGGCCTGTTGCGGCAGCTTGAGCAGCGCAATGCCGCCTAACCAGCCCGGCACTTCGCTGGGCGAAACGCGGGGGTGCCGACTGCTCGCCTTTCGCACCTCCGGCAGACTTCCCGGCATGAATTAGAACAAATTGCGGCAAGAGCCTTTAAATAAACGCCCCTGCTATTCTGCCCTACAAGGGAGAGTCCCTGCAAGGAGCCCAATACGACCCACCTCTGGGAAGCCGCTTAGTCGAATGATTAAGCGGCTTTTGTTTGCGGCCCGAAGGTCTCCATTGGCTGAAGCCGGGCGCCAACTTTCTGCCACCCGGCATTTTAGTGGCGCGCAACTACGGTAGGTTGTGTATATTTGATTAGGCTGCCCTTATTCCGGGGACACACAACTCCTAGCTCACCAGAAGGTTGCTTTCCTACCTGCGTTTCTACTCACTGCTCGCCGTTGGCCTGGCTCTTTTTACCGGCTGCACGCATCAGCCGACGCCAGCCTACCGCATTGGTTTCTCCCAGTGCAGTATGAGCGGACCGTGGCGGCAGGCCATGCTGGCCGGCATGGAGCGGGAGCTGAGCTTTCATCCTGAGGTCCAGCTCCACATGCTGGATGCCCACGACAACAGCCGCGTGCAGCAGCAGCAGATTCGGGAATTGCTCCACGATGGAGTTGACCTGCTGATTGTGTCACCCTACGAAGCTGAGCCCGTCACGCCCGCGGTGGAGGAGGCCATTGCCCAGGGCGTGCCCGTGGTGTTACTTGACCGTCGCACGGCCTCGCCCCAGTACTCGGCTTACGTGGGCGGCGACAACCTTGAAGTAGGGGAAACAGCGGCCCGCTATGCCGCACGCCTGCTGCAGCAGCGCGGTTACGTAGCAGAGGTAATGGGTACCCCCGGCTCGTCGGCCACGGCCGAGCGGCACCAGGGCTTTGCGCAGGGCCTACGCCGTTACCCGGGTATCCGCTCGGTGGGGCAGGTGACGGGCGACTGGAAGGAAAAGACGCTGAAACCGGCCCTTACGAAGCTGCTGCAGGCTCACCCCGAAGTAACCGTCATCTTTGCCCACAACGATGCCATGGGCCGCGGCGCCCACGAAGTATGCCAGCAGCTGGGCCGCGCCCGGCAGGTGAAGGTTATTGGCGTAGATGGCTTGTCGGGCGCCGGCGAAGGCATCGACCTGGTGCAGCGCGGGGTACTGGAGGCCTCGGTGCTTTACTCACCCGGCGGGGAGGAAGCCATGCGCACGGCCCTGAGCATTATGCGCAAGCAGCCCTACAAGCGCGAAAACACGCTGGGCACCATCGTCATCGACTCGACCAACGTGCGCACCCTACAACAGCAGACCGACAAGATGGTGAGCCAGCAGGCAGATATTCTGCGGCAGCAGGGTCTGCTGCAGTCCCTGCGCGCCACGTATGCCAGCCAGCGCACGGTACTCTACGGGCTGATGGTGTCCTTGCTGGGCGCCATTGTGCTGGGTGGCGTGGCCTGGCAGTCGGCGCGAAAAAACCGCCTGATTAATCAGAAGCTGGCTATTCAGAATGCGGAAATTGATGCCATCAACCACCAGCTGGTCAGCCAGAATGAGGAAATAAGCCAGCAGCGCAACCAGCTGGAGGCCATGGCGTCCCAGGCCCGCGCCGATACCGAAGCCAAGCTGCGCTTCTTCACCAACTTCTCCCACGAGCTGCGCACCCCCCTCACCCTCATTCTGGGCCCGGTGGAGGAGCTGCTCACCAGCTCGCCCGACCTAACCACGGCCCAGCGCCACGACTTGGGCCTGGTGCGCCGCAATACCCAGCGCCTGCTCCAGCTCGTCAACCAGCTGCTGGACTTCCGTAAGATTGAAGTCGGGAAGATGACGGTGCGCGCGACGGAAGGCGACTTGGTGGCCTTTGTGCGCGAAATCGTGGATGCCTTTGAAAAGCCGGCCCGGCTACGCGGCGTGCAGCTGCGCTTTCTGGCCGCCGAGCCGGTGCTCCGGGGGTGGTTTGATGGCAATATTCTGGATAAGGTGTTTTTCAACCTGCTATCGAACGCCCTGAAGTTTACTCCCGACCAGGGCCAGATTACCATCAGCCTGCAAGCCAGCCCCGATGGGCAAAACCTGCGGGTGAGCGTGGCCGACACGGGCCGGGGCATCAGCGACCAGGACCGCGCCCACATCTTCGAGTGGTTTTACCAGGGCGACCAGGGCGCCGTGGCCAAGGGCTCGGGCATGGGCCTGGCCCTGGCCCAGGGGCTTACCCGCCTGCATCAGGGGCAGCTCACCTTCAGCAGCCGCCCCGGGCAGGGCAGCACCTTCGTGGTGACAATCCCGCGCGAGCTGCCCCCCGACTTACGCTCCGCCGAGCCGGCCACAACCACCGTGTTTGCCCTGGATGAGCCCGAGCCGCTGCCGGACCTGGCCGAGCCGGAACGCGAACCTGCAGGCCTCGAAACGGGCAGTGAAACGCTGGTGCTGGTAATTGAGGACAACGCGGAGGTAAATAACTTTTTGGCCCGGAAGCTGCGCACCGACTTTCGGGTGCAAACCGCCACCGACGGGCACACCGGCTTCCGCATGGCCACCGACCTGATTCCCGACCTGGTGGTGTGCGACGTGATGATGCCAGGCCTCAGCGGACTGGAAGTGGTGGCCAAGCTCAAGGAAGACTGGCGCACCTCCCACATCCCGGTGGTGCTGCTCACGGCCCGCAACGCGCCCGAGCAGCAGGTGGAGGGCGTGCAGGCCGGCGCCGACCTCTACCTGACCAAGCCGTTCAACCCAGCCTTCCTGCTGGAAAGCGTGCGGACGCTACTGGCCAACCGCAGCCGCCAGCGGGAGCATTTCCGCCGGGAGCTGAGCGTAGACGTAGCCACGGTCCCAGCCTCCAACCCCGAACAAAAGTTCCTGGCCGACCTCACGGCCATTGTGGAAGCCAACCTTACGAAAACCAACCTGAGCGTAGAGGATATTGCCCGGAGCCTGGGCATCTCGCGCATGCAGCTCTACCGCAAAGTCAAAGCGGTGCTGGGCACGGGCGTCACCGACTTTATCCAGGGCCTGCGCCTGACCAAAGCCCGCGAACTGCTGCTCGATGATACGCTCACCATCACCGATGTGGCCTACGAGCTGGGCTTCTCCTCCCCTTCTTATTTTTCTACTTCCTTCAAGACGCGCTACCAGATTTCTCCCACTGAGTTTCGTGCGCTACATATCACTCCGCACGCCTGAAACATTCTCTAAAGCGCGGTAATAAAATCAAAACCGAGTCTGAAAACAGGCTCGGTTTTTTCGTTTTTAACTATACTGTATATCAATGCATTAGTAAAATATTGCCCCTTGAACGCATTTTGAAATAAATGAGCAAGCCGTCGGTAGGCCAGCCGGTGACATTTGTGCAAAACACTGACTGTCATGCACACCGCTGCGCCCATTGTCTGCTTTGGAGAAATGCTCTGGGACGTGCTGCCTACCGGCAAGCAGCCCGGCGGTACGCCCTTCAAGGTGGCCGTGCACCTGCAGCAGCTGGGCCAGGAGGTGCGGCTAATCAGCCGCGTAGGAGATGATGAGTTGGGTCAGGAACTGCTGGCGTATAGTGCCGCCCAGGGCCTCGACTGCAGCCTCGTGCAGCAAAGCGAAACCCACCTCACCGGCGTGGTGAAAGCCACCATCCGAGCCGGCCAGGCAGTGACGCACACGATCCTGAATCCGGTAGCCTGGGACTACATCCGGCACACCGACGCGCTGCGCGCAATCGTTTCCGGAGCGGCCATGCTCGTGTATGGCTCGCTGGCTACCCGTAGCGCCCTCAGCCGCGAAACGCTGTACCGCCTGTTGCAGGTGGCTCCCTTTAAGGTGTTTGACGTGAACCTGCGCGCCCCGCACTATAGCCGGGCGGGCGTGAAGTACCTGCTTCGCCAGGCCGATCTGGTGAAGCTAACCCAGCCCGAGCTGACGGAGATGATGCGCTGGCTTGGTCAGCCCGCCGACGAAGAAACAGCCCTGCCGTGGTTAGCTCAGCAATTTAGCCTGCAGGCCGTGTGCCTTACCAAAAATCGGCATGGCGCCGCGCTCTGGACCGGTAATCAGCTGTTTACGCACCCAGGCTTTGCCGTGGCAGGGCCGGGGACCAGCGAAAGCGCCGCTGCTTTTCTGGCGGTCCTGCTGGCCGGCTGGCAAGCGCGCCAGCCCCCGGCCGATTTCTTGCGGCGTGCCTGTGCGGCCGGCGCGCTGGCAGCCACGCCACAGCCGGCCCAACCCGACCTAAGTGCCCTGCTCACTTACCGCGCCCCCTTTGTCTGCTACACACCTAGTCCCGGCCGGTAGCACGCCTGCAGCCAGTGCTCCCGGCCTCTTTCCCTCACCAATTCTTTCCCTTTCATCTCGTTTCCCATGCCGTCTCCTTTACAATTTCCACACGGCCGGTGGCCTCGCCCCAGAAGGCTGTTTACGCCTACGCTAGCGCTGAGCGGCGTGCTGCTGTCGGGCCTGGCCTTTGCGCACCCGGTCAGCCATGCTATTGCCGCTCCTGCTGTTTCGCTGGCCGACTTTTCGCGGAGCCGCACCGTAGCCAGTGGCTCTATCTCGGGCCGCATAGTTGATGCCAAGGGCGAAGCCCTGCCCGGCGTAACGGTCGTAATAGCGGGTACTACGCTTGGTAGCGCCACCAACAGCGACGGTACTTTCACGATTCAGAACGTGCCGGCCGGCCCGCAAACGTTGGTTATTTCATCGGTAGGCTTCACCACGCAGCGCATTCCGGTAACGGTAACCGATGGGCAGGTGACCCAGGTAGCCAGCACCACCCTCGAAGAGAACCTGCAGGCACTGAGTGAAGTAGTGGTAGTAGGCTACGGCACCCAAACCCGCCAGGAGCTGACGACCTCCGTGGCCTCGGTGGGCGCCAAGCAGATTGAGCGTCAGCCCGTAGCCGGCTTCGACCAGGCGCTGCAGGGCCAGGCCCCCGGCGTGCAGGTGACCTCCCCTACCGGTGCTCCCGGCTCGGGTATCAACGTGCAGATTCGGGGCAACAACTCCATTCAGCTGTCGAACTCCCCGCTCTACGTAATTGACGGGGTGCCTGTGCTGCCTACCTACGATCGGGAACTCAGCATTGGCAATCAGAAGCCCAATCCGCTTAACACCCTTAATCCCAACGACATCGAAAGCATCGATGTATTGAAGGACGGGGCCGCGGCCGCTATTTACGGCCTGCGGGCGTCCAACGGCGTAGTGGTAATTACCACTAAGCGCGGCAAAGTGGGCAAGCCCCAGGTAGGTTTTAGCGCCTACTACGGCAAGCAGCAGCTGCGCAAAAAGCTGGACTTGCTGAACTCCCAGCAGTTTGCCACCCTCTACAACGAGATGCTGGTGAACAACGGCGAAGCGCCTTACTTCAACGCTCAGAATACCCCCGACTTCACCACCGACTGGCAGGATGAGGTGTACCGCTCGGCCGCTATCCAGAATTATCAGCTGAACGTGAGCGGCGGCACCGATAAGACGCGCTACTACGTTTCGGGCGGCTACTTCAAGCAGGATGGCATCATTCTGAACTCTGGATTTGACCGCTACAACTTCAAGCTGAATCTTGATCAGCAAGCCAGCAATCGTTTCCGGTTGGGCACCAACCTCAACCTGAGCCGCACGCACAACAACGGCAGCGTGCGCAGTGAAATGGCCTTGGGCAACTCCGGCACCGTACTCGGTACGCTGGCCCAGATTCCGACCATTCCGGTACGCGACGCCAACGGCGTGTACGCTACGAACCCCTTGTCCTTCTCCGACAACCCGGTTGGGAACCTGCTCGAAACCCGCAACAACGCCATTACCTACCAGGCTGTGGGCAACGTGTACGGGGAACTGGACATTCTGCAGAACCTGAAGTTCCGCTCCTCGCTGGGCATTGACTTCCGCTCCCAGCTCGAAAACGAGTTCATCACCCGCGAGTATCCCGGTACCTCCCGCTCCGACCCGTCCCAGCGCGGCAGCGCCCGCACCGGCACCACCCAGCAAAGCATCTGGCTGCTGGAAAACACACTGACGTACAACCCCGACCTCGGCGAGCGAAACAACCTGACGCTGCTGGCCGGCCAGTCAGTGCAGGAGTCGAACCGCTTTGCTTCCAACGCTTCTACCCGCTACTTCGCCTCCAACGCCGCGCCTTACCTGCCCGGCGGCTCGGAGCGCACCGGGGCCAGCAGCTACGAGGAAGAGTGGGGCTTGGTGAGCTACTTTGCCCGCGCCATTTACAACTACGATGAGCGGTACCTGGCCACGCTGAGCTTCCGGGCCGACGGCACCAGCCGCTTCGAAGACCACTTCGGCTACTTCCCCGCCGTGGGCCTGGGCTGGCGTATTTCCAAGGAGTCGTTCTTCCCGCAGGGCGGAAAAGTCTCGGACCTGAAGCTGCGCGGCAGCTTTGGCGCCGTTGGCAACCAGGAGTACCCGCCCTACGACCGGTTCAGCACCTACAGCACCGGCTACAACTACCAGGGCGCGGGGTCTACCATTGTGGGCGGCATCGGGCCGAACCGCATCGGCAACCTGGCGCTAAAATGGGAAACCACTTACCAGTACAACGCCGGCCTCGACTTGGGCTTGTTTGCTGACCGCGTGGTGCTGAACGTGGATGCCTACCAGAAGCGCACGCATGATTTGCTCACCAGAGTCCCATTGGCCTTAAGTACAGGAGCCCAGGTACTGGATATTATTCAGAACGTAGGTGAAGTAGAAAACAAAGGCTTGGAGTTTGGCCTGAACACGACGAACGTGAATGGCAGTGACGGCGCCTTCAGCTGGAACACCAACTTCAACATATCAATGAACCGCAACAAGGTGCTTGACCTGGGCACGCAAATCAATGCCGATGGCGTAGAAGTTGCGCGCGAAATCATCAACGGTTCCAGCATCACGCAGGTGGGCGCGCCCTTGGGCTCGTTCTACGGGCACCGGGTGCAGGGCATCTTCCAGTCGGATGCGGAAGTGGCTGAAGCGCCTACGCAAAACAACGCCAAGGCCGGGGACATACGCTTTGTGGACACCAACGGCGACGGCAAAATCACCGATGATGACCGCGTCATCATCGGCAACCCTAACCCCAAGGCTATTGCGGGCATCACCAACAACTTCGCCTTCAAAGGTCTGGAGCTAAGCGTATTCTTCCAGGGCTCCTTCGGCAACGACATCTACAACCAGAACCGCCAGACCCTGGAGGGCATGGCCGGCCCGGTCAACCAGACCACAGCGGTACTGAACCACTGGACGGAAACCAACCGCGACGCCGACCTTCCCCGCGCCGTTTTCAGCGACCCGAACCAGAACAACCGCTTCTCCACCCGCTTCGTGGAAGATGGCACCTATGTGCGCCTCAAGAACCTGACGCTGGCCTACAACCTGCCGACCAGCCTGATTGAGAAGGCCAAGTTCAGCGGCCTGCGCCTGTACGTGACGGGCCAGAACCTGCTTACCTGGACCGACTACTCGGGCTACGACCCGGAGGTTAGCGCCGACCCGTTCTCGTCCACCGGCTTTGGCCGTGACTTTGGGGTGTATCCGCAGGCCCGCACCTACACCGTAGGCCTCAACGCCACTTTCTAAGCTTCCCCTTTCATGAAAAAGATACTGCTTCCCATCTGTGCGGCGCTGGTTTTGCTCGGCAGCTGCAACGTGCTCGACAAAGAGCCCCTGCCCAGCGTAGCGCCCACCACGTTCTTCCAAACCGCCGACGACGCGGAATCGGCGCTGACGGCTGCCTACGACGGCCTGCAGAGCACGGGCCTCTACAGCCAGGACCTGATTGTGTTCGGCGAGATGCCCTCCGACAACTGCACCAGCACCAACGGCGACGTAACGCCCCTGGAAAACTTCACCTGGTCGCCGAACACCAGCCAGGTGTACAACATCTACCGCGACTCCTACCTGGGCATCAACCGCGCCAACGCCGTGATTAAGTATGTGCCCGGGGTATCGATGCCGGCCGAGCGGCAGGCCCAGATCCTGGGCGAGGCCTACTTCCTGCGGGCGTTGCACTACTTCAACCTGGTGCGGGTGTACGGCGGGGTGCCGCTGCGCCTGGAGCCCACCGAAACCGGCGACCCGGCCGTTATTGCCCTGCCCCGGGCTTCGGTCGAGCAAGTGTACGCGCAGATTGTAGCCGACCTCACGCAGGCTGCCAGCCTGACGACTACGGCCAACAACCCGCGCCGCGTTACCAGGGGCGCGGTTAATGCCCTGCTGGCCCAGGTGCACCTGACCCAGCGCCAGTGGAGCCAGGCGGCTACCGCGGCGAATGCCGCCATCAGCAGCGGCTACACGCTCGTGACGCCCTTCAAGAACCTGTTCCCGGCCGACAACAAGCCCGAGTCTATTCTGGAAGTGCAGAACTCCGGCACGGCCGATGGCAACAACATCCTGCCCGACCTGCTGCTGCCCGCCCCACCCGCCACGTACTCCTTCCCCAAGTTCAACATTCCCACCGCAGAGCTGATTACCCTGGCCACGTCGAATGCCAATGACAAGCGCTGGGCCACCATTGGGCCGGTTACGGGTGGCACTGACCACGCCAGCTACATTGAAGGCAGCGGCAGCGGCAACGACGCCGGCCCCTTCGTGTACAAGTGGCCCGGCAACCCCGGCGGTTTCAACTCCCCCGACAACACTTACATCCTGCGCCTGGGCGAAACCCTGCTCACCTACGCCGAAGCGGCCAACGAGCAGAACGGCCCGTCAGAAGATGTGCTCGGCAAGCTCAACCAGGTGCGCACCCGCGCCGGTCTGAGCGCCCTCACCATGGCCTCGCCGGAAGCCGCCAGCAAGCAGGCCCTGCGCAACGAAATAGACCTGCAGCGCCGCCTGGAGCTGGCCTTCGAAGGCTACCGCTGGTTTGACCTGGTGCGCTACGCCCGCCACAACCAGGCCGAAGCCGGCGCCCACGCTACTACGGCCCTCACCGTGATGCAGGCCAAGCTGGGCAAGAGCGACCCGAACCTGCTGCTGCTGCCCCTGCCCCAGGCAGAAATCAACAACAACCGGCAGGCGCAACAAAACCCGGGGTACTAAGCCCCACTTTCTGCGCCGGCGGTGCTGCAACACCGCCGGCCTGATTTTCCGCACCAGCCAGGCTGCTCTCAGCCTGCTTGCGGGGAGCCAGGGCCGGTTAGCTAGGTAAGGGGAGCATAACCGGCCCTCGTGCTGCCCGATTTTAATTGCCGCTCTTGGTTAGGCCCGCCCCGGGCGGGGCCGTATCTACGAGCTGCTCATCTGCTTTTCCCCTTCGCAATCTGTGTTTATGCTGCGTTTCCTCACCTTTTCCTGCACTCTTCTCTTCAGCCTCGGGCTGGGTGCCGGCTGTCAGCGCCCCGCTGCCAGCGGCAACGGGGCGGCCGCCGATTTCTGGCTGACCAACCCCGACAAAACGGCCTTGTTTCAGCGGCAGGCAGCACCTTTGACTTTCACAACGGACGCACCGGCTGCTTCCGTGATTGAGGTAGACGACAAGCAGGCTTTTCAACCCATCGACGGGTTTGGCTACTGCCTCACGGGCGGCAGCGCCGAGTTGCTGCACGCCATGTCGCCCAAGGCGCGGCAGGCTCTGCTTCAGGAGCTCTTCGGCACCGACGGCACCAACATCGGCGTCAGCTACCTACGCCTGAGCATCGGGGCGTCTGACCTCGATGCCCGGGTGTTCAGCTACGACGACCTGCCCGCCGGCCAGACCGACCCGACGTTGAGCAAGTTCAGCCTGGAACCTGACCGCCCGCACCTGATTCCGGTGCTCAAGGAAATTCTGCGCATCAACCCCAGCATCAAGCTCATGGGCTCTCCCTGGTCGCCGCCCCCGTGGATGAAAACCAACGAAAGCTCCAAGGGCGGCTCCCTGAAGCCGGAGTTCTACCCGGCCTACGCCCAGTACTTCGTGAAGTACATCCAGGGCATGCAGGCCGAGGGCATCCGCATCGACGCCATTACCATTCAGAACGAGCCCCTGCACCCCGGCAACAACCCCAGCCTGCTGATGCTGGCCGAGCAACAGGCCGAGTTCATCAAGAAACACCTGGGCCCGGCCTTCAAGGCCGCGAAGCTGGACACGAAAGTTATTGTGTACGACCACAATGCCGACCGGCCCGATTACCCGATCAGCATCCTGAACGACCCCGAAGCCCGGCAGTACGTGGATGGCTCGGCCTTTCACCTCTACGGCGGCCCCATTGAGGCCCTCAGCCAGGTGCACGACGCCCACCCCGACAAAAACCTCTACTTCACGGAGCAGTGGGTGGGCTCGAAAAGCAAGTTTGAGGAAAACGTGCCCTGGCACGTGCGCACCCTCATCATTGGGGCTACCCGCAACTGGGCCCGCACCGTGCTGGAATGGAACCTGGCCGCCGACCCTCAGCAAAACCCGCACACGCCCGGGGGCTGCACCGAGTGCCGCGGCGCCCTCACCCTGGACGGGGATAAGGTGACCCGCGAGGATGCCTACTACATCATTGCCCACGCCAGCAAGTTTGCCCGCCCCGGCTCGGTGCGCATTGCCACTACCGTGCCCGACAAGCTCCCCAACGTGGCCTTCCGCGCCCCCAATGGTCAGAAGGTGCTGGTGGTGCAAAACGACAACTCCGCCGCGCAGACTTTCTCGGTGCGCCACAACGGCCGCGTATTTTCCTCTACACTGGGGGCCGGCGCGGTCGGCACCTACGTCTGGTAGTCAACTCCCTCACTTTTTGCCTTTTCCACCTTTCACCTCTTAGCTAATTCCCATGAAAAAACTCTTTACTCTTTCTGCCGTTGCCGCCCTTATGGCCGCTTCGTTGGGCGCCCAGGCTCAGTTTACCGTGAATGGCACACTCGATGCCACTGAAGTAGGCACCGGGGAAGGCAAGTACCAGCTGGTAGGCACCTACACCGGGGCCCACTCCATTGCCGACCGGGGCCTGAAAGCCCTGTACGTGGGCACCACGGCTACCACCCTGAACATCATGGTGGTGGCGTCTTCCGAAATTGACGGCTACAACTCCCTGGTGTTTTACCTGGATGCGCCTAACAAGACGGGCATTGCGGCCAACACCCAGCTGCCGGGCAGCACCAACTCCGGCAATGATGGCCGGGAGTCGCTGCGGCAGCGCCCTACCCTGGATATGCCCGTGGATTTCGCGTTCCGCTGCACGACCTCGCCCTTCGGCAAACCCAATGAGAATGCCATTTACCTGAGCCGGGTAAATTACACCGAAACGCCCTACAACGAAGTGGGCATGGGCGCCGGCAAGAAAGATGGCTCCCTCACCACCGATGCCAACGACCCGGCCGGCGCGAAAACGGCTTTCCAGACCAGCGCCACGGGCAGCGTAGCCGCCAATACCACCACGGGCTGGGAATTCGAAATTCCACTGTCGGCCATCGGCGGGGCGCCCGCGGGCAGCAACCTCCACCTGATGGTGGCTTACATTGACGACTTCAAAAGCTTCAACTCCGACGTGTTGCCGACGATTCAGGGCCAGACCACGGCCCTGGGCATCAACCCCGACTTTACCGCCATTCCCGGCAAGCAGTTCTACACCTACCAGGTAGGCTCGGGCGTGCTGGCCAGCCGCTCGGCCAGTGCCGCCCTGAAGGCCGCCGTGTACCCCAACCCACTGGCCACCAGCAGCCGCCTCACGTACAGCGTGCCCAGCCAGGCTCCGGTGAACGTGGCGGTGTATAATACGCTGGGCCAGAAGGTGCTGAACCTGCTATCGGACACGCAGCCGGCCGGTGCCCGCACGTTGTCTCTTGCGCCGCTCCGGCAGCTGCGCAGCGGCTCCTACGTTGTTACGGTACAGGTGGGCAATCAGCTCAGCTCCCAGCGGGTGCTGGTAAACTAACTCGTTACCGGTCAGGCCACCCGCCCAGCGCGTGGCCTGACCGATTTTTTTCCTTACCCCTTACGCTCATGCAAAAGATTCTGGCAGGTATTATGGGCAGCGCGCTCCTGGGGGCGCTAACGCTGACCGGCTGCGGCGGCGACAACAAACCCGACCCCAAGCCCACCCCACCGCCCCCGCCCCCGGCAGAAACCGGCCCCTCTCAGGTGGCTTTGTGGCTGACGACGTCCAGCCAGTCTACCTTGTTTCAGAAAAGCGCCCTGGTGCTCAACTTCAAGGAAACCACGGGCGCGGGTCCCATTATTTCGGTGGATACCACCACTACCTACCAAAGCATCGACGGGTTTGGCTACACCCTGACCGGGGGCAGTGCCATGCTCATCAACCAGCTGCCGGCCAGCAACCGCACGGCCCTGCTGAAGGAACTGTTTGCCACCGACGGCAACAACATCGGGACCAGCTACCTGCGCATCAGCATTGGCGCCTCCGACCTCAGTGACCGGGTGTTCACCTACGACGATGTGCCGGCCGGCCAGACCGACCCGACCCTGGAGAAGTTCAGCCTGGAACCCGAGAAGAAGGACTTGCTGCCCGTGCTCAAGGAAATCCTGGCCATCTACCCCGACCTCAAGATTCTCGGCTCGCCCTGGACGGCGCCGCCCTGGATGAAAGATAACGGCAGCTACAAAGGCGGCTCCCTGAAACCGGAGTACTACAGCGTATATGCCAACTACTTCGTGAAGTACCTGCAGGCTATGCAGGCTGAGGGCATCCGCCTGGATGCCATTACCATTCAGAACGAGCCCCTGCACGACGGCAACAACCCCAGCATGTATATGTCGGCCACGCAGCAGGGCACATTCATCAAAAACAACCTGGGCCCCGCCCTGAAAGCCGCGGGGCTGACCACCAAAATCATTCTTTACGACCACAACACAGACCGCATCGACTACCCGCTGGCTATCCTCAACGACCCCGAAGCCCGGCAGTACGTGGATGGCTCGGCCTTTCACCTGTACGCCGGCACTATTGAAGCCCTGTCTACGGTGCACAATGCCTTCCCCGACAAGCACGTGTACTTCACGGAGCAGTGGGTGGGTGGCCCCGGCAACTTTGCCGCCGACTTTAGCTGGCACGTGGGCACGCTCATCATTGGCGCCACGCGGAACTGGAGCCGGAACGTGCTGGAGTGGAATCTGGCGTCGGACCAGAACTACGGTCCGCGCACCGACGGGGGCTGCACTACCTGCCTGGGTGCCCTCACCATCAACGGCACTACCGTGACGCGCAACCCGGCTTACTATACCATTGCGCACGCCAGCAAGTTTGCCCGCCCCGGCTCGGTGCGCATCGATACGAACGTGCCCAACGGCTTGTCGAACGTGGCCTTCAAAAATCCCAGCGGGCAAAAGGTACTCATCGTGCAGAACAGCACCAGCAGCTCGCAGTCCTTCAACATCGCCTACCGGGGCAAGATGGTCAGCACCACGCTCCCGGGCGGGGCCGTGGGCACCTACGTCTGGTAAGACCACCCTTCTGCAACCCAGAACCCACCGCCGATTTTTCCGGGCAGCTGCTGCCTTATCTTCTGCCCTTTTTCGCGCCTCCATGCTGCGTCTCTCCCGGTTAGCCTTCCTTATGCTGTTGCTCGGCAGCAGCGCCATTGCGCGCGGCTGGGCGCAGAACATGGGCGGCCCGGTGGAAGTAAAAACGCGGCAAGGCCGGCTGCACGGCAGCCGGGAAGCCAATCTGTGCGTGTTTCGCGGTATTCCGTACGCCCAGCCGCCCGTGGGGCCTTTGCGCTTTCGGCCCCCGCAGCCGCTACCCCGGCAGCACGGCCCGCGCCCAGCCACGCAATTCGGCCATCGGGCCGTGCAGGCGGGTGGCCCCACGGGGGTGCAGGGCAGTGAGGATTGTTTGTACCTGAACGTGTGGGCACCCGCCTGGCCCACCCGCTCCCGCCCGGCTGGGGTACGCCCCGTGGTGGTGTGGGTACACGGCGGCGCTTTTACGGGCGGCTCGGGCCAGGACAATGACACCTGGACCTTCGCGGCCCAGGACAGCGTGGTGGCCGTGAGCCTAAACTACCGCCTGGGCAGCCTGGGCTTTCTGCACCTTGGCGAGGCCCTGGGTCCCGCTTACCGGCAGGCGGGCAACGTCGGCCTGCTCGATGCCGTGGCCGCCCTGCGCTGGGTGCACGACAACATCCGCGCTTTCGGCGGCGACCCTACGCGCGTGACGCTGATGGGCGAGTCGGCGGGGGCCAAGCTGGTGGGGGCTCTGCTCGTGACGCCGGCAGCCGAGGGCCTGTTTCAGCAGGTGATTCTGGAAAGCGGGGCCGTGCAGGCCATCCGCGACACGGCTACGGCGGCGGCGGTTACCCGTCAGCTGCTGGGCGAGCTGCACCTTGCCCAGCCCCAGGCCCTGCTCACGCTCCCCGCCGATACGCTCATTCGGGCGCAGGCGCGGTTTGCGAGTGGGGCGGGCGGCCTGCAGGTGTTTGGCCCCGTGCAGGATGGCCTGGCGCTGCCTCAACCGCCTTTCGCTTATTTGCGCCGCCTGAAGCGGCGCCCGCCGGCCGTACTGCTCGGCACCAATCTGGAAGAAGCCGGTTTGTTTACCGGCCCAGGCTCAGTGCTGGCTCAGCCCAATGAAAAGGCGCTGCAGCAGGTATTTGGCCGCAACGCGGCGGCGGTGTGGGCCGCTTATCGGCGCCTCAGCCAGACCCAGCCTGCCCAGCAGGCCTGGAACACCACGCTCACCGACTACCTCTACCGGCTGGCAACCTACCGCCTGGCCGATACCCTGGCCGCGCAAAACCGGCCCGTCTGGCTTTACCGCTTCGACTGGCACAATGCCACCCAGCGCCCCCTGCATGCCCAGGAGCTGGCGTTTGTGTGGAATGCCCCACTGGGCAGCTCCGGCGCGGCTCCAACCTTACCAGCCAGCCTGCCCGGCAAAGCTGCCGACGCGGCGCTGGCCGCCCGTATGCACGCCTATTGGGCCCGCTTTATCAAAACAGGCCGCCCGGGTCCCGACTGGCCCGCTTACTCAGCGCCGGGCCGCATGGTCATGGTGTTTGACTCGGCCAGTGGGCCCCGGCCCGCGCCCGATGCTTACCGGGACCCTGGCTTTCCAACCCAGGCCTACCGCCGCTAATACCCTACTCACCTCATCATGCCCAGCTAATTCCTCTGTCCTACCCGCTTGCGCCCACCTGTTCTTCGCTCTGCTCCCCGCTTTTTTCCACCATACCCCAAAAACCCACAGAACATGAACACCATTACCTCTTTCAGCCTCCGGCGTATGGCCCGCCGGATGCGGCAAGCGCTGCTACTCGTAGCGGGCCTCGGCATGGCGCAGCACGCCGACGCCCAAAGCTTTCTACGCGCCGACGGCCAGCGCATCGTGAATGCCAGCAACCAGGAAGTTATTCTCAACGGCATGAATCTGGGCAACTGGGCCGTGCAGGAAGGCTACATGATGAAAGTGGGCTGGCCTGGGGCCACAATAAACGGCGCCACGAAGCAGACGCAGGGCGCGGTAAAAAAGAGCCTCTACAACGCCGGCATGACTGATGCGGCCGTGGAGACATTCTACCAGAACTACCGCGCCAACTTTATCACCAAGCCCGACATCGACTACATTGCCTCCAAGGGCTTTAACTGCGTGCGCCTGCCCCTGCACTACGAGCTGTTCCTGACGCCTGCCCAACGGGCGGTGCGCAGCAGCGTGATGCGCGGTACCGTGAGCTACGACTCGTACGTGAGCCAGCTCACAGGCTGGTACAACAACAACCAGCTCTTTACTGACCCCGCCAACATGGCGGCGCTGGCCATGATTGACAACACCCTGGCCTGGGCCCAGGCCAACAACATGTACGTGGTGCTGGACATGCACGCCGTGCCCGGCTCCCAGGGCACCGACGCCAACATTGCCGACCAGATTGTAGCCAACGACCTGTGGAACCGCCAGATCAACCAGGATGTGCTGAACCGGCTGTGGTCGTTTGTATCGAACTGCTACAAGAACGACGCCCGCGTGGCCATGTACGACCTCATCAATGAGCCGAACAATGCGCCTAGCAACCCGCAGATCAAGACCGTGACGGAGCGCCTGATTAACACCATCCGGAACCAAGGCGACAATCACCTGATTCTGGTGGAAGGCAACGGCTGGGGCAACGACTTTAACTACCTGGAGCCCTTCAACTTCTCCAATCGCTCCAACCTGGTGTACAACTCGCACCGCTACAGCGGCACGGGTTATCTGATGGATAACGGCGTGAACTCCACGGGCGGCGGCCCCAACGACCTGCGCTTCATTGGCAACCTGCGCAACTTCCGCACTACCCACAACGTGCCGATCTGGGTGGGCGAAACCGGCGAAAATACCGACACCTGGATGCGCGACGCGGCCAAGAACCTCAACTCGGTGGGCATTGGCTGGTGCCACTGGACCTACAAGCGTTTTGAGGACCGCAGCAACCCGGCTTTCATGCACATCAACCCGCCCTACGTGGTGGACGGGCCCGCCGGCCTGAATCAAGTACTGACCAACATTCGGTTTGCCAACTGCGTGCCCAACACCACCGTGGCGGCCGTGTCGCCGAACCAGAACGGCATTGTGAACTACCCCGGCGGCGGCAACTACAATGGAACGAGTACTGTGCCCAGCGGCCCAACTATTGGACGCATTTACCAAATCAGCTGCAAGAATGGCGGCAAAACCATGGAAGTTTCGGCCAACTCTACCGTCAACGGTGGCCGCGTGCAGCAGTGGGGCTGGGCCCAAGCGGCCAGCCAGAAGTGGAAGCTGGTGGATGCCGGCGGCGGCTACGTACGTATCGTGAACCTGAACAGCAACAAGTCCTTGGATATTGCCGGCCCTTCCACCGCCGATGGTGCCAAAGCGCATCAGTGGGACTGGCTCAGCCAGGACAGCCAGTACTGGAAGATTGAAAGCAATGGCGACGGCACCTACCGCATCGTAAACAAGTTCAGCGGCAAGGTGCTGGACGTGGAAAATGGCTCCACTGCTGACGGCGCTGCTATTCACCAGTGGACCTGGGGTGGCTACAACAGCCAGCGCTGGTGGTTTTCCGACCAGGGTGCCGCCCGCACGGCCCTGTCCACAGTAAGCCCCGAAATGGAAGCCCGCCTGCAGCTCTACCCCACCACCGTGCAGTCGGAAATGACGTTTGACTACACTGCCGACCGGGCCCAACAGCTGCAGGTGCAGCTGGTAGATGTACTGGGCCGCTCGGTGCTACGTTCTGAGAAGAGCGTACAAGCCGGGGCCAACCATCTTTCCTGCAGCGTAGCAGCTCTGCCAGCCGGCGTGTACACGCTGCGCGTACTTACTCCCGAGGGCCAGTTGCAACGCCGCTTGCTGGTGCGCCGCTAGCCGCGGCCAGCGGGAGCCTGCTTCGTTTTTCACCTCCTGCCGGCCCGGGCACGTTGTCCGGGCCGGCAGGATAAGCGGAATCACCCGCATTTTTTCATTTTATGCGTACACCCTTTCTTCCTATGCTGATGCTGGCGACCCTGCCCTTTACGGGCGCCCTGGCGCAGAAATCAACCAAGCCGGCGACCAAAGCCCCGGCCTACTCGGCCGTCGGCAAAAAAGTACAGGTCTTTACCACGGCGGCCAACACAACCCACCGGTTGGCCGCTACCGGGGAGCTGCGCTTTCAGGAGCTCCGGCAGCCGCTGGAAACCCAGCCCACCGTATTTGTAGACCCCACGCATACCTTCCAGACCCTGGTAGGCATTGGCGGCGCCCTCACTGATGCGGCGGCCGAAACCTTTGCCAAACTGCCCAAGGCCGCCCAGCAGGAGTTCATGCAGGCGTACTACAGCCCCACCGCCGGCATTGGCTACACGCTGGCCCGCACCCACATCAACAGTTGCGACTTCAGCAGCGGCATGTATACGTATGTGGCCGACAACGACCAGGAGCTGAAGACCTTCAGCGTGAAGCACGACGAGCAGTACCGCATTCCCTTCATCAAGCAGGCCATAGCGGCAGCCGGTGGCAAGCTTCCGCTGTACGTGAGCCCCTGGACCCCACCCGCCTGGATGAAGGACAACAACGACCTGCAGCACGGCGGCAAGCTGCGCCCGGAGTTTCGCCAGGCCTGGGCCAACTACTACGTGAAGTTTATTAAGGAGTACGAGCGGCAGGGTATGCCTATTTGGGGCCTGAGCGTGCAGAATGAGGCCATGGCCAACCAGCGCTGGGAATCCTGCCTGTACACGGCTGAGGAAGAGCGCGACTTCATCAAGGAATACCTGGGCCCCACGCTCAAGAAAGGTGGCCTGGGCGACCGGAAACTCATTGCCTGGGACCACAACCGCGACCAAGTGTACCAGCGCGCCAGCACCATCCTCGACGACCCCGAAGCCGCCAAGTACGTGTGGGGCATCGGCTACCACTGGTACGAAAACTGGACCGGCAGCGACATGCTCTTCGGCAACGTGAAGCGCGTGCACGACACCTACCCCGACAAGCAGCTCATTTTCACCGAAGGCTGTATCGAGAAATTCAGCCTCGACCGGGTGAGCGACTGGAAGCTGGGCGAAGTCTACGGCCGCTCCATGATTGAGGACTTCAACGCCGGCACCGCCGCTTGGACCGACTGGAACATTCTGCTGGATGAAACCGGCGGCCCCAACCATGCCCAAAACTTCTGCTTTGCCCCCATCATTGGGGATACCCGGAGCGGCAAGCTGCTCTACACCAACATTTACTACTACATCGGGCAC
Organism: Hymenobacter lutimineralis; assembly: GCF_008271285.1. Classification (NCBI taxonomy): domain Bacteria; kingdom Pseudomonadati; phylum Bacteroidota; class Cytophagia; order Cytophagales; family Hymenobacteraceae; genus Hymenobacter; species Hymenobacter lutimineralis. Next base: position 522 of record NZ_VTHL01000011.1, on the reverse strand, counting down.
TTCTCGAAGTTTATCCGTCCGGGTGCCAAGCGCATCATCAGCTCCTCCACCCGGGACGTACTGCAAACCACCGCCTTCCGCAATACCGACGGTTCCGTGGCCGTGGTGGTGATGAATACCTCTGATAAGCCCATGGACTTTCTGCTGTGGCTGAAGGGCCAGGCAGCTTCCACTACGAGCCTGCCCCACTCCATAAGCACGTTTGTTGTAAACTAGCAGCCGATTTCTCCTCTATTCCTGAACCGTACTATGGCCCTGGCTGCTCCTTCCTCTCTTCCAACCGCTACCCCCACCGGCCCGGGGGGCGCTTCGCCGCGCTACACCTCGGCCCTGGCTTCGCTGACGGTGCTGTTCTTCATGATGGGCTTCATCACCTGCCTGAACGACATCCTGATTCCTTACCTGAAGGCCATCTTCCAGCTTTCCTACACCCAGGCCAACCTGATCAACCTCTGCTTTTTCGGGGCCTACTTCGTCATGGGCATTCCCGCCGGCAAGGTGGTGCAGCGCCTGGGCTACAAA
>NZ_VTHL01000010.1:143465-175820 GCF_008271285.1 Hymenobacter lutimineralis | reverse complement strand
CTCACGGCCCGCTTTCCCAAGCAGATTCACGCCGTGACAGCCGCCGGATTCGCTCTGAAAATTGCCCTCTTCATTTTCGCCCACACCCTCCACCAAGCCGGCTTATAGCCCGCAACTTGGGTTTGCTAATGAACAGGATAGCAACGGCACCGACCTGTACAACTACAGCTACAACAGCCTGGACTACGGGCTGGCTGCCGGGATTGAGGCCCGCGTAGGCCCTGCCCGGGTAGGGGGCCGCTATACGGCTGGTTTCAATGAAATCATTAAAGACCCCAAGGCCGGCATCAGCCAGTCGATAACCGACATCAAGAACGGAGCTTTTCAGGTGTACGTGGGCATCGGCATCACCAACTAAGCTCATTTGCTTCCCCACAAAAAAAGCCCTGCCGCGTTGTGCGGCAGGGCTTTTTTGTGGAGAAGCAAGGATTATTTGCCCACCAGGGCCTCTTTGATCTTGGCGTTGAAGTTCGGAATGTCCTGGGGGTTGCGGCTGGTGATGATGTTGCCATCGACTACAACCGTCTCGTCAATCCACTGGCCACCGGCATTCTTCACGTCGGTTTGCAGGCTGGGCCAGCTGGTGAGCTGCTTGCCGCGTACTACGTCGGCCTCAATCAGCGTCCAGGGGCCGTGGCAAATGGCGGCGACGGGCTTGCCCGAGCGCACGAACTCTCCAATAAAGCTAACCACTTCCGGCTCGGTGCGCAGCACGTCGGGGTTCATCTGGCCGCCGGGCAGCACCAGTGCGTCGTACTCGGCTACTTTCACGTCCCCGATTACCTTATCTACGTCTACTTTATCGCCCCAGTCTTTCTGGTCCCAGCCTTTGATGGAGCCTCTTTTCAGGGAGATGACGTGGGTAGTAGCGCCTTCGTTTTCCAAATACTTTTTGGGTTGTTCCAGCTCCGACTGCTCGAAGCCGTCGGTGGCTACTATGGCTATGGTTTTGCCTTTCAGGGCGTCGCTTCCAAAGATGCTCATGGGGTGTAGGGTTTTGGTAGTAAGTACAAAAAGCCGGAGCTCCGCTCGAGCGGCTCCGGCTTTTCATCTAACGTAAGCTGGACGCTAGGGTTAGCTACTCCTCGTCCTCGGCGCGCTGGCGCTTCAGGGCTTTGCGCAAGGCGCGCACCCGCTCGTCAAAGCCGTCGGCATCGTAGTTTACGTCTTCTACGTCCAGCTGCTCCAGCATATCCATCAGCTCATCGGAGTGGTCGGTGCGGGCCCCGGAGCTTACTTTCACAAAAGCCATTTCCGACCAGAGCACCGCCTTCAGGCGCTGGGCATCCTCGCTGAGCATCTGCATCTCCACCACCAGATTGGAGTTGTCGAAGTGAATAAGCTGGGTGCGGATGCGCACGGTCTCGCCCTGGCGGGCGGGGCGCAGGTAGCTCAGGTGGTGCTTGGTAATAACCCAGCTGGCGTTTTGCTCGCGGGCCAGCTCACCCATGTTCAGGGCGTAGTGCTGGGCTACCTGGTCTTCGCGGGCGTTCAGAAAATAATCGAGGTAGCGGGCGTTATTGAGGTGGCCCAGCATGTCGCAGTCCTGGAAATAGATGCGGTGCGTGGTTTCGGGGGTGCGCACCAGGGAGGCAGTAGCCATAGGTAGTTGCGGGAAAGTAAGGCCCAAAGGTAGAGGAAAGCCGCACGCTAGGCTGGCAGTTGGTAGGCATCGGCGCGCACGTGGTGGGGCTTGGCCTTGCGGGCGTCGGTAGGGCTGTCAAACACGATTAGCACCTGCGTGTCGTCGAGCAGAGCCATGCCTTCGGCTTTGTCTTGCCCGGCTGTGGGGCCAGCCCCGTGGGGCACGTCGAACAAGCGCTGCAGCTGCTTGCCGCTGATGAGGCTGTCCTGAGGCAGCTGCAGGGCATTGGGCCAGCGGTACACGGCAATGGTTCCATCAAGGTCCATGGTAGGTCCGGCCAGCAGCAGAATGTCGGAGCCCAGCTGGCGCAGCTCGCGCAGGCCCATGCCGCCCAGCTCCAGGAAGTGCTTTTTGTAGTAGGTGTTGGTGCTGCCCGGCACTTTGTCGAGGCGGAGGCGGCCGTGCTTGTCTTCGCGTGGCACTACCTCCAGCACCAGGGCCCAACCACGCAGTACCGGCCCCCGCAGCCCAATGAACAGGCGGCCATCGGTGGTAGCGGCCAGGCCTTCAATATCGAAGCCGTTGTCTTTGCCCGGAATGGCTAGAAAAGGCTTCAGGTGGGCATCGTGGCCCAGCACGTCGAGCAGCTCGTTGCTGCTGGTGCTGCCGTGCAGCTGGGCGGCGCGTAGCAGGTGGCCGGGCTTGGTAGGGTGTGGCGCTTCCTTGACCAGCTCATAATCCCCCGTTTCGGGGTTCAGCACCAGCGGAATGCGCGCCAGCAGGTAGCGGTTGGGGTCAGATTTTACTTTCGCCAGCTTGTCCAGCTGCTTGGCCACGTCGGCGTGGTCGGGGTCGGGCTGCTTGCGCTTGAGGCTGTGGGAGCCTATGATCCACAGGTAGTGGCCGGCCTCGCCCATGCCTTCAATGTCAATTTCCGCGGCCTCATCGGCGGGCAGGTCCAGCAGCTCGGCCAGCTCGTAGGAGCAATGTTCGGCGAAGGTACGGGAACTGGTGAGGCGCAATCGTTCGATGGTGGTGCGCTCATCGCAGCTGATCCACAAGTTGTTGCCCGTGCGCAGGGCCGTAGACAGGCCGTCGCGTACGTGCTTGCCGGCCTGGTTCAGGCTAAGCTTGGGGTTGAAACGCAGAGTATAAGGCTGAGGACGCATACCGGGAAGAAAGGGAAGAGACCTTCAAACGCCGGGCACCCCAGAAAGTTGAGCTGTTGCCTTACTTCTCGGCGGTGCGGCGGGCCTGCATTTTGGCTTGCATGCTGCGCTTTTTCAACTGGTACTGCTTGAACTGTTCGGCCGAAAATACCTGCCGCAGCTGCGTTTCCGATTCGGTATTGATACGCATCAGCTCTTTGTTCAGGGCCGTTTTGTCGGCCGCAAACTGGGTGCGGGCCTCGTTTACCTGCTGCACCGTGGCGCGCAGCAGGGTGCGCACTTTGGTTTGCTGCTCATCGGAGAGCAGCAGCTCCTCCGCCATTACGTCGGTCAGGTCGCGGGCGGCGGTGCGCTTGATAGGCGCGGCAGCTGGGGCCGGTTTCACGGTTTCGGCCACTGGGGCGGGGGCCGCTTCCTTGCGGCGGGCGCAGCTGCTGCCACCCAGCAGGGCCGCACAGAGCGTTAGTTGAAGCAGAAAGCGAGAAGAGAGTACCGTCATAGCCCGTAAGTTAGTGCGCCCCCTGATACGAGAAAAACAGCTATCTGTTCCCCTCCGGCGTCGGCCCCATCAGCCAGCCTTCAGCTGCTGAGCCGTAAAGTGAGCCAGCGCCATGATGGTGAGCATAGGATTCACGCCGCTGCAGGTAGGAAAAGCCGAAGCATCGGCCACGAACAGGTCCCGCACTTCGTACGTCTCCCCGGTGGGCGAAACCGGGTGAGTAGCCCGGTGGCCGCCCATGCGGCAGGTGCTCATCTGGTGGGCGCTGTAGAGGCCAAACTGGTTGGCTTTCCAGCTGAGCCTGGGCAGGCGCTCCAGCACTTCCGGGTTTTGCATTACACCGTCCTTGGCGTGCACCGTAGGCAAGGTACCGTGCGGCAGGTATACCGTGTGGGCGCCGGCCGCCACGTGAATTTCGGCGGCGGCCCGCACGCCCTGTAGCAGATGGCGGCGGTCAAACTCACTTAGCGCATAGCTGATGCGCGGAGCCCCTTGCTTATCGGTGCGCACCCGGCCGCCGTCCCGGTCACGGGTCAGCACTATGAAATTGCCGAGGTGCCGGGCATTCTGCATGAGCTGCTTGTGCTGGGCGCCCGAGTGCCAGGGCAGCACCATGGCCATAAGGCCGGGGTGGGCGGGCGGGGTTTCCAGCTTAGCGCCGTAGTTGGTGCCTTCGATGCGGGTATATGTGTCATTCACCACCGACATCATGGGACCGTACCAGGGCTCCATAGGCTGCGCGTAGGCCCCCGAAACGGCCACGGTGGGGTGCAAGTGCAGGTGCCGGCCCAGGTGCGGATGCTGCAGCCCACTGCGCAGCAGCAGCGCGGGGGTTTGAATGGCCCCGCCGGCTACTACCACCCGCCGGGCCCGCACCCGGATAGCCACCCGCTGCCCGCCGGCCGTGGTATGCACGGCTTCGGCCCCGGTAGCGCGGCCCGCCGCCGTGGTCACCCGCGTCACGTACGTATCGGGCAGGATGCGGGCCCCGTGGTCGAAAGCCCGCTGCAGGTAGGTATTGAGCGTGCCTTGCTTAATGCCGTGCCGGTCGCCGAGGGGACTGAACCCCAGGCTCCGGAAATGCTCCTCCGAAGCCGTGAGGTGCTTTTCGTTGCGCGGAATCAGCTGCACCTCCTGGCCCAGCTTCCTCGACCCATCCCACAACGCCTGATTTTGCCCGTTGTGGCGAGTATACTCGGTGTTGACGCTGATGGCCTGGCTTACCGCTTCGATGCTCCGGGCAAACTCCGGGGTAATGAAGTGCGGCGCTTGGTGTTCCCGCGCCCACTCCTGCAGAATATAGTCGGGGGTACGGAAAGCCCCGGCCCAGTTGACGGTGGTGCCCCCGCCCAGACAGCTGCCCGCCAGCAGGGCAATGCTGCCATCCTGGGTGGTGAGGGCACCGTGCCCATCGTAGAGCTTACTGAGCATGTCTACCTCGCGCTGGGTGAAGTCGCAGCCGTGGCAGTAAGGGCCTTTTTCCAGCACCAGCACCTGGTGGCCGGCCGCGGCCAGCTCCCCGGCTACCACGCCCCCGCCGGCGCCGCTGCCTATCACCAGCACGTCGCAGTCGTACTCCGTATCGGCAGTGGGCTGCAGCGGCCGGATGGGCTTTTCCGTGTCAACGGGCAAATCATCGGGCTGCGGGCCGGGGTAGCCCATGGCCGCCCACACGGGGTTGTCGGGCACCGAAACCGAGCCGCCGTAATAAAGAATCATGGTGAGCTTGCGCAGGGAGTGAAAGGCCTTGCGCAGCTGCGGAATCCGGCTTCCGGCCCAGCTCTGCAGCAGCTTTTCCCGCTGCGCCGGCGTCATCTGGTCGAAGGACCGAAGCTGGCCCAGCCACGTGAGGCCCAGCAGCGGCGACTGGAGCAGCCCCAGCAGTTCCCGAAACTCCTGCTGTATGCCTGTAGGCTGCCCCGCCAGCATGGCGGTCAGTTGCTCCAGGTTTACACCCTCAGAGCCGCGGCGCAGCCAGAAGCCGGCGGCGGGGCCCTCAGAGTGGCCGGGTACAGCAGGAATAAAGGTATCGGCAACCGCACACAGGAGGGCGGCTTGGGCGGGAGTAAGCGTCATGAGAGCAAGAGCGGTAAGGGCGCCCGGAACCGCCAACTACGGCAGCTTGGGGTCGGAAAATATCGGCAAAAGAATTCGGCTTGCCTACTTTTTTTACCGGCAAAGCAGCCGAAAATCAGTCAAGTAAGCTTTCCGAAAACCTCCCCCCTCACTTAGGCAAGGAATTAGGCCAACTACGGACACGTTGGCAGCTACCGGCGCTGACATCGGTAGGCATCTTGGTATTCCCGCATGGGCTGCGGGGCTACTTTCCTGCGCTGGCATACCCTTACAGATACCGCAGCAGCAGGTCCAGCATTTTCTGCACTTTGGGCGTGTAGGGCGGATACAGCAACTTAATACTTGTGCGGCCCACCCGCTGCTTGAGCACCGCTTTCTCGTTGGAAAAAGCCAGGAAGCCATAATGGCCATGGGCTTTGCCCACACCACTGTTGCCCACGCCCCCGAACGGCAGCTCTGAGTGCCCTAAGTGCACAATGGTTTCGTTGACGGCCGCTCCCCCCGCCGACACGTTCTGCAGCAAGTAGCGCTGGTTTTCGGCGTTGCGGGTGAAGATGTACTGGGCCAGCGGCTTGGGCCGGCTATTGATAAAGTCGGCGGCCTCCGCGAGCGTATGGAAAGGCACCAGCGGCAGCAAAGGGCCGAAGATTTCCTCCTGCATGAGGCGGCTCTCCGGTGGTACTTGGGTAAGCACTGTGGGCGCAATAAAGCAGTGGCTGCTGTCAATTTCGCCCCCGATGGCTACCGAGGCGCCTGCGGTCTGAGCTTCTTCCAGCAAACCCGCCAGCCGGTTGAAATGCTGCCGGTTGACAATGCGGGCAAAGGACTCGGAGGCATCTACGCCCGCCCCGGCGGGATTGTAGCTCCGCCGGATAACCGCTTCCATTTCGCGTACCAGTGCCTCCTGCACGGGCTCCTGCACCAGCACGTAGTCGGGGGCCACGCAGGTCTGACCGGCATTCAAAAACTTGCCCCACACCAGCTTTTCGGCCGTATCGCGCAGGTTGGCCGTGGCATCCACCACCGCCGGCGACTTGCCCCCGAGCTCCAGCGTCACCCCGCTCAAGTGCTCAGCTGCGGCGCGCATTACTATTTTGCCTACCTCGGGGCTACCGGTAAAAAAGATATGGTCGAAAGGAAAGCTCAACAGCTCGGTGGCCACCGTTTTGTCGCCTTCCACTACTACTACTTCGGCGGGGTCAAACACCTCAGCAGCCAGGCGGCGGAGCAGGGTGGCTACGTGCGGGGTCAGCTCCGAGGGCTTGAGCACGCAGCAGTTGCCAGCCGCCAGTGCCGATACCAAGGGGCCCACGGCCAGGTAGAAGGGGTAGTTCCAGGGGGCAATAATCAGGCACACGCCTTTGGGCTCATACTGCACCCAGGACCGGGTGCCAAACAGGGAAAGCGGCGTGCCTACACGCTTGGGGGCCATCCACTGCTTGAGATGGGCAATTACGTGCTTGATTTCGGCCTGCGTCGACCAGATTTCGGTGAGGTCAGTTTCGGCGGCGGGCTTCCGGAAATCGGCATATAAGGCCGTTTGAATAGCCACCCGATTGGCCGTAAGCCAGGCCGCCAGCCGACGCAGGCGCACGATGCGGGCCGCGGCATCTTCACGCCGCAGCACGGGGGCTTGCACCCGCAGCCGCTCGAAAGCAGCACGGGCGGGCGTAATGGAGACGGTGGCGGACACAGGAGAAGCGGCGGAAGCAGCCATATCGTACAAAATGACGGCGCAAAGAATCCACCTAAGATAGCGGGATTTACTTACAATATGCCCGGTAAAGGGCTACTGAAAATAGCTACCTTTGCCGGCAGCCGCGCCCTGGAGCGTGGCGGGCAGTTGGTTACGGGGCTTTTTATACGGTAGCGCAGGCGTGTTTTCTGATTCTCTTACTTCCCGGGCCGGCATCCCGGAAGCCTTGCAGCGCCTTGAGGAAATGGTCTCGCTGCTGAATACCCACTTCCTGAGCTTCAGCCCCACGGAGCTGGAAGAGGCTTCTGCCCCCGGAAAATGGTCGCGCAAACAGCTGCTGGGTCACTTGCTCGACTCGGCGGCCAACAACCACCGGCGGTTTGTGCTATGTCAGACGGAAGACGGCCCCCACCGCATGGTCGCCTATCAGCAGGATGACTGGGTACGCCTAGGCGCTTACCAGGCTACGCCCGCGGCCGATCTGCTTACCTTCTGGACGCTGTACAACCAGCAGCTAATGCGCCTGATTGCGCAGATTCCGGCGGAGGCATTAAGCAATCAGGTAATTTTCGAAAATGGCTATACCGTGACGCTGGGGTGGCTTATTGAGGACTATGCCATGCATTTGGAACACCACGTGCGCCAGATTTTGCAGCAATAGGCGCCGTACCAGGTCCATCAAAAATACAAGCGGGTAAAATTTCCTTACGGGCCTGCCCCGCACCCTGCTATCTTTCCGCCCTCTTGCCTGTTGTGCCGCAGCTGCGGTGGCGGACCTTCTTCTCTCTGCCCGTATGCCTCCCCTATTTGCAATTCACCCCAGACCTTATTACCAGAATGCGGCCGGGCAAGTAAGCTATTCACCGGAGGGCTATGTGCAGCTCATCTGGTCATCGGAACGCGTAGGGCTCGGTGATATTCAGCACTTGTATGAGCACACGCTGCAGCTGCTGCGCAGCACGCGTACCGGGTAAATTATATCCGAGCATGGACAGCGGCAGCCTTTGTCGGCCGAGGCCCAGACGTGGATAACGCAAAACTGGATTCCGCGGGCCATGCGCGAAAGCAACACCCACTATTGCGCTATTGTGGAAGGCCACAACCCTTTGCACCGCTTGGCCACGCAGACGATTGTGGCGGGTGCCCCGGCGGGCTTCCGGTTTCAGCGCTTTGCCACGCGGCCAGCGGCCGCGGCCTGGCTGGAAAGCCTGGCTTAGCCCCGAACCGAAAAGCCAGATAGCTACTGGCTAAGAAGCCAGTGGAACGTGCTAAACTGCCCGGTCGTGAGGATGCGGCTCATCGTAGCTTCGTACCGCGCGTGGATCTGGTTTGCATCCTGCGGCGGCAGGCCGGTGGCGCCGGGTCCGGTCCGGTCGGCGTACACAACGGATATCTGCTTAATAGAATCCAGCTGCTGCAGGTGCCGATAGGTGCAGGCCTGCACGGCCCGCCGCTGCCGGCCTGAAAGGTGCAGCGCAAAGGCGTAGTAGCCAGTCAGGTTTTTGGCCCGCTGCTGGATGGTGTCCTGGGTTTGGTCGGTAGCCGGGCCCGTTGGTCCGGCTACTACGCCAGCCGAAGACAGCAGGACGGCGGCAGCAAACAGACTGGTGAAGCGTGAAAAAACGTGTCGCATTGAAGAGAGGTCAAAGGTCCGACCTCAAGGTCCTACCCAAAAAAATATAGCGCAACCGCAGTATTTGCCAGTTCTGGTGCTATGTTGACTTATCGTGTATATTTGAGAGTACGCCGATGCCTGCCCGGCATAGATTATCGATTATGCAGCTCCAGTACGAGTCTATCCACCCCACCACCGATAGCTCCTTCACGCTCCTGCACTACACCGAGGTGCAAAACGGCGGCCTGCTCTGGCATTATCACCCCGAGTACGAGCTGGTGTACATCCCGCAGGGCACCGGGCGCCGCCACATCGGGCAGCACATTTCCCGCTTCGAGCAGGGGGAGCTGGCCCTGATCGGCCCTAACCTGCCCCATCTCACCTTTAGTTACGGGCAGCAGGGTGCCTTCGAAGAAATTGTGGTGCAGCTCCGCGCCGATTTTATGGGGGAAACGTTTTGGCAGCGCCCCGAGCTGGCGGCCATTCAACAGCTGCTCACCCGCTCGCACCAGGGCCTTTCCTTTGGCCCCGCCACCCGGGCAGCCCTCGACCCGCTGCTGCGCCAGCTGCTGGTGGAACCGCCCCTACCGCGCCTGCTCACCCTGCTGCGCGTACTGCAGCAGCTGGCCGAAACCACGGATGTACTGCCTTTGCAGGCCGGCAACGGGGGATTGGGCTTGCACGGGCGTGAGCAGCAGCGCCTCAGCAAGGTGTATCACTACTTGGAAGAAAATTACCGCCGCCCTATTGGCGTAGATGAGGTGGCGGATGTGGCCAACCTATCGGTGCCGGCCTTTTGCCGCTACTTCAAGAAGATGACCCGCCACACGCTCACCGACTTTTTACAGGAGTACCGGGTAAGCCAAGCCTGCCGGTTGCTCATGGATGAGAACCTGACCATTACCCAGGCCTGCTACGGCAGTGGGTTCAACAACGTGTCGCACTTCAACAAAACCTTCCGGCGGCATACCGGGCAGAGCCCCAGCGAATACCGCCTGCAGCGCCTGCACTAAGCTGGCAGCGGAACCTGCGGCCGCATGCCCGTGTCTGTAGGGCAGATACTTGGCTATGCTTTTTCTTGTTTTTTCCTTCTGGCAGCTGCTGGGCGGCTGGTTCTGGCCCGCGGTGGCCGCCCCCCAGCCATTGGTGCTGCAGCCCGCCAAACTCGCCTTTACTCCGCGCGAGTATTATTTCGCGGCCGTGGCAGAAGCGCGGCCCCAGCCCGGACCGGTGGCGGTGCTGCTGTCTCCCACGCCCGGGGGCCGCGCGGAAGCAGTGGATCTGCAGGGCGGGGCACTCCCGGCGCTGCGCGCATTTGTTCGGCAAAGCGTACCCGCCAACCCGGTCCTGCGCCCCGTAACGTTGCGCGTGCAGGAACTGCGCATCCAGGAAACCGCGGGTGCGGGCGGCACCATCGAGGGCCAGATTACTGTAGCCTTTGGCTTCGATTGGCAGCGCGAAGGCGAAACAGTGCCGCTCACCCAGTACCGCGGCGGCGCGCGGTACCGCCGCCTGCCCAGCCAGCGGGCCGCCGTAGAGCCGGCCCTGCGGCAGGCGCTGGTAGGTGCCCTCACGTACTTCGATGTCTGGGTAACGCAGCAGGCCCCCCGCAATGTGGCATTGGCCCGCCGCGTTCAGGTACGCTTCCAGGACGATGCACGGGCAATGGAAGGTGACACGCTGTTCTACCAGCCGCAGCGCCCCCTACTGTGGGCCGACTTTAGCGGAACGCGCCGCTCGGCCGGTAATTTTGCGGCGGCGGTGTTTCCCAGCTTTGCCTACACGGGCCGTCCGCAGGTGGTTAATGGCACCCTGCACCTGGACCTCACGCTGCAGGTTTTTGTGGTGCGTAGCTCCTCCTGGACGGCCACGCAGGATGCCTACAGCCTCAACCACGAGCAGCGCCACTTCGACTTAGTGAAGCTGGTGGGGGAACGGTTTAAGCGCAAAGTCCAGCCCGATTCCCTCACCGTGGCCGACTACAACAGCATCATTCAGCTGCAGTACCTGCGCTCTTACTGGGAAATGAACCGTGTGCAGGAGCAGTACGAAGCCGAAACCCAACACGGCACCAACGAGGCCGCCCAACAGCGCTGGAACCAGCGCATCGACGCGGAACTACGGGCCTTTGGGGTAAAGCCTAATTAACTCAATTGCTAGCATTTGACAATTAGCAAAAGCAGCGGGGGGGGCTTTTCGTATTCCTGCGCCAGCAGTTACCATAAAAAAGGCCTGCCCTTGTATTGGGGCAGGCCTTTTTGTGAGGATGTAAGGTACAGCTAGTCTTTGACTTTACGTTGCCCGTCATCGGCATCACGCTTTACCTTGGTGCCGTTGGGGTACTCTACTTTCCGGTCACCGTCCTTGTCGATTTTGACGGTGGTACCGTTGGCGTACTTGATTTTAGTTTCGCCGTTTTGCTTCTGCTCATACTTCACAACGGCTGCTCCCCGACGACGCGCCGGCGCCTGGCTGGTGCTTGCCTCCTGGGTTTCGCGGTAGGTGTAGGGCGTGCCGGCGTAGTAAGCGTTGCGGTTGGTCTCGTAGGTGCGGTACTGCTCGGGGTTGGTGATGATGGTGCGCACTTCGCGGTCCGTATCATCATTCACCTGGCGCAGGGCGGCATAGCGGCCGGTGGTGTCGGTGGCATACCGGGTGTTTACTTCGTTGAGGCGGCGGCCCCGGGTGTAGTAAGTCTTTTCGATGCGCGTAACGACTACAGTGTCCGTCAGGCGCAGGTCCTGGGCAACGCGCTGGCTTAGGCGGTCGGCATCCGCGCCGTAGGCGGCCGTGTCGCTGGCAAGCTGGTTGTCGCGCACAACCACGGCCGTGTCGGCCGAAGGAGTGGTAGCCGCGTCTACGGCCGCCGGTTTATCCTGGGTGCAGGCGGCGGCGCCAAGGGCCGCGGCTGCAGAGAGGAAAAGCAAGGTCTTATTCATGGAGAAAGAACATCAGAGGAAAGTATCAGATATAGCCCGTTGGCTATACTGGGGCCTGATACGGCGGCTTTCCGGCAGAGGTTGCGTGGGCGGCTGGGGCAGACGGACGGCAGCGCAGGCCCGGGAACTACCGAAATCTGCTTCCGGCAATACCCGGGCCTCTTTGGCTAGCAGTTCTCGGTTACAAGGGCGTAGCCGCCGTGGTGGTGCGCAGGAACAGCAGGGCGTCGTAGGCCTTGCTAAGCCGATAATTGCCGTACTGATCGGTGCTGGTGGGCGTCTGACCCACCAGGCGCTGGGGGCGCTGCACGTCCTGGCTGCCCAGTTGGTGGGTGTTGAAGAAAAACGCCGGACTACTCACCTGAGCCAAAGAGGCCTCCCAGGAACCAGCTTTGGGCGTGGGCAGCGGATAGGCAGCCATGGGGCTGAGCGGCGATATAAAAGCCTGCTGCGTGGCAGCAAACGTACCAAAGGCGGTGCTGGTACCCAGCACGAAGTACTGACCGGGGAACATCCGCTCCAGGAATGCCCCGGTGCCGCCGCCGTTGTTGTCGGTGGGGTCCATGGACTGGCGCGAGAGGTGGGCATTGTGCGACCAGATAATGAGCTTGCTCCCCGGCTTACGCACCAGCAGCTGGGCCATGGCAGCAAACAGGCTGTCGCGGGACGAGTCGCGCTTATGGAACTGTACTTGGTAGGGGTAGTCGAACACCATGCGGCTGTTTTGCAGGGTCAGCTCCAGGGCTTCGCGCTGGATGCGGGGCAGGCGGGCGGTGGGCAGGGCCTTCAGGAGCTCATCGGCGGCGGCGTACCCGGCCAGGCCATTGCTCAACCAGCCTTTGCGGTCGAATTTGAAGCCCGCATCGTTTATGTGCAGCCACATGGCATCCTGAAAGGCGGCACTTTTCACCAGCTGCTCGATGTGCGGGCGCAGGGTGGGGTTGCGCTTGCTCAGCCCCGCCTGCACCAGCAGGGCATCGTCGGTCCCGAACATGGCATCAATACCCGTGAGGCTAACGTGATGGCGGCGGTTGTGGCGGTGGTTGTATTCCTTCATCCAGTTGAGCATGGCAGCCGTTTCCTGGTTTTGCCAGATGCTGAGCAGGTGCTTCTGCATGCGGGGCTTGAGGGCCGGGGCGCCGTGCTGGTGCAGGGCCTCATCTACCAGGCGGGCGCTGCCGTAGGTGTTTTCCAGGGCCACCTGCCGGAAGCCATGCTCTTCCATGAGAATGCGCGTGAGCCAGAAGCGCACCTGGTAGAACTCGGCCGTGCCGTGGGTGCCTTCGCCCAGGGCCACCACTTTCTTATCGGCCATTTGGGCAATGAGGGGCCGCACCGTTTCGCGGAACTGCTCAAAACTCTGGGTATTCACGGCGTTGATGAGGGCAGGGTTAAGCTCGATGCGGGCGGTGTCGGCGGCCGTGGCAGCAGCGGGGGTCTGGGCCGAGACGGCCACAGGAGCGGCGAGGAGCGTGGCGGCAAGCAGGGAGCGGAACAGGGTTTTCATACGGGGAAGAAGAAAGGGTGTCGAAGGGTAAGCGCCAGCCATTCAGCGACTGGCAACGACACAAAGGAAGAGCGCGGCCTAGGCGGTTTCACGCGTTTTTCGACCACGGCAGCTTACCGCCCGACGAAGCCGGCCGCCGCTTTTTTTGGTCGAAGAAATGCCCCGATTAGTCGAAATCAGCCGCCAGGCATGCGGCCGGGCATATGAAAACTCCCCAACTTGGCCCCATGAAAACGCCCACCTCCCCACCGGCCACCGACCGGCCCAGCCGCTTCCCACTCGTATTTGAGGGGCTGGTGTGGGCGCTGTACGTGGGGCTGTATAAGTACAATGTGTTTATGCAGGAGGCCGTCCGCCTGCTGCCCATCCGGGAGCGTACCAACCTGCCCTACCCCCAGCTGATGCTGTTTGCGCTGCTGGCTACGCTCTACATCCTTCCGTTTTACCGGGGGCTGCTGCCGTGGCTGCTGCGCCGCCGGCGCTATGCGCTGCTGGGCCTGGGGGCGCTGGTATACCTGTGGTGGGGCATCAAGCTGAACATGGTACTGGCGCACGGGTTGTTTCAGTATCTGCCCAGCCCGCCCAAGCTAGCCGCTTACTACCACCAGAATTACCTGGAGCAGGCCGCTATTCTGCTCCACCGGGCCCAGTATTACCTCAGCCTGCTGTTTACCGACCTGCTCGCGTTTAGCTGCGTGGCATTTGTGCGCCTGGCCTTCCAGCAGGAATACCGCCGCCGTCACCTCGAAAAAGACCACCTGGCCCTGCAAATGGAGCAGCTGAAGGCGCAGCTGCAGCCCCATTTCCTGTTCAACACCCTCAACAGCATCTACGGGTTGAGCCTGGCCGGCTCGCCCGAAACGCCGCGCTTTATCCTGCTGCTCTCGGAGCTGATGCGCTACGTGCTCTACGACAGCGGCAAGGCCAGCATTGATTTGGCGGAGGAAGTAGCCTTTCTGGAAAACTACTTCGAACTGGAGCAGCGCAAGTATGCCGGGGCGCGGGTGCAGTTCCGGGCCGTGGGCGACGTGCGCAGCGTGCAGGTGCCGCCGCTGCTGCTGCTGCCGCTGGTAGAGAACAGCTTCAAGCACGGCCGCCACCACTTCTCCGACGACGCCTCGGTAGCGGCCACCCTTACCGCCACGCCCGGCCGCCTGCACTTTCTCATCGAAAATGACATGCTGCCCGAAGCACCGGCGGCCTCACCCAAGCGCAACGGGGGCATTGGCCTGCAAAACATCCGGCAGCGCCTGGAGCTGTACTACCCCGGCGCCTACACGCTTCAGCTATCTGAGCAGGATGGCCGCTACCGCGCCGAGCTTACCCTGCGGCTTGCTTAGCCTATTGCCGCACTCCCTTGCAACTGTTTCTTGTTCTGCCGACTCTACCCCTGAAACCATGACCACCACGCCCGCGCCCATTCGCTGCCTAATTGTGGACGATGAGCCCCTGGCCCATCAGGTGCTCAGCCAGTTTATTGGGCAGACGCCCGGCCTAACGCTGGCCGGTAAGTGCCGCAATGCCATGGAGGCCTACGAGTACCTGGCCCAGCAGCCCGTGGATTTGATGTTTCTGGACATCGAAATGCCGCTGGTGACGGGGCTGCACTTTCTCAAAAGCCTGCAGCAGCCGCCCAAAACCATCCTCACTACCGCCTACCGCGAGTATGCCTACGAGGGCTACGAGCTGGATGTGCTCGACTACCTGCTGAAGCCCTTCAGCTACGAGCGGTTCATGAAGGCCATTTCACGCCTGCCCGCCACCCAGCCCGCGCCACCCGCCGACGCCGACGCTGAGAAGTACCTGCTGGTGAAGGAGCGCCAGGGCCTGCTGAAAGTGCCGCACAGCGACATTGTGTATGTGGAGGGCTGCAAGGACTACGTGAAAATAACCACAGCCATCAAAACCTACCTCCTGCACCAGACCATGAAGGAAATGACGGAGGTGCTGGGCCGCCCGTTTCTGCGGGTGCACCGCTCCTTTATTGTAGCCGCGGCCCACATCAGAATGCTGCAGCCCGACAACGTGCTGCTCCAGGACAGCACCCTGGTTCCCATCGGCAGCTCTTACCGCGCCGAGCTGTTAGCTTTCTTTAAAAAGTAGTGCTTCACTTTCTACCATATCCTCACCGTTCTATGTTCCGCAAAACACTTTCTCTGCTGGTGCTGCCGTTGCTATGGGCAGGCACCACCCTGGCCCAGACGCTAAATAAGCCCAAGCTCGACAGCCTGCTCACCACCCTGGAGGCCAGCCACAAAGCCATGGGCAGCCTCACGCTGGTGCAGAATGGCCAGGTAATCTACCAGCGCACTACGGGCCTGGCCCAGACTGCCCCGGCCGTGGTGCCCGCTACAGCAGGCACGCGCTACCGCATAGGCTCGGTGAGCAAGCTTATTACCGCTACGCTGGTGATGCAGCTGGTGGAAGAAGGCAAGCTGAAGCTGGACGCGCCCATTGCTACCTGGTTTCCGCAGCTGCCCAATGCCGCCAAAATCACGGTGCAGCAGCTGCTCCTGCACCGCAGCGGCCTGCACAGCTTCACCGCCGATGAGGCGTACGTGCAGTACATGACCAAGCCCAAAACGCAGGCTGAAATGTTGACGCTGATGGCCGCGCCGGTGGAGTTTGAGCCGGGCGCCAAGTACAGCTACAGCAACACCAATTATGTGTTGCTGGGCTACATCGTGGAAAAAGTAACCAAACAGCCCTACGCCCAGGTGCTGCAAAAGCGCATTGCCGATAAGCTCAAGCTCAAAGACACGTACTACGGCGGCCGCATCGACGCTAAGAAACAAGAGGCGGCTTCTTACAAGTGGAACGGCACCAGCTGGGAAGCCCAGCCCGAAACCGATATGAGTATTCCGGGCGGGGCCGGGGCCGTGGTATCCAACTCCCAGGACCTGGCGCGCATTATGGAAGGTCTGTACTCGGGCAAGCTGGTGAAGCCAGCCACCCTGGAGCAAATGCAGGCCGCGCAGGACGGCTACGGGCTGGGGCTGATGATGCTGCCCTTCGCGGGGCACAAGAGCTACGGCCACTTTGGCATCATTGATGGGTTCCGGGCCGGTCTGTCGCACTTCCCCGCCGAGAAGCTGACGGTGGCCTACACCAGCAACACGCCCTACCCCACCAACGACGTGCTGCTGGGCGTGCTTTCCATTTACTTCAACCTGCCTTACCGCCTGCCCGACTTCAGCGCCGCTACCCTCTCGGCGGCCGACCTAAGCCCCTTCGTGGGCAACTACGCCAGCGCCCAGATGCCGCTGAAAATCAACGTGACGCTGGCGGGCAATACGCTCATGGCCCAGGCTACCGGCCAGGGCGCCTTCCCGCTCACGCCCAAGTCCAAAACGCAGTTTGTATACCCCGAAGCGGGCCTGCAGATGGACTTCGATGCCGCCCAGCACACGTTCACGCTACGCCAGGCCGGCAACACCTACCTGTTTAAGCGTGAGTAGCCGACTAGATTTCTCTACGTAAAAAAGCGGCTGAAGCTACCCGAGCTTCAGCCGCTTGCTGTTTAAACGGATTCGTTACTTGCCCTCCTGCAGCACAATATCCCCGCTGTCGAGGGCGCCTTGGGCGACGGGGCGGCTTTGGCTGCCGCGCACCAACCGGAACTTGCGGAAATACGCGGGCAGGCCTTCCACGTTCAGGGCCGGGCCGGTGCGCAGCTCGTAGTGCAGGTGCGGAAAATAGGAGCTGCCCGAGGAACCGACCTTCGCCAGCACCTGCCCAGCGCGCACCTGGTCGCCCACTTTCACCTGCACGCTGCCCTGGCGCAGGTGCCCCATGAGGCTGAACTCCCCCTGGCCGTGGTCGATGACGACGTAGTTGCCGTAGAGCAGCAGCGGGTCTTTGCCCACCATTTCCTGCGGGTTGAAAAAGTCCTGGCCGTTGTCGTTGTCGGGCTGCTGGGCATACACAGCTGCCACGCGGCCAGCGGCCGGGGCCTGCACGGGCAGGTTAAAGCCGAAGTAATCGGTATTCTTTTTGCCGTCGCCGGTATGCTTTTCGCCCTGCTCATTTACTACTACAAAATCGTGGGCGTAGCGCATGAAGTTGCTTTGAATGCCGAACTGCTGGGCCACGGGGTGGCGAAAGTCGAGGCGGCGGTGGTGGGCGTGCTCATCGTGCCCGTCCCAGATGAGCAGGCGGCCCGCTACCGGAATGGTTAGCGCGGCCTTGGGCTGGTAGCGCTCCGGCTTCACGTCCACGGTTTGCGTCACCTCGGCCCGCTTGCTGGTCTGAAACTCGAAGGTGTAGCGCAGCCGGGCCACGTCGATGTCCGCCGAGAACGTGTGAAAGGGGTTGAACACCAGGGCCGGCTGCCCCGGCGCAAACACCCGGTGCGAGAGGCTCTGCACGCTGGGACTGAACCCGTTGTTGTCGACAAACTTGCGCACTACCAAAGCGCCGGTTTTATCATAGACGGAAACTTCCACTTTCTGCAGCCAGAGCGAATCGGTGCCGGCCTGCACCTGAAAGTCGAAGTTGAGGCGGGAGCCGGCGCGCTCTTCGAGCAGGACGCGGGTGGGCGCCACGGTTACGGTCACGGGTTGAGGTTGGGTGGCGGGGGCCGTCATAGCACCGGCCAGGGCCAAAAGGTAGGGAAACAGCATGGGGCGGAAAACGAGAAGGTGTTTCCGGCAGATGCGGCCTTACCGCCGAGGGTTGCCTGCGGCCTACCCCAACTTCAGCAAAGCCACTAAAAAGCGCCGCGCAGTACCTCCACGCGGCGCTTTCGCAAAATGCTGTTTTAAGCACGATCAGGCATTTACCACCTTGCCGCCGTTGGGGTGCAGCGTCTGCCCGGTGAAGTAGGAGCCGTCTTCCGAAGCCAGAAACACGTAGGCCGGCGCCACTTCCGAGGGCTGCCCGGCGCGGCCCATCGGGGTATCGCGCCCAAACAGCGGCACCTTCAGCGCACTGGCCGTGGAAGGAATAAACGGCGTCCAGATAGGCCCAGGGGCTACGGAGTTAACGCGGATTCCTTTGGAGGCCAGCTGCAGAGCCAGGCCCCGGGTGAAGGCCGTAATGGCGCCCTTGGTGGAGGTGTAGTCCAGCAGCTGCTCGTGCCCGGCAAACGCATTCACCGACGAGGTGTTGATGATGGAGTCGCCCTCTTTAAGGTGCTCCAGCGCCGCCCGCGTCACGCGGAAAAACGACTTGATGTTCAGCTCAAAAATAGAGTCCAGCTCCGGGTCTTTGATGTCCGAGAGGGAGTCGTGCCAGTTTTGCTCGGCGGCATTATTGACCACAATGTTGAGGCCGCCCAGCTCCTGCACCGTGCGGCGCACCACTTCCTCGCAGAAGGAAGGGTCCTTCAGGTCGCCGGGGAGCAGCACGCAGCGCCGGCCCTCGGCTTCTACCAGGCGCAGCACCTCCCGAGCGTCTTCCTCTTCCCGGGGCGTGTACACGATGGCCACGTCGGCGCCTTCGCGGGCAAAATGCACGGCCACGGCCCGGCCAATGCCGGAGTCGCCGCCCGTGATGAGGGCCATTTTGTCCCGGAGCTTATTGGCGCCCTGGTAGCCGGGGCGGATGTACTCGGGTTGGGGAGTCATTTTTGATTCCAGCCCTGGTTGTTCGTCTTGGTGCTGGGGCGGAAAAAGAGACGGTTTGTCGGACATAACTAGTCAAGGCAACGCAATGGTGAGGTATTCCTAACGCGGGGTTTTCGATTGGAGTTATGGCAGAGGTGGCCGCCGGGCCGCATCCCGCTTCTTTCGCTTTCTTTGCGGCTCCTTCTTCTCTCCCCTATCTATGCTTAATCGGCGCACGTACTTTATCCGCGAACATGTCGGCCACTTCAAGCTCACCGACACCTACGATATCCTGGACCCCGAGCAGAACGAGCACCTGGGCTACGCCACCGAAACCACGCCCAAGTGGATTCAGTACCTGCGGCTGCTCACCAAGAAGCGCAACACGCCCATTTCGCTGGTCGTACGCCCCCTCAACGACGAGCGGCCCGTGCTGCGCCTGGAACGGGGCTGGACGTTTTTGCGCTCTACCGTGAACGTATTTGATGCCCAGAACAGCAAAATCGGCTACTTCAAAAGCAAGCTATTCTCTCTCGGGGGCGGCTTTCACGTGTACACGGCCGCCGACGTGCGGGTGGCAGAGGTGAAAGGCAACTGGACGGGCTGGGACTTCACCTTCGTCAGTGCCACGGGCCAGACCATCGGCACCGTTACCAAAAAGTGGGCGGGCCTGGGCAAGGAGCTGTTTACCACGGCCGACAACTACATGATCAGCCTGGAAGACATGGGCTCTATGCAGGCGGCCTCCGCGGCCTTGCTGCTGGCAGCCGGGCTGGCCATTGATGCGGTGTTTAATGAGCAGCACTAGCGAGGCCGAGTCGCCGGCGGCACACCGGCATTTCCTGTTGCACAAGCCCTACGGCTACCTCAGCCAGTTTCGGAGTGAGGCCCCGCGCGAAGCCCGGAAAAAGCGGTTTTTAGGCGAGCTGTACGACTTCCCGGCGGGCATCATGGCCATTGGCCGCCTCGACGAAGCCAGTGAAGGCCTGCTGCTGCTCACCACCGACGGCAAAATGAGCGAATACGTGCGGAGCCGCCACGTAGAAAAGGAATACTACGCCCAGGTAGACGGCCAGCTCACCGACGAAGCCGTGCAGCAGCTGCAGCAAGGAGTAGAAATCGGGCGGCAGGGCGAGAAGTACCAGACCCTGCCCTGCCAGGCCTTCCGCCTCGAAACCCCGCCCGACTTCCCGGCCCGCGGGCGCAGCATCCGCTCCGACCGGCACGGCCCAACCAGCTGGGTGTCCATCACCGTCACGGAAGGAAAATACCGGCAGGTGCGCCGCATGACGGCGGCCGTCGGCTTTCCCACCCTTCGCCTGGTGCGCATCCGGATTGGGGCTACGCAACTGCTGGGGCTGGGTCCCGGCCAGGTCCAGGAAGTGCCCGACTTTCGGTTGCTGCCTTAGTCAGGCCGGGCACCCGCGCAACTTTGCCGATATTTGCCCCACACGCCCGGGCTACCCGGCGCGAAATCACCTTTTTTTCATGGACGTAAAGGACAGCAACAGCGCCCTCCTGCAGGATGGCGACTCCGTACACATCATCAAAGACCTCAAAGTGAAAGGCTCCTCCACCGTGCTCAAGCGCGGCACTGTGGTGAAGAACATTCGCCTTACCAACAGCGCCGAGGAAATAGAAGGCCGGGCCGGCGGCACGATGATGGTGCTCAAGACTTCCTTTGTGAAAAAGGCGTAGGTTTTGGCCTTCGTCGGGGCTGGCGCAACGGGCGGATGCCGGCTTTTGGCACCCGCTAAACAGGCCGCGCTGCTTACTTGCCAGAATTACCAGTAGCTTTACGCTGCCGCCGCTCAACACCTGCATTTTGCGGCCCGCTTTCCCGGCGGGGTCAGGTGCGAAACAAGGCGCGGCGCTATTCTATCTACTATTCAATATATTGCGGGTGCCCGGTGAACCTTCACGCCCCGGCTATTGTCTATTTTAATTATCTATTGCCCCTTCCTCCCAGCTTTGCCCGACTAAGCGGATAGACCCCACGACGACAGCACCACATGGCCAGATCACAAGCCACCTTTGGCAAAAAGGAAAACGAAAAAAAGCGCCTGAAAAAGCGTAACGATAAGGCAGAAAAGAAAGAAGAGCGCCAGGCCAACGCCAAGAAAGGCCAGAACCTGGAAGACATGCTGGCTTACGTAGATGATGACGGCAACATCACGAGCACGCCCCCGGACCCTACCAAGAAGAAAAAGGAAATTAAGGTAGAGGACATCCGCATCAACGTGATGAAGCAGGAAGACATGGCGCCGGAAGATCCTATCCGCAAGGGTGTGGTGTCGTTCTTCAACGACTCCAAGGGCTATGGCTTCATCAAAGACCAGCAAACCCAGGAAAGTATCTTCGTGCACGCCAACAACCTGATCAACCAGATCAAGGAAAACGACAAGGTTTCCTTTGAGGTGGAAATGGGCCCCAAGGGTCCGGCGGCCGTACGCGTAAAGCTGGAAAGCTAGCCTCCTTCGCTTACCGACAACCTACCAGCGCCCCGCCGCGGCTGCTTCTACCAGGAGCGGCTGCGGCGGGGCGCTGGCCTATAAGGCGGGCTACTTGCTTTTTCGGGGTTTGCGGGGGCGGGCAGGCGCAGCGGCTTCCTCGGGAGCCGCCCAGTCCAGCGAAGGTGCGGGTGCCGGGGTGGTTTCGGTGAGGGTAGCCAGGTGGGCTTCGGCGGCCTGGGCGCCGGGCAGGGCCGCCGTGGCGGCCTCATCGGCGGCTTGCTTTTTGGCCCAGTAGGTAAGCCCGGCCGCCACCAGGGCAATGCCACCCACCAGCTTCTGGCCCGGGCTGAGCTTGCCCACGTGCCGGGTGACTTTGCGAAATTTCTTCAGCGACTTAGCCGCGTCATCCAGCAGGCCATCCGCTTTCCGGCTTTTCTTCCCCTGCTTTTTCTTGCCGGCGGAAGCCTTTTTGTCCTTTGCCATAAGTACCTAACGTTTAAATCGGCCCACCGGAGAAACAGCGCACGTACGCGGCCGTCCCGGGGTTGGTTATTCGCAACCAGCGCCGGGAAGGTTTCCTGCGGCCCAGTTAGTTGCCCAACCCCAGCCGTGGCGGTGGTTGCGGGAAGTCTGGGTAGCTTTGACGGTGGGCCGGACCGCCGGCCTTCTTCATTTTTTCTTCCTGCTGCCTTATGAGCCAATTTCCCCCCAATCCTGCCCCTAAGAAAGAAGGACTGCACCCGCGCAACCGCCACCAGGGCCAGTACGACTTTGCCCGGCTCATTCAAACCACGCCCGAGCTGGCACCCTTTGTAGCGGTGAATCAATACCAGACCACCACCATCGACTTTGCTAACCCTATAGCGGTGAAGACGCTGAATAGGGCACTGCTCAAGCAGTTCTACGGCATAGCGCACTGGGACATTCCGGCGGGGTACCTGACCCCGCCCATCCCGGGCCGCGCCGACTACCTGCACTACGCCGCCGATGTGCTGGCCAGTGTGAATGATGGTGCCGTGCCCACCGGCAGAAACATTCGGGTGCTGGACATTGGCGTGGGCGCCAACTGCATTTACCCCATTATCGGCCACCGCGAGTACGGCTGGAAGTTTGTGGGCTCCGACGTAGACCCGGTAGCCGTGCGCATGGCCAAGCAGATTGTGGCCAGCAACCCTGCGCTCAATGGGGCCGTGGAAGTACGCCTGCAGCCCAAGTCCACGGATATCTTCAGCGGCATGGTGAAGCCCAACGAGGTGTTCGACCTGACCATCTGCAACCCGCCTTTCCACGGGTCGGCGGCCGAGGCCGAAGCGGCCGGGCAGCGCAAGGAGCGCAACCTGGGCACGAGCAAAGGCCCGCAGCCCGAGCCTACCTTCGGAGGACAGTCGACGGAGCTGTGGTACCCGGGCGGGGAGGGTACCTTCCTGTGGCGCATGGCCGAGGAAAGCGCCCTGAACCGGCGTAATTTTTTCTGGTTCACGACCCTGGTATCGAAAAAAGAAACCCTGCCCGGCCTCTACAAGTCACTGAAAAAGCTGCAAGCCACCGACGTGCGCACCATTCCCATGACCCAGGGCCACAAAATCAGCCGCATGGTGGCCTGGACGTTTCTGGATGCGGAACAGCAGCAAGCCTGGCGCGAAAAGCGGTGGGCCCCGGCCCCAACTGCACCGGCTGCTGAGTGAGCCGGCAATTTCGGCCTTCACGTCCTGATTCGACGGGTTTTTAGCGGAAGCCCCACCGATCAACCAGCGGACCCCGTTCGGCCCTTTTAAGGCAGCTCGTGGTATTATAGCATCTTATAGTTTCAATAAATTAACATATGACTGCGCCGAATTTCTGGTACGGCCCCTATATTCACCGGCAATCCGCCTGACGCCCGGTTGCCCAGGCGGCAACGCTTATTCTATCCTGCGTGGAGTTCAGAAACCACCTAAAAAAACGGGGCGACACCGAAAAGCCTTACGAGTAGGAAACCTATACCCTTTCACGTATGCAATACTTTTTACTGGGGCTGAAAAATTTCGCCAAGTTCTCCGGCCGGTCCCGCCGCAAAGAATACTGGATGTTCGTGCTGTTCCAGCTCATCTTTGCCATAGCAGCCATGTTGCTCGACAACCTCTTGGGCACCACGATGGGTGGTGTAGGTGGCCCCGGCTACATCTACATGGCCTACAGCTTCGCCATGATCCTGCCGGGCCTGGCTTTGGCTGTTCGCCGCATGCACGACGTGAATAAAAGCGGTTTGTTTCTGCTAGTGGGCCTCGTGCCTATCATCGGGGGCATCTGGATTCTGATTCTCGCCTGCACCGAGGGCACCCGCGGCCCAAACCAGTACGGCGAAGACCCCAAAGGCCAGGAAGTACCCGCTTACTAGGCTCGGGCCAGCCGCTTAACCGCGCCCTAATAGTAGCACCCCAACCGGTAGCGCCTGCCTGGCCCTATCGGTTGGGGTGTTTGCTTAGCAGGCACCTGGCCTTGCTTCATCACATGATCAGGGGATTGCAGCACAGGGCGACCTTCTGCTAGCTTGCAGGTAGTGTCCCGCCTAAGCCGGCAACCTCCTGTATGACCACTGCCACCCGATTTGAAACACTGCGCCGGTGTGCCTCCGACCCCAACGCCTACGCCGCCTTGCAGCCCGGCCTGCAGTACTTCGACCATCCTTTAGGCTTTGTGGCTTACCGCCGCACCCTGGCCGGCAACGTGGTGCTTGGCGACCCTATTGCCACGCCCCACGAGCGGCCTGATCTGCTAGCCGCATATTTGCGCACGTACCCGAAGAGCATATTCAGCTACCTGAGCGAAGACGGAGCCGCCGCGCTGTTCCAGGTAAGCCGCCGCATGCAGTTTGTGCGCATCGGTACAGAACGCTGCCTGGATCTTACCGCGCCCCTGGCTTTTTCGACGGCTACCTCCGGCGCCCTCAAGAAGGCCCGCAAAGCACGGCTTACCTTGGTTGAGCGCAACCTGGCCACGCTGGATGCGGCCGAGCTTGTCAAGCTGCAGGCCATCAACCAAGTATTCATTCAGCATTCGCCGGCCCAGCGCGAAATCAGCTTTATTTCCCGGCTGCTACAGCTCGCCCCCGAGCCCGACGTGCGGTTCTTTCTTATTCAGGCGGGGCCACAACAGCAACCCCTGGGTTTCTGCGTGCTCGACCCCTGGTATGAGCAGGCCCAACTGAAAGGGTATCAGCTGCACCAGTTTCGGCTGCTGCCAACCAAGATCTGGGGCGTTTATCTATCGGTAGTGGCTTTGCTGGCCGAGCAGCTCCAAACCGAAGGTTACCAGTGCTTTTCCCTGGGCGGCTGTATCGGGCCCACGGCGGCGGCAGGTCAGCAGCTGCCCGTTTCCACGGTTTACGACTACTGCCGGGACGTGACCTTCCGCCTGATTGACCGCTACCACCCCCTCACCAACCTCTCGAAGAGCAAAGGAGAGTTTGCCGGCGCCGACCTCAACCGCTACCTGGCTGCCCCGCATCGGCTGCCCCTTCTTCCGCTGGTGCGCCTGGCCCGGGCCAACCACATTTTGTAAGTACGTCGGCTCTCCCTACGCAAACCGGCTGGCACTTTGGAAGCACCAGCCGGTTAGAACGTCTTAAGGCCGCCTATGTCCTTGCCAGATTTGCGGGGGCTAAATGCTGGCGCCCTCCGTGGAGAGCAGGCTTTCCCCGGTGTTCGGGTCGATGTCCGTGGTAGCCGTTTCGGAGCTGGCAGAGCCGGCGCGACGGGTGGCCAGGTAGCCCAGGCCCAATGCTACCAGCGCCGTGCCGCCTACCACTTTTTGCGTGGTGGTGAGCTTGCGCAGGCCGCTGCCTTTGCCCAGCTTTTTCAACGACTTAGCGGCCCCACCGAACAAGGATTTCTTCTTGGGTGCTTTGGCTTTGCTTTTCTTTTTGCTTTTCATGATGCGGTGGTTACTGCGTGGAAAAATCTATTGAAAACAGGTTCGTCTAAGGCTGACTGGGCACCTGCATTTCCTCCGAATACTTGGTTAGTCTACTCGTCGTCGGGGCTGGCAGCGGGGCGCTTGCCGAATGAGCCGGCTGCCTTGGCAGGCTTAGCATGCTTGCGCTCTTTCCGGGGTGGGACGCTTGCGGGCTGTTCATCCGCTGCTTTCTCTTGAGCCGGGGCTGCCGTTTTTTTGGCGTTGTTCAGCCAGGGTAGGTGAGCATCCAGCCCCGCAAACAGAGAGTCGTTGGCGTCGTTTTTCACCTTATCCAAGTAGAAGTAGCCGGCCGCCAGCAGCATCAGGCCACCTACCAGCTTCTGTCCGGAGCTGAG
Source organism: Hymenobacter lutimineralis (assembly GCF_008271285.1). Taxonomy (NCBI): domain Bacteria; kingdom Pseudomonadati; phylum Bacteroidota; class Cytophagia; order Cytophagales; family Hymenobacteraceae; genus Hymenobacter; species Hymenobacter lutimineralis. Next base: position 150,446 of record NZ_VTHL01000010.1, on the reverse strand, counting down.
CTTGGCTAGTTCATTAGTCACCTTCCGGTACTTCTTGATGGAAATAGCCGCCGCATCCAGGATATCATCGGATACGGTTTCCTTTTTCGAATGCTTGTGTTTGTGCTTACCCATAGCGTGCTGGCTGAAGCGTGCGGCGCGGGCCCCACCCAGAGGTCCTGCCCAGGTATTCGCAAGGCCGGGGCCCAGGGTTGCCGGAAAATCATCAGAAGGGCTTTGCAGCCGCCGGAAGTCAGGCCTGGTCGAAGTTGGCGCGCTTGTTCAGGGCGGCCATGCGCACTACTTCGGCCACGCGCCGGGCCCGCGTGGCCGGCTGTCTGGCGGCCAGTACCCAGGTCAACAGCATTTTGCGGGCCGAGGGCGAGAAAGCGGCGAAACACTGGGCCGCCGCGGCATTAGCAGCCAGAGCTGAGGCCAGGTCGTCGGGCACGGCGCCGGCTTCCGCAGCATCCAGAGACTCCCAGGCGCCGTTTTGCTTGGCCCGTTCAATGGCGGCCAGACCAGCGGGCATGAGCAGCCCGGCCGCTTCCAGTCGCTCCAGCCGCTCTTTGTTTACCTTGCTCCACCCGCTTTTGGGCTTGCGCGGCGTGAACAGTAGCTGCGTGCGGTCGGCGTCGAGCTTGCGCGGGTGCGAGTCTATCCAGCCAAAGCACAGGGCTTCCTCCACGGCCTCCGGGTAGGTTACGCTGGGCTGGCCGGCGTGCTTCTTAAAATAGACCAGCCATACGCCGGGGCTATTAGCGTGGTGCTGGGCCAGCCACTGCCGCCACTCGGCGCGGCTGGCGGGCTGAACCTGGGCGTAGGCATCGGTGCGGGCCATAGAGGGGGAAGAAGTGGACATGCCTACTTACCGCTTGCCATTGGACAACAATCATTAATACGGCGCGGCCGACGAGACGCAAGTATGCGTGTCTACACGCGGACGTCCTACTGATACGGCAAAACAGTTTTTGCCTATCTTGACAATGAGCCGCTTGCGGCCCTTGCGGCAACCAACTGGCCTACCTTGCCGGAAACAAATAAGCGCCTAACTTTCGCAGGGCGGCTCCGGGTACCGCTTCACTCAATCTGCCGTCGATGATGCCACTGCGTACGTGGATAGGACTAAGCCTGGCCCTGGCGGGCTGCGCGCCCCAGGTGGCGGTGCAGCGCCCCGAGCCCTTGCCAGCCAGTTGCCCAGCCCCCACTCAAACGGTGCTGGTGCTGGTGGCTTCCGAGCCCGTTGAAGCCTCGGCCCGGGAGCTGGCCTGCATTCAGGTGCGCCCGTCCCTGCTCTCGTTCGGCACCGACTCGGTAGCCCTCCTGCAGCTGGCTACCACCCAGGCCCGCCAGCTGGGGGCCAACCTGCTACGCCTCGAAAAACCCACCAGTCCAACGGCCGGCTTGCAGGCCCGGGCTTTCCAAGCAACCAGCTTGCGCCCCTACGAACAGGAAATCCTCTGGCACCCGGCCCGCCGCCTTACGCCCGCCGATTTTAAGGGCCGCGCCCGGGGTGGGCGCTGCGAAGCCGCTACCCACAGCGGCATCCGCTACCGTTGCCGCAGTCAGTCCTGGCAGCGCACCGCGCGCCTTACCATCGAGGCCTACTTCGACTGCCGCCACTCTTCCTTTCATCCTTCGCGCACGCCCGGCCAGACGCTGGCCCACGAGCAGCTGCACTTCGACCTCACCGAGCTCTACGCCCGCCATCTGGCCCAGCGCCTGCAGGCTGAGGCTACCACTACCCCCGAGCTCACCCGGCGTCACCGCCGCATCTTCCGCCAGCTTATGGCCGAAGCCAACGCCCGCCAGGACCAGTTCGACCGGGAGGTTTACGCCAACCGGATCCGCCTGCTTTTCTGGCGCCGCCAGGTGGCCCGGGAGCTTCAGGTACTGCAGCCCTACGCCGACAAGCAGCTCACCCTGCAAGTGCGCGACGCCCACGAGCAGCTCAGCGCCTACGTGCGCGGCCGTGCGCACTAACGCTGCTACTTGTAGGCATACCGACTTGCTTCTGCCCCCACAAGAACCCGTAGCCCTCTGCCCGTCCGAGCGAAGCGGGGAATCTACGTAACCCCTTTGGGAAGTTGAAAAGAACGTGATGCTGAACAGTGTCGAAACCTGGGAAGAACAGCACTGCCCTGATGTTTCAGACGGACACTGCGAAGCCGCCACCCCAGGTTCTTCGCTTCGCTCAGAACAACAATACAAACGACCTTAATCAGGCAGGGTGCAACCAGCTTCAACGCGCAGGCATACACCAGATCTACCTTTCTTGGCCAAACAACCCGCTTTTCGGTCTATGACACCTGTTCTACTGATGCGTAGCCTATTTTTTCGGATCCTGGTGCTGCTGGCCTTGAGCACCGCGGGCAGCTTGGCTGCCGTTGCCCAGGATGACTACCTCACCACCATCCCCGACCCCAAGACCCTGGGCGAAGGCTACGTGAGTGACCCCGACCACCTGCTGCAGCCCGCCACGGTGCAGGACCTGAACTTCCTCCTGCGCACCCTCGACCAGAGCGGCCGGGCCCACATCGACGTGGTGCTCACGCGCAGCATTGGGGAGGAAGTGCCCAAAACCGCCGCTACAGCCTTGTTCAACCGCTGGAAAATCGGCGCCAAGGACAAGAACAACGGCCTGCTGATGTTGCTGGTGCTGGACCAGCGCCGGGTGGAGTTTGAAACCGGCTACGGCCTGGAAGCCGACCTGCCCGACGTGATTTGCTACCGCATTCAGCAGCGGTATATGCTGCCCGCCCTGCGTGCCCGCGACTACGACGCGGCCGTGCGGGCCGGCGTGGCGGCTCTGCTGCGCCAGCTGGCCACCGGCCGCCTGGAGCCCGCCGATTCGGCCGCGGCCCTGGCCGGGGATACGGCCCAGACTTACCCGGACGACGCGGCTTACCTGACGGAGGAACTGACCGCCGACCCCAACGCGTGGGGCGACCTGGAAGCCGTGGGCGTGGTGGCGGCGCTGGCGCTGCTGGCGGTGTGCGGGCTGGTGCTGGGGTTGCGCAGCAAAAAGCCGGCGGCCAGGCCCTGGGTACTGGTTGTGGGTATCGGGGGAATTGTGGTGCTGGCGCTGGGTGCCGCGGCCCTGGATTGGCCCCTGCCGCCCCTGCTGCTTATGGGGCTCTGCTACGCTTGGCCAGGGCTGTACCTGCACGGCTACCTGCGGGCGGTAAACCGGCTGCTGGCGAGCCGCTACGCCGATAAGAGCCGCCACGCCCGCTACCAGTTCCTGAGCGAAACCCACCACGGCCTGGGCTGGCTGCGGTACTTGTTTCCGCTGGGTATGGCCTTCTACTGGCCCCGGTACCGGCAGCGCCTGGCCTTGCTGCGCGATGCCCCCTACGCCTGTCCCACCTGCGCCACGCCCATGCACCGCCTCTCCGAAACCGAAGACGATGCTGCCCTGCAGCCGGGCCAGCAGGTAGAGGAGCGCATCCACGCCATCGACTACGACGTGTGGCAGTGCCCCGCCTGCCAGCACCGGCTCACCCTCGACTACGCCAACCTCAGCTCCGACGCCGAAACCTGCCCCATGTGCCACCACCGCACCCTGGAGCCCCAGCCCGACGAGGAAGTGCAGGCCGCAACCACCTCCCACGGCGGCTGGGGCTGGCACGTGCACACCTGCGCTTTCTGCCAGCACATCAAAAAAGAAAAGTACACCACCGCCCAGCTGTCATCGTCGTCGAGCGGGTCATCGTCGGGCTCATCGTCGGGTGGGTCGTCGTTTTCCAGCAGCAGCGGGGGCAGCTCGGGCGGCGGCGGGGCTGGCAGCAGCTGGTAGGCCCAGTGCTACCGCTTTCCGCAAAAATGCGTAGCGGGCAATGGCGCATAGCCGAGAGCCTGGGGGCCGCTACCCACTGGCTAGTGCGGATGGAGGCTAAAAAAGGCCGTCAAGCCTGTTCGTTTTTTGGTCGGTTGCTTCTGCCCGCATGCTGAAAGCTGATTTGTTGTGTATTTTTCTGCTAGCCAGAAATACACAACAAAGGAATGAGCGACGTTTGTTGTATATTTTCAGAACACCTAAAAATACACAACTGCCAATGCCACGCCGTGCCCTGCCTTCTACGTCCGTATTGGCCCGCATCCGGGCCTGGTTTGGGTTGCAGCAGCAGGAATTGGCCCTGTACCTGGGCGTCACGCAGCAGCTGGTGCAGGGCATTGAGGCGGGCAACCGAAAAATGAGCACGGCGGTGGCTATGGCCATGCTGCCCCTGGCCCGGCAGCTACCCGAGCCCCTCACCCGGCTCCAGGAGCCCTTGCCGGCTACGCTCCCCCCACCAGTCCGCCCCCCGCGGCCGATGCCCTCGACTTCCGGCGGCGCGTGTGCCTGCAACGGGCCGCCCGGCTGCGCACCCAAGCCGAGCAGCTGGCCCGCTGCGCCCACGTGGCCCAGCGCTGGCAACAAGCCCTACCAGCATTGCTCCCCCCACCCGATGCCCCCGACGCCGAACGTGCTAGCTGGCTGACGGGCTGGCTGCACCGCCGCGCCCGCCCGCTGTCCCAGGACGATGTCACACGCTGGCACCTGCTGCAGGCCCAGGCCCGCGCCTACGAGGCCGAAGCCGCGGCCCTTACGCCAGCGTAGGGACGCAAGCGGGGTGCTAACGGCCTTTGTAAGCCCTCAAAGCGTAGCCTTACCCATGTCACAAAATGCGGCTCAATAGCCTTTACTATATATTACCTGTGCTCTATGTTAGGGTATTACTAACCTTAATCCCTTTTATCAAATGCCACTAGATTACACTACCCTCTCGGACCGCGCCCAGTGCGACGCGGCCACCGCCGAAGTTGACTTCGAGCTGCGCTCCTTCTCGGTGCGCGACTCCAACCTCGACCTAGCCGATGAGCGCGCCGAGCGCACCCAAACCAGCACGGCGGCGCAGCTGGCCCGGGTGGAGGCCAAAATTGCCTCCAACGACATTCTGCTGGCCACAGCTGGCATCGACGAAGAAACCCGCGAAACGGCTACCGACGAGCGGGCGGCCCTGTTGGTGCAGCGTACCCGCCTGCAAAAGCGCGCCCGCCAGGCCCAGGGCGTCAGCCGCTTCCTCGCCGACGTGGACGTGGAGCAGATTGCCAAGCAGGTAGAAGTCCTCACCGCCGTGAAAGCCGGCATTGCCACCCACCGCGCCACCCTACCCGCCTAGGTAGCCGCCGCAGTGGCCTAAAGCCGCCCGCCGCTTCTTGCGGTGGGCGGCTTTTTTGTGATTGCAGCAACTGATTTAGCCTGCCTGATACTATCTTAATGTTCAAAGTCAATTCTATTGATCAGCTATATTATTGATGATGCCTCATACTGTGGCCTTCCTTGAATACGCAAAGTAAAATTCCTGAACTTCATCTATAGAAGTAAGCTATATTGCCACCAATCTACCATTTCTCCACAAACTTGATAGAGAAACTATAGGTTAGTCTGCGAATTATACAGTCAACCTAACAATTTGTGTTTTAACATGTCAAAAAAGCACCAGACTATAGCACCAAGGGTTTATATGGAAATGGCTATTGCAGTCATGAAAAAGTCTATTCAAGAACCACGAAATGATAAGGCAAGCCCTAAGGTTGGAGCAGTACTCATCATGCCTGATGGAACAATCGAAACTGCTTGCAGAGGAGAGCTGAGATATGGCGACCACGCTGAATTCACTTTGTTAGAAAGAAAAAAGCGTTCTGAGCTATTAGAAGGAAGCACAATTTTCGCAACATTAGAACCATGTGCCCCAGGGGCAAGAAAGCACCCGAAGTTGGGTTGTGCAGAAAGAATAGTAAATGCTAGAATTAAAACAGTTTGGATTGGCGTAGAAGATCCAGATCCTACTGTTGATAGAAAAGGTATCAAATATCTTATAGACAATGGAGTTGAGGTAAAAATGTTTGACCCCGATCTTCAGGTACAGATATGGGCTGAAAATACAGAATTCAAAAGGCAAGCGGAAGCGAGGGCGAAGCAAGTGAAAGAGGAAATTGAAGAAAGAAATATTGTTTTAAGCGAAAAGGAGAAAACTGAAAATAATGCTGATTTAGATGACCTATCTGAAGAAGAAATTAACCAATTTATAAGAAAAGCCCAACTTGACACCACGATTGGATCTACTAAATTCAATAAAATATTCACTCAATTAGGACTATTAGAAAATAGCAATGGAAACATAAAACCTACTGGCATCGGCCTACTATTATTTGGGAACAGACCGCAATTATTATATCAAAACGCCCTCATCAGAGCAACATTCAAGACAAGAGGCCGTGGTGAAGAGATTACTACAATTGAAGGCCCTATAACTCATCAAGCTGACAAAGCACAACAATGGTATGAAACGCATATGGCCAGTCAAATTGATAGATCCACCACTCGTCGCACAACAGCTTATGACTTCCCATTAAACGTATTTAGAGAGGCAATAATAAATGCAGTTGTGCACAGAGATTATGATATTGAAGGGGCACCTATCTACCTTGAAATAAATGATGATGCAGTAATTATTAAAAGCCCTGGTACTCCAGTACCGCCATTAACTTTTGAAGACATAAAATCATTCACTGCCCCTTCTTTAAGTAGAAATCCTAAAATCATGTATGCTTTTGATCAGCTTGAACTGGTAGAGCATAGAGGCCTTGGCTTCCAAACCATTAAGGAACTGCCTGAAAAATTTGGGCTTCCCTTGCCAGTAGTAAGCTATGACGCACCTTATATGATTATGAAGTTTCCCAGGAATGCCGGAGCTATACATAAAGTTGCGAACGGAACAGAATTAGGTAAGCTGAACCACAAAGAACTAGCAGGATATCACTGGTTAGCAACTAAAGGTGAAGCTTCAAAAAAAGAGTATGCAGAGCATTTCAAAATTGATGACAGAACTGCTCAAAGGCACCTATCCAAAATGAGAGAATTAAATATTATTGGGGACAATGGAGAAAGATCCAAGTCACCAAACCTACGTTATACATCATTTCGTAGGTAAAATGTCTATGTATACTGCTGAA
>NZ_VTHL01000010.1:0-143366 GCF_008271285.1 Hymenobacter lutimineralis | reverse complement strand
ATAGAGCGCCGTTGCGGCGCACATAGACAATCAGCGGCGCAAAATGTCTATGTATACTGCTGAATAGAGCGCCGTTGCGGCGCACATAGACAATCAGCGGCGCAAAATGTCTATGTATACTGCTGAATAGAGCGCCGTTGCGGCGCACATAGACAATCAGCGGCGCAAAATGTCTATGTATACTGCTAATACAATCATATATAGTCCCAAAGCAGAAACGGTTGGAGCTCGGGGAACTTCAGCTGCTTCTGCTTTACTAACTTTTCGCCTAGAATTTAGATATAAATAGCCCAGTTCTCCATGGCAATGAGGCAGGCTTTTTTCATGGCTTTGGCATAAATGAGATGGGAATGACTCATGAGGCTATGTCCTCGGCGGAGGCGCGAAACGCCATAGCCGTTACGGCTTTGGCAATGATGGTAGACATGTTATTTGATAAATCACTACTCCTGTTCACCAAGATTGCCTCGAACTTCAACTACATCATCATGTGGCCTTCTGGTAATCAAGCATCTGCCGAAGGGGCTCTACCTTGCAGCCTCTTTAAGTCAAGCTATGAAAACCCTTCTGTTCATGCTCAGCGGCCTGCTCCTGGCCCTGGGAGCCACCGCCCAAACCAAGCCCGCCGAGCTGCTGCTGCTGGGTACGTTCCACTTCCACAACCCCGGCGCCGATATCGTCAAGACGAAATCCTTCGATGTCCTGGCGCCCAAGGCCCAGGCCGAGCTGGAGACCATGACCAACCGCCTCAGCCAGTGGCACCCCGATAAGGTGTTTGTGGAGTGGGACTGGAACAACCAGGCCGAGCTCGACGCGCTTTATACCCTCTACCTGGGCGGGCAGTACGAGCAGGCCATCCAGGCCAAATACCCCAAGCCCGGCCAGCGCGACTTTTACCTGAAAAACGAGATTATCCAGCTGGCCTTCCGCACCGCCAAGAAAGCGGGCCTGCGCCGCGTGTATGCCTTCGATTACCTGAAAACCACGTTCCCCTTCGACAGCGTGCAGAAGGCTATGCAGCAGGCTCACCAGGAAGCACTGCAGCAGCGCATCGGCGAGCTATTCAAAAAAGTGGAAGCCGACCAAAACCGGAAGCTCAGCACGCTCTCCCTCACCCAGCTGCTGCTCGATTTCAATACCCCCGCCAGCATGCGTGAAAACAAAGGCGCCTACCTCGACCTGCTCAACAAGGCCGGCAGTGTGGAGAGCTTTGCCGGGCCCTGGCTGGTGTCGGAGTGGTACCGGCGCAACCTCTACATGTTCTCGGTGGTGCAGAAAACCGTGGAGCCCACCGACCAGCGCGTGCTGGTGCTGGCGGGCTCGGCCCACACCGCCATGATACGCGAGTTTGCCCAGCACGATTCGCGCTTCCAGCTCAAGGAGTTGAAGGACGTGCTGAAGTAGCACCGCCCGCCGGCTGCCAACGCAAAAGCGGCTGAAGCTCCCGGGAGTTTCAGCCGCTTTTTTGATTGAGCAACGAAGCGGTAGAGATGCTTCGGCTTCACTACGTTCCGCTCAGCATGACGTTCTTCTGAACTGCTGAGCCGTTTTGAGCTTACATGTGAATGGCCCGGTTCTCGGTGGCGGCGAGGCAGGCTTCCTTCATGGCTTCGGCGTAGGTGGGGTGGGCGTGGCTCATGCGGGCTACGTCCTCGGCGGAGGCGCGGAACTCCATGGCCGTTACGGCTTCGGCAATGAGGTCGGCGATGCGGGGGCCGATCATGTGCACGCCCAGGATTTCGTCGGTTTCCTTGTCGGCCAGCACTTTCACGAAGCCGTCGAGGTCCATGGAGGCGCGGGCGCGGCCCGAGGCACGGAAGGGGAAGGAGCCGGTTTTGTAGGCTTTGCCCTGCTCCTTCAGCTGCTCCTCGGTGTAGCCCACGCCGGCCACTTCGGGCCAGGTATACACCACCCCGGGGATGAGCAGGTAGTTGATGTGGGGCTTCTGGCCGGCAATGGTTTCGGCCACAAACACGCCTTCTTCCTCGGCCTTGTGGGCCAGCATAGCCCCCCGAATCACGTCGCCGATGGCGTAGATGCCGGGCACGGAGGTTTGCAGGTGCTCATCCACCTTGATGCGGCCCCGCTCTTCCATCTGCACACCGGCAGCTTCCAGGTTTAGGCCCGCGGTGTAGGGGGAGCGGCCCACGGCCACCAGGCAGTAGTCGCCCTCAAACTTCACTTCCTCGCCCTTGGGGTTGGTCGCGGTTACCGTCACGGTGTCGCCCTCGCGGGTGGCGCCGGTCACTTTGTGCGAGAGGAAGAACTCGATGCCGATTTTGCCCAGGATGCGCTTGAGCTCCTTGCCTAGGCCGCGGTCCATGGTGGGGATGAGCGAGTCCAGGAACTCCACCACCGACACTTTCGCGCCGAGGCGGGCGTACACCGAGGCCATTTCCAGCCCGATGACGCCGCCGCCAATCACAATCATGTGCTTGGGCACTTCGCGGATATTCAGGGCCTCGGTGCTGGTGATGATGCGCTGCTTGTCCTGCTGGATGAAGGGCAGCACCGTGGGCTTGGAGCCCGTAGCAATGATGACGTTCTTGGTCTCAATCTGCTGGGCCTCGCCACCAGCGGTGGGCGCAATGCTGATGTGGGTTGCATCGACAAACGAGCCGACGCCGTGCAGGACGTCAATCTTGTTTTTCTTCATCAGGAACTGAATCCCGTCGGTATTGGCCTTCACCACCCCGTTTTTGCGGTCGATGAGCTGGTTCATGTTGATCTGCAGGTCGCTCAGCTCAATGCCGTGCTCCTTGAAGGTGTGCGCGGCGTTGTGGTAGTGCTCCGTCGAGTCGAGCAGGGCCTTGCTGGGAATGCAGCCTACGTTGAGGCAGGTACCGCCCAGGGTGTCGTACTTCTCGATGAGGGCGGTTTTGAGGCCCAGCTGGGCGCAGCGGATGGCTGCTACATAGCCGCCGGGCCCGGAGCCGATGACGGTGACGTCGTATTGGTTCATGCTACGATGAATTCAGTGAGAATCAACTACGGGCGAAGGTACGAACGGTGAATGAGTGAATGCGTGCGTGCGTGAAGTATTGTTCTGGCGCCGCTACTGTGCCTGTCATCCTGAGCAAAGCGAAGGACCTTATCACAATTGAACGACTTGTTCTGGTGGGATAAGGTCCTTCGCTTTGCTCAGGATGACAGGCGTTTTTTTCATTCACTCATTTACTCACTCGCTCATTCACCGCTACTCCACCAGCACCCCGATGTAGTAGTTCTGGGTGTCGGCTTCGAGGTTTTCGCGGGTGATGCCGGGCAGCTCCACGGGCTGGAAGTTGCGGGTAGGCGTGATGGTGCGGTACTCGCCGCCGCGGGCCCGCACGCGTACCGGCATGGCAAAGTCCGGCACGTCGGCAATCCAGCGGGCCAGGGTTTTGCCGTCGGGGGTGAAGCGCACTTCCAGGGTGGGCACGTTGGGGTGGCGCAGGTACTGGTTGATGATGGGCGTAAGGTTCTGGCCGCTTTGCTGGTTGAGGTAGCTCACCACCTGCTCCGTGGTCACGGTTTGGTGGTAGAACGTCTGGCTTAGGCCGCGCAGCATCTGGCGCCACTTTGCGTCGTCGTTTACGGTGAGGCGCAGCATGTGCAGCAGAGCCGAGCCCTTGGGGTACATGTCGCCGGAGCCTTCCTGGTTTACCCCGTACGGCCCGATGATGGGCTGGTCGTTGCGAATCCACTTGCGGGAGCCGTGGATGTAGTCGGCGGCCGCGGCCGGGCCGGCGGTGCTTTCCACGAACATAGCCTCGGAGTACGTGGTGAAGCCTTCGTGCACCCACATATCGGCAATGTCCTGGCTGGTGATGTTGTTGCCAAACCACTCGTGCCCGCTTTCGTGAATGATGATGAAGTCCCACTGGCTGCCGTAGCCGGTGTCGGAGCGGTCCTGGCCGAGGTAGCCGTTCTGGTACTTGTTGCCGTAGGCCACGGCGCTCTGGTGCTCCATGCCCAGGTGGGGCGCGTCCACCAGCTTGTAGCCATCCTCATAAAACGGGTAGGGCCCAAACCAGTACTCAAACGCCTTGAGCATGGGCGGCACGTTGGCGGCGAAGTGCTTTTTGGCTTTGGTCAGGTTTTCGGGCAGCACCCAGTAGTCGAGGGTGAGCGGGCCCTTCTCCCCGGCGTAGGTGCCCCCGCTGAAGCGCCGGTAGTCGCCCACGTTCAGGGCCACGTCGTAGTTGTTGATGGGGTTGTTCACAAACCAGTCGTAGCGGGAGTAGCCGTCCTTCAGCTTCGTGACTTTGCGCAGGCGGCCATTCGACACGTCTTTGAGGCCCTTGGGCACCGAGATGCTGATAAGCATAGAATCCACCTCGTCGGACTGGTGGTCTTTGGTGGGCCACCAGATGCTGGCGCCCACGCCCTGGCAGGCGGTGGCTACCCAGGGCTTGCCGGCGGCATCCTGCGTGAACACGAAGCCCCCGTCCCAGGGGGCTTTCTTGGCCACAATGGGCTGGCCGGAGTAGTACACCCGAAACTCGTCTTTGACCCCCTGGCGGATGGGCTGCGGAAACGTGACGAACACGGCGTTGAACTCCCGCGTGAACGGCACCGCCTGGCCCCGGTACTCCACTTTGTCCACCGCCAGATTGGCAAACAAATCAAACTGCAGGCGGGTGAAGTCCTGGGTGGCCGTGAAGCGAAACAGGTTGGAGCCGCTGATAAAGCGCCTCTCCACGTCCAGCTTCACCTCGAGGTGGTAGTAGTTGATATCGTAGCAGGTGCGCAGGGGCGTGAGGTAGCCGCGCAGGGAATCGGCCCGGGAGGCCACGGGCTTGGGCTGAAGCAGCTGGGCCGCGGCACCCTGAGTCAGGCTCAGCAGCAGGAGTAGCGGCAGGAAGTATCGGAACATGGAAAGCGACGAAAGAAAGGATGGCAGCCAAGGTACTGCGCCGCCAACAGACGCCCGCGTCCGCGCCCCGTTGCGTGGTACCGAAGCCGGCGGGCCGGCTTTTTTCTTACTATTGGCCGCGCAAAGGTTTGTCCACGTTCAAAAGGCTCTTCCATCGATGATTCGTAGTCTGTTGCTCTTGCTTGGTTTGGGTGCAGTAAGCTCCGCGGCTCAGGCCACCGTTCGTTTGCCCCGGCTGGTGGGTTCCCACATGGTGCTGCAGCGCGACGCCCGCCTGCCGCTCTGGGGCTGGGCGGCCCCGGGCGAGAAAGTCAGCCTCACTTTCCAGGGCAAAACGTACGCCACGCAGCCCAACGCCACCGGCAAATGGACACTGACGCTGCCCGCCCTGCCCGCCGGCGGCCCTTACACCATGTCCATTAAAGGCAACAACACCCTGGAGCTAACCGATATTCTGGTGGGCGACGTGTGGCTGGCCTCGGGGCAGTCGAACATGGAATGGCCCCTGCGCGACGCCAACAACGCCCCCCAGGAAATTGCCGCGGCTACCTTCCCGCAGATTCGGCTGATTGACGTGCCCAACGTAATGGCTTCGCGGCCGCAGGCGGAGTTTGGCGGCAACGGCTGGCAGGTGTGCAGCCCGTCCACGGCCGGCGGCTTTTCGGCGGTAGCCTACTTTTTTGCCCGCGACCTGCACCAGCGCTATCAGGTGCCCATTGGGCTGATTACGGCCGAGTGGGGCGGCACTCCGGCCGAGTCGTGGACCAGTGCGGAAGCCCTCAAGGCCCTGCCCGAGTTTACGCCGGCCGTGGAGAAGCTCCGCAGCAACCCGCGCGACATCAGCCAGCAGGTAGCCGACTTTGATGCCCAGGTGGCGGCCTGGCGGCGCAGCCCGGCCGGTCAGGATAAAGGCCACCGGCCCGGTGCCCCGGCCTGGTTCGAGGTGACCTACCCGGCGGCCAGCTGGCCCACTATGCCCCTGCCCGGCGTTTGGGAAGCTACCCCAGGCCTGCAGGCGTTTGACGGGGTGGTATGGTTTCGCCAGGAAGTAACCCTCACGGCCGAGGAGGCCAACCAGGCCGCTCAGCTTAGCCTGGCCCAGGTAGACGACAACGACTCGACCTGGTTTAACGGCACCTTCATTGGCGGCACCAACGGCTACAACGAGCCCCGCCGCTACCCGGTGCCAGCCGCCCTGGTAAAGCCCGGCCGCAATGTGCTGACGGTGCGCGTGGTGGACAACGGCGCGGGGGGAGGCATCTGGGGTGAGGCCAAGGACATGACCCTCACAACCAGCCGCCGCACGGTGCCGCTGGCCGGCAACTGGGCTTATCAGGTAGCCTACGATCAGCAGACCATGCCCCGCAACCCCTTCCCGGCCGGCGCCCAAAACAGCCCCACGGTGCTCTACAATGCCATGATTGCGCCCTTGCTCCCGTACGCCATCAAAGGCGCTATCTGGTACCAGGGGGAAAGCAACGCAGGCCGGGCCGCGCAGTACCGCACCCTGTTTCCAACGATGATTCGGGACTGGCGGCAGCGCTGGGGCCAGGGCGACTTTCCGTTTCTGTTTGTGCAGCTGGCCAACTTTATGCCCGACCAGCCCCAGCCCGCCGACTACGAGTGGGCTGAGCTCCGGGAAGCCCAGGCCCGCACGCTCAGCCTGCCGCGCACCGGTATGGCCACCGCCATCGACATTGGCAACCCAACGGACATTCACCCCCGCAACAAGCAGGAAGTAGGCCGCCGCCTGGCCCTGGCAGCCCGGCAGGTAGCCTACGCCGATAAGCAAGTCTTAGCCGCTGGACCCACCTTCGATAAGCTGCAGGTGCAGGGCAAGGAAGTGCGCATCACGTTCAAAAACACGGGCAGCGGACTGGTGTTGAAAGACGCCAGCGGCCCTACCCTCCGGAGCTTTGCCATTGCCGGGGCCGACCGCAAGTTTGTGTGGGCCCAGGGGCGGCTGGAAGGCAACACGCTCATTCTTTCGAGCCCCCAGGTAGCGGCGCCGGTAGCCGTGCGCTATGGCTGGAGCAACAACCCGTTTGCCAACCTCTACAACCAGGAAGGTCTGCCGGCCCCGCCCTTTCGCACCGATACCTGGCCCGGCATTACCGAGGGCGTGAAGTAAACGCACCCGTTGTTCGTAGCCGCTCAGCGCGTTCTGCCGTAGGTTTGGGGGTGCGTATTTTGCCGCCGCCTTTCTCATGCCTGATTCTTCACCTTCCCGCGCTTCCCTTCTCCTGGCTTTTGCGGCGCTTTACATCATCTGGGGCTCCACGTACCTGGGCATTCGGTTCGCCATCGACTCCATTCCGCCCCTCCTGATGGCCGGCACCCGCTATACCCTGGCGGGGGCCCTGCTCTATGGCTTTATGCGCTGGCGGGGCGAGCCGGCGCCCACGTGGCGGGGCTGGGGCACGGCGGTGGTTATCGGCACCTGCCTGCTGGGCTTTGGCAATGGCGGGGTAACGGTAGGCGAGCAATACATTCCCACTGGCCTGGCAGCCCTGCTGGTGGCCACCGTACCCATGTTTCTGGCCTTGCTGGGCTGGCTAAGCGGGGTTTCGGCGCGGCCTACGCCCTGGGTGGCCCTGGGCCTGGGCTGCGGACTGGCCGGCGTGTACCTGCTGGCCCGTACCCCGGGGGCCTCACACGTAGCCCTGCCCGGCCACGAGGGCATCGGCATTATCTGCGTGCTGACAGCTGCCCTAGTGTGGGCCATTGGCTCCCTGTATTCCAAGAAACACCAGCCGGCCCCTTCTCCCTTTGTGTCGGGCGGGATGCAGATGCTCTGTGGGGGCCTGGTGATGGTGGTGGTGGGGCTGCTGCGGGGCGAGGGCGCGGGGTTCAGCCTGGGGGCCGTGACGGAAAAATCCTGGCTGGCTTATGCTTACCTGGTCACGTTCGGCTCCATCGTCGGCTTCACGGCCTATATCTGGCTTCTGCGCCACGTAGAGCCTGCCCTGGCCGGTACCTACGCCTTTGTGAACCCCGTAGTGGCCGTGCTGCTGGGCTGGGCTTTTGCCGGCGAAACACTGAACGCCCAAATGCTGGGCGGGGCAGCATTGATTGTGGTGGCCGTGGTGCTGGTGGTACTGGGCGGGCGGCCCAGAAAGGACGTAGCTGGTAAGTAGGAAGCAACACTCGCAAGAGTACTAAGTCAACTTTTCGCGCCCAAGGGCAGTATCAGGAAAGAAAGCAGCCCACGCGGGCAGCCCCGTTCTCTTCTCTCCCGAAACCACTCCCCTATGAACTCCTTTCGTCCCATGCTGGCCCTGAGCCTGCTTATCGTCCTGACCTTTTCCCTGAGCAGCTGCGAGGTTATCGGGGACATTTTCAAAGCCGGCGCCCTGACGGGCATTATCGGCGTGGTACTCCTCGTGCTGCTCATCTGGTGGCTTTTAAACAAAATCCGCCGCCGGTAGCTCGCAGCACCCATACCCACAAAAAAAGGGAGCCTATCGGCTTCCTTTTTCTTTGTTCCATCTGGCTGGTTAGCTGGCTTTCCGGGTTTCCGGCATGGTCCCGATGATGTGGTCCCAGAGTGTGGTCGATACCCCGAAGGCCACTTCATCCTGGCGGTAATGGTGCTGGGCGTGGTGGTGCCACCAGAACTTCAGGAAGTTCTTGGGCGGCGAGTACACGTGAATGGCGTAGTGCACAAACAAGTACAAGGCATAGCCAAACACAAAGCCCGCCAGCACCCCAAACCCGGCATTGCCGAAGGTGAACCGGAAAATAAAGAACAGCAGCGAGGTGACGAATACCGTCAGGATAGGCGGCATGGCCAGGCGGGTTTTGTCTTTCGGGAACTCGTGGTGTACCCCGTGCATGGTGTATTGGAACTTGGCCCGGCTAGGCGTAGTAGGCTTCAGGTGGTAGAGGTAGCGGTGCATCAGGTACTCCACGAACGTGAAGAGAAACCAGCCGCCCAAAAACAGCCCAAAGGCCGAAAGCCCCGATAACAGGCCCTGGCTCAGGCTGTAGTACAGGCTCACGGCGGCTACGCTAAAGAAAATGCTGAGGGGAGCCGCAATGTGGGTATGGGTAAGGCGCTCCAGCAGCGGGTTTTCAAACAGCTGGGCAGAGCCTTTGTGCTTGGGTTTATGCAGTTGTCCCGAGGTTGGGGCAGCTTTCTGTTCCATGGTACTGCAACGAAGGTTTCAAAACGCAAAAGTAGCCACCAGCGCGCACATGCGCACCGGAGCCGTGAATTAAGCCGTAGTAGTGTAGCGCTGGACCAGCGCCCACACCGCTTCGGTCGTGCAGGCGGGCGGGGTACACCGAAGCTCGGCCTGGGCGTAAAACCCTGTACGGGCGGCTATGGTTTCAGAAAGGCGCAGCTTCAGGGCCTCCAGATCTGGCAAGGCGGCCAGCAGGGGCCGGGAAGCGGCCTGGTGCTGCAGGCGGGCTACCAGCTCCGGCACGGGCACATCCAGCCACAGGGTTAGGCCCGCCGCTTTCAGGGCGTCCATGGTTCCGTGAAAGCAAGGCGCCCCGCCGCCGGTAGCCAGCACCAGCCGGGGGTGCTCCGCTATCAGCTCGCGGGCTACCCGCGCTTCCACCTCGCGAAAATAGTCCTCTCCTTCGGCCGCAAAGATTTCCGCCACCGTGCGCTGCTCCCGCTGCACAATTTCTTCGTCGAGGTCCCGGAAAGGCAGGCCACCGCGCACGGCCAGTGCCCGGCCCAGGGTAGTTTTGCCGGCTCCGGGCATCCCAATCAGAAACAGGCGCATAGCGTCGGAAAAGGCTAGAGTGAAGGAAAACAAAGGGGGCCGAAGGTAGCACCGGGCAGCTAAAAGGCCCTACACGAGGCCCTGGAAAAAAGCATCCTGAAAATCGGGGGAGAAATGCAGCACGTTGGGCAAGAGCTCAAACTCCTGGGCCTGATGGGTAGTAGTAAGCACCACGGCGGGCATGCCGGCCCGCTGCGCCGCTTCTACGCCTTTGGGCACGTCCTCGAACACCAGGCAGTCGGCCGGGGCTACCTGGAGTTGGGCGGCGGCTTTCAGAAAGGTTTCGGGGTGGGGCTTGCTAAAGGTCACGTCATCGGCGCTGACCACGGCCTGGAAGTAGTGCCGGATGTTGAGGTTGTCCAGCACAAAGTCGATGTTGAACGGAATAGCCGCTGAAGCAATGGCCATGGATATGCCGCGCTGGTGGGCTTTTTCCAGAAACTCACCCAAGCCCGGCAGCAAGGCCAGGTGCGGGCGGTACGCCTGCTGGTACCGTTTTTCCTTGGCCAGGGCCAGCCGGTCCATTTCCTCGGCAGTGAAGCGGTCCGGCCCAAACAGCCGCCCAAGGACCTCCTGGTTTTTGCCGTACATCTGGGGCTTCACCTCTTCCCAGGTCAGGCCGCTGCCCAGCTCATCGTTGAGCAGCTGCTGCCAGGCCTGGGTATGGTAGTCCATGTCGTGAATCATGGTACCGTTCAGGTCGAAGATAAAGGCTTTCATACGAGGGGTCAGGAGTCAGAAAGAAGGCCGCGTCAGCTCAGCTTCACGCGGGGGTCCAGCACGGCGTAGAGCACGTCTACCACAATGTTTACCACCACAAAGATGGCCGCAATAAAGATGGTGGCCCCCATGACCACCGGGAAGTCGAGGTTTTCGACGGCCCGCAGCGTGACGGTGCCCAGTCCCTTCCAGTTGAAGATGTACTCAATGAAAAAGGCCCCCGCCATCAGAGAAGCCAGCCAGCCCGATACGGCTGTGACTACCGGGTTGAGGGCATTACGCAGGGCGTGGCCCACCACCACGCGGTAGCCGGACAGGCCCTTGGCCCGGGCGGTTCGGATGTAGTCCTGGCTCATCACCTCCAGCATGGAGCTGCGCGTGAGCTGCACAATAACGGCCAGCGGCCGAATGCCCAGGGCAAAAGCTGGCAGCAACAGATTTCGCAGCACCAAGTGGCGCCCGGTGAAGGGGTCGGTTTCATAGAGCTGCCCCGTCAGGTTGAGGCCCGTCCAGTGGCTCCAGTAGAACCCGAACGTCATGGCAATGAGAATGGCCGCCACAAACGAAGGCACCGAAATGCCCAGCACCGACACCGAAATCAGGGCCCGATCAAGCCAGGAGTGCGGGCGCAGGGCCGCTACTATGCCCAAGGCAATGCCCACCACCGCGGCCAGCACCATGGCTGCCACGGCCAGCCAGAGCGTGCCCGTGAAGTGGTCCACCAGGATGCTGAGTACCTCCTTGTTGCTCTGAAACGAGCGGCGCAGGTACGGCAGCTTTAAGACCAGTGTTTTCTCACCCAGGGGCAGCAAGCCCAGGCCCCCATACTTGGCCACGCCGGCGGAGTCGCGGGGGTGCAGGCCCAGCGGCGACACGTCATTGAGGTAGCCCGCCAGCTGCAGTGGCAGGGGCTGGTCAAGGCCCAGATCGGCGGCAATGGCGGCCCGGGTAGCCGCGTCGGAGCGTTGGCCGGCCAGCAAGGCCACTGGGTCGCCGGGCAGCACGTTGAACAGGAAGAACACCGTGAGGGCCACCCCAATCAGCACCAGCGCCCCCTGCCACACCCGCCGAAACAAAAATCCAATCATGGTTTCAGGATTGGGATCTTAGGGTCTTAGGGGCTTGGGGGCTTGGTTGACGTTCCGATTGACAACGACTCGTTGTTTTATTAAACGAAAACCAAGACCCTAAGACCCTAAGACCCCAAGACCCTATTACAACAGCTCCTCTACTTTGGCGCGGCTGGGAATATCGTGGTAGTGGAACTTGCCTTTCACCACGCCGTCTTTCAGCAACACGAAGCCCGGGTTAGAGCGAATCATGGATTTGAGCACGGTAGCGTCGGCGTAGTAGAACGGGGCCGCCAGGTTCACCTCGTGGCGGAAAGCATCAAACTCGGCGGGGCTGCTGCTCGTCACCACCAGGAAATCAATCTTCTTGCGCGAGGAGTCCACCGATTGCACCAGCTGGTTGATGGTGGTAAACCGGTCCCGGTCGGCGTGGTCGGTGTTCTGAATCACGAGCACCAGCTTATTTCCCTGCAGCAGCTGGGGCGTAAAGTCGCCCTCGTCGTTCCACACCCGGAAGTCGGTGATTTTCGGCGCGGCCTCGGGGTTGAGCGTCACCATCTGCTTGAACTTCCAGGTAGTGTCCGTGGGGTAGTCGGTAAACTCCTGGGTCTGGCCGCCGCGCTCCATAATGTACTTGTAGCGCAAGGCTGCCGAGGGTTTCATCAGCTTCCCAATGTCGTTGCCCACCTTGTAAGGCAGGAAGTCGAAGTAAGGCAAGTGCCCCAGGGCATACACGCCAATGCCCACGGAAACGGCCGCCGCCACGGTAATGTAGATGACGCCGGGCGTACCCTTGGCAAATACCCGCCGCAAGTGCTTCTGGTTGAAGAACACCACGGCCCAGAGCAGCAGCAGGAACAGATCCTTGCTAAACGAGGTCCAAGGCGTGAGCTTGATAAAGTCGCCAAAGCAGCCGCAGTCGGTAACCTTGTTAAAGGCCGCAGAATAGAACGTGAGGAAGGTGAAGAACACCAGCAGCACCAGCAGCGTCCAGAGCGTTTTGCGCAGGTGCCAGCGCAGCAGCAGGGCCACGCCCAGAATCACTTCCAGGGAGCTAAGCACCAGGGAAAGGGTGCGGGCGTGGGGCTTGAAAGACAGAAAAAACCGCCCGAAGTCCTGGGCAAACACCTCGAAGTACTCTTCCAGCTTAAGGGCCGTGCCCACCGGGTCGTTTAGCTTGATCAGCCCCGAAAAGATAAACAGCACTCCCAGCAGCAGCCAGCAAATGCGCGTGATTTGTCTCATAGTAGGGTCTTGGGATCTTGGGGTCTTAGGGTCTTGGGTTGGACAGCTGCCCGGTGCACATACTGCCTACGCACGGTCTGTGTTTTCCTGAACAGCAGCCTTCGCAGACTTTTCGGGACAAAGTACGCCAAAACATTGGCCAGCCCCACACACCCAGCGCCGGGGCTACCCGGTTTTCTTGGTGATCAGAACAAAACCAAGATCCTAAGACCCCAAGCCCCCAAGACCCATCTTTATCAAACAAAACACCGCGTAGTTCAGCATGTCGCGGTAATTGGCTTCCACCCCTTCCGATACGCGCGTGCGGCCGCCCAAATC
This sequence comes from Hymenobacter lutimineralis, assembly GCF_008271285.1. Classification (NCBI taxonomy): domain Bacteria; kingdom Pseudomonadati; phylum Bacteroidota; class Cytophagia; order Cytophagales; family Hymenobacteraceae; genus Hymenobacter; species Hymenobacter lutimineralis. The sequence goes on along the minus strand of NZ_VTHL01000010.1, from coordinate 130,416 downwards.
CTCAATCTGCTTGGTGCGGTGCAGCTTCATCAGAATAATATCGGTGATGCTTTCGATGCGCATCTGGCGCCAGGCCTCGCCGTAGTCGTGGTTTTTGGCAAACAGCAGCTGCCGGGTAAGCTCTACCTCGTGGTCGTAGGCGGCGGTTACTTCGGCTACGTCCAGCTCCAGAGGGGCATCCGCGGGTAGGCGCAGCTGCATCAGCGCAATCAGGCAGTAGTTCACAATGGCCACAAACTCGCCTTCGATGCCTTCATCCACCAGCTGGGTGCCTTTCTCCTGAATAGAGCGGATGCGCTGGGCTTTGATGTAGATCTGGTCGGTGACGGAAGGCAGCCGCAGAATGCGCCACGCGGTACCGTAGTCGTGGGTTTTGGCCAGAAACAGCGCCCGGCACTGGCTGATTACCTGGTCGTACTCGTGCTGGGTTTGGTTGTGCAAGATTTTCAGGCTAGATTTAAAAACTTAGGATCATACCGGGCTTCCGGGTCCGGCAGTTTCGGGCAGATCTACCAACTTTGCGGCCGTAGCGGCCGTTTCAGCGCCGTACTCCATCCCCGTGCTCATGAACCCGACAGTTGCGCAAGATACGTGCTTTTCGGCGAGGCAAACCCTGCGTTGCCCCCGCGGCCGCGTGCTCGATATGCGCCGGCCACAGGTCATGGGCATCCTCAATCTAACCCCGGATTCTTTCTACCAGGGCAGCCGCGTGCAAGCTACCGACGACCTGCTGCGCCGGGCCGAGCAGATGCTCGAGGCTGGGGCCGCTGTACTCGACCTGGGCGGCTACAGCACCCGCCCGGGCGCCGAGGATATAGCCGAGAACGAGGAAAAGCGCCGCGTACTGCCCGCCATCCAGGCCGTGCGCGAAGCCTTTCCCGAAGCCTTCTTATCAGTCGATACGTTCAGGGCCTCCGTGGCGACGGAAGCCGTGGCCCTGGGCGCCGACATCCTCAACGACATCAGCGCCGGCACCCTCGACGCGGAGCTGCTCAGTGCGGCCGGGCGCCTGGGCGTCCCCTACGTGCTCATGCACCTGCGCGGCACCCCCCAAACCATGACCCAGCACACGCATTACTCTAGCGACCTGCTGCTGGAGATGGTGCGCTTCTTCCGCACCAAGCTGGCCGAGCTGCGCGCCGCGGGCGTGGTGGATGTGGTGCTGGACCCTGGCTTCGGCTTTGCCAAAACCTCGGAGCAGGGCTACGAGCTGCTGCGCCGCCTGCCCGAGCTAAACATCCTGGGCTTGCCGCTGCTGGTGGGCGTCTCGCGCAAATCGATGGTGTACAAGCCGCTTGGCCTCACCCCCGATGCAGCCCTGACGGGTACCATTGCCGTCCATACCATGGCCCTGCTCAATGGAGCCCGGCTGCTGCGCGTGCACGACGTGGCCGAGGCCGTACAAACTATCAAGCTGGTGCTGAACTCCTACCCTATTCCCTCCTCCTCGTGATTGGCTCCTTCTCCATCGGCTTCCTGCGCATCGGCTGGCTGGACGTGGTAGACGTGCTGCTGGTGACGGTGCTATTTTACCAGCTCTACAAGCTGCTCACGGGCAGCGTGGCGCTGAAGGTGTTTCTGGGGCTGATGTCGATTTACCTGCTCTACCTAGTAGTGCGGGCGGCGGGGATGGAGCTGCTGACCACCATTCTGGGGCAGTTTATGAGTGTGGGCGTGCTGGCCAGCATCATCCTGTTTCAGCAGGAAATCCGGCGGTTTCTGCTCACCATTGGCAAGGCTACCACCTTTGAGCGCATGCGCATGTTTGCGTGGCGGCGCGACCCGGCCGCCGAGAAGATGAACATCACCCCATTTGTGGAGGCGGCCAAAAGCCTCGCCAGCAAGAACACCGGCGCCCTCATTGCCTTCACTCTGGGCTCTGACCTGCAGCTCTACGCCGACTCCGGTGACTTGATTGATGCCACCATCAGCAAACGCCTGCTGATGAGCATTTTCAATAAAACCAGCCCCCTGCACGACGGGGCCGTCATCATTACCAACAACCGGCTGCAGGCGGCCCGCTGCATATTGCCGGTAAGCGAAAACCCCGACGTGCCGGCTTCGATGGGCCTGCGCCACCGCGCGGCCATTGGCCTGAGCGAGGTAACCGACGCCGTGGTGCTGGTGGTGAGCGAGGAAACCGGCCAGATTTCGCTGGTGCGCAGCGGGGAAGTGTTCCGCAACCTGGCCCCGGCCGACTTACGTGCCCGCCTCAACGAGTTCCTGTTTGATGCGGCGCCCAAAGCCGCCGCACCCGCCTCTTCGGCCGCCGAGGTAGCGGCTTAGGTCCTACCTCGCCTTATACGACTCGGTGATAGTAACAAAGTTTCCAAACGCCCGCGCGTTGGTCGTTGCTTTTAATGAGGTAGCTGTTAGCTCGATGATGTTCCGCACTTGGGCGGGGCCGTTCAGAGGCGTTAGCGTGAGCTGGGTACCATCAGCATTCAAAGCCCAAGTACCCGCTGTGCCCGTTGCGGGCGTGCATACCTTCGAATTTTCGTAGAAGGAGTACGTATGGTTACTGGCGGTGAAGTGAAAAAAGTTATCCTTCTCACAGTCACCGTAGGTGTCATAGGCATCAGTACCCTCGCCATTAATGCTGAAGGTTGCCCCCGAGATAATCCAGTCGTGGGCGACGAGCATTTCGGCTTTGGTTTTGACAGGCCCAGCCGAATCGTCGTCTTTGCAGCTGATAACGATGCTGCTGGCTATTAGGAGCAGGAGCAAAAAAGAAATATGCTTCATAAAATGGAGTAACGTCTTGATGCTAGCGTTTGCACTTATTATTCAAGCTGGATGCTGGCGGCTAAAGTAGCATACGTCGGTGAGTACACCCTTTCAGGGTCGTTTGCTTTCATACAAACTTCTCCAAACCCAACCCGCCACTTCGTGGTAGTAGCTGCGTATGGCTGATTCTTCTTTTTCTTCTTTTGATGTAGTGGTAATTGGCGCTGGGCCGGTAGGCCTGGCGTGTGCTATTGAGGTACAGCGCCGCGGGCTCACAGCCTGCGTGGTGGATAAAGGCGCCCTGGTCAACTCCCTGATTGGATACCCGACCAACATGGAGTTTTTCTCCACGCCCGAGCTGCTGGAAATAGGCGGCTACCCCATGACAACTTTGCACTACAAGCCCCTGCGCGAGGACGCCCTCGATTACTACCGGCGCGTGGCTTTTGCCGAGCAGCTTACCCTTCGCCTGTATGAGCGCGTGACGGGGCTGGAAGGAGAGGTGGGGCGCTACGAGGTAGTCACGGAGAAAGGCCGCCTGGGGGCCCGCTACGTGATTGTGGCCACGGGCTTCTACGATGTGCCTAACTACCTGAACGTGCCCGGCGAGGAGCTGCCCCATGTAACGCACTACTACAAAGAACCCTACGCCCACGCCGACCAGGACGTGGTAGTGGTGGGGGCTAAAAACTCCTCCGCCAAAGCAGCTTTGCAGCTGCTGCGTGCGGGTGCTCGTCCGATTCTCGTCGTGCGGGGCGCCCAAATCAGCGACTCGGTGAAGTACTGGATTCGGCCCGACCTGCTCAACCGAATCAAAGAAGCCCGCATCGGGGCCCTGTTCAACACTACCGTGGAGCGCATCACGCCTACCACGGTAGAAGTGCGCACGCCCGAGGGGCTGCGCAGCCTACCGGCCCAGCACGTCTACGCCCTCACCGGCTACCACCCCGACTTCCGGTTTCTGACGGTCCTGGGCATCAGCTGCCAGGGCGACGCCGCCCAGACCCCTACCCACGACGCCGATACCCTTGAAACCAACCGCCCGGGCCTCTACCTGGCCGGCACGGTGTGTGGCGGCCTCAACACCAGCCGCTGGTTTATTGAGAATGGCCGCTACCACGCGCAGGTAATTGCCGCCCGGCTGGCCGGGGAAGCTACGCCCGCACTGCCGGCCGTGCAACAGCCCATTGCCTACTAGCCCCACGCGGGGCTAGCGGGGTAGGTAGGTTTCCGTAACGGTGTAGACTTCCCCGTCTTCCCGGAGGGTGCTGAGCAGCTGTAGACGCTGGCTGGTTACGGCCCCCAGGTTAAGGACCACGTTATCGTCGTGCACCGTCAGCACCAGCTTGCGCTCATCGGTGGTCAGGGCCCACTGCCCGGCTATGCGCTGGGGGTCGTAGGCGGTACATCGGCTGGCCCCTTCGTCGAAGCAAAACTGCCCTGTCGCCTCAAACCGCCAGCTATTGTCGCGGCGGCACGCCTCGTAGTAGGGCAACAAATCGGTGATGATATCGGGCCCGCGCTCAAAGCCCGGATCCACCTGCACGCTGGCCAGCGCCCAGTCTTTCCCGATCAGGTAGTCGGCTTTCGTCAGCGGGCGCGGCAGCTCCTCTGCCGCCTGGCACCCCGACAAGAGCAGGAAAGCCAGGAACCCGCCGTAGCCAGCATCCTGGATATGCTCAGATATCCACCCCATAGCCGTATAGAATAAGCAGTAGCAGCGGGCAGCCACTAACCGGCCGCCCGCTGCTCTATGTTACGGATATTTTTCTCATTATCAAGTCCTCCCTCGGCCGTTTTTCCGTGGGCAAAGCGACTGAAAAAGGAGCTGTGGCACCCCGGGCGCTACTGCTTGGCGTAGGTGTACACGTAAGTATAATCTACGCCATCGATGGTGCGGATGCCCTTGAGCTGCAAGGTAGTTTCCGACAGCCGCAGCACGTTGAAGCTGCTGGCGCCGAGCGTCTGCAGGTTGGTGCGGAGAATGGTATCATCGGCCTCAAACGCCCAGGTACCCGCGAACTGCTGGGGGCCACTGGCACATTGCGAAGCGCCCTCCCGCAACGCGCAGGTTTTAGCGCGGTCGAAGTGCATCAGGTCGTCCCGGTCGCACTCCGGCATGTAGGCAAATACGTCGGTAATCAATTCGCCTTCCTCGGTAGGGAAAGCCGGCGACACGGTTTCGGCGGCCAGCTTCCAGTCTTTCTCCGTGAGCAGGTCGGTTCTGGATGGCGCGGGGGCTACTTCCGGCCCGGCTTTTTCGCAGCCAGCAAAGGTTCCGGCCAGCAACAGGGCCGCCAGCAAGGGCGTGTTCAGCAATGTTTTCATAGTAGTGAGGGAGGTTGGCAGGAGCAGAAAAGAAAGAAGCGCGTCCGATAACATTATCTTTATCAGAACACTACAAAGGTACCTTACCCCCAGGCCCGCCTCCAATCGCGGGACCTCACATCATCGGGGGGCTGCTCCCGGAAACGCCCCCTAGCGGCCTCACATATTCTGGTAGGAACGGCCTTAAAGCAGAAAACCCTCTCTTTCTGCTGGAAAGAGGGGATTTTCGAAAAGGCGTGGCCGCTACTTATGGCAGCGGAATGCCGGGGTATTCGTTCGGGTTCAGGAAGGGCACCGAAGCTCCGTAGGTCTGGTTGATAACCCGGATGAATTCGTTGGCTACCACGGCGTAGCCACGGGGCGTGGGGTGCACGCCATCCAGAGAGAACAGGTTGCCGGAAATAAAGCTCGTGGTGTTGGTCACGCCATTGGTAGCAATGCCATTAGCCGAGATGCCCGTGAAGAGGGTGGCCATATCCACCAGCGGCTGCTTGTACTGCCGGGCCGATTTGGCAATGATGCTGTTGAGCTGGGCCGTGCGGGTGGTAATAGCGCTGATTTCATCGGCATCCAGCACGTACTGGCTGGGCAGCGGGTTGCTTTGGGTGGGCGCGTAGCCCACGCCTACCGGGAACGGATTGTTGGCGTCGGTCGAAGGCGTGCCAATCACGCTGGTCGAAGTCAGCACGAGCAGGTCCGAGGCCGTAGCGGCCCGTACTTCGCCTTTACCCGTGGTGATGTACAGCCCGGCCAAAGCGGCATTGGGCAGGGCCGGGTTGGCCTTGATGCTGGCATTGATGGCCGCCACGCGCACCGTGGTGAAGTACGGCAGGGCCGTTACGCCGGGGATGTTGGCCACGGCACCTTTCACCGTGCCATTCTTGGAGATGGTGCCCAGCAGGGCCCGGTAGCCACGGCCGAAGCGCGTGGTATCCGACAGGCCGCTGAAGGGATTGGTTGCGCTGGCCACGCCCCCGTTGGTGGCATAGGTCAGTACGTCGTTGTTACCGAGCCAGAACGTGAAGAACGTCGGCGTAGCCCGCCCGATGTAGGTCAGGTAGTCGGTCGTCAGGACCTCCGTGCCGGACAGCAGGCGGTTAAAGAACGGGTTGATAGCGCCGTACGGCGCTAAACCACCCGTCAGTTCTGATACACTGGAAATTACCGAAATGCCCGGCACCCCCAGGTTATTGGGCTGAGCCCCTTCGTAAGCGGTAAGCTGGTTCTGGCCGCTAGGCAGCTGTTGCCCGGTATAGGCCAGCGAAGTAGTAACCGGCACGAGGCGGGGGGTGCCATTGGCGTTGAAGCCCGCCAAGGACAGGTAGCCGCTGCCGTTTTCCTGCCCGGCTTTAAACGAGGGCTGCACGAAGTCGCCGCCGCCTACTTTCTTGAACTGCATAGCCAGCATTGCCGGGTACGAGTTGGCCTGCGAGGCATTAGACAAGCCGCCGCTCTGGTAGCCGGCCGTGAGGGAGTTGCCTACCGCCACGTACTTGGAGAAATCAGCCGAGCCTTTGTCGGCTTTGGGCGCCTCCAGCTCCGGCTGGCAGCCCCCGAGCACCAGCCCCAGCAACGCCAGGCCTGGCAGCGTATTTTTAAAGATCTTATACATGAGAATCAGGGGAGGGAAGCTTAGAAGTTGTAGTTGAAGCCGATACCGGGAATTACAATGTTCGTCTTGTAAGTTCCCGCCACCCGGTCCGTCGTGCCGTTATTCAGCAGGTCGCTCTGGGTCTGGGTGCGCTTCGCGAGGCTCACAAACTGCGTCGAAACATCCACGGAGAAATGCTCCCCGGCCTTGTACGATACGCCCAGCGTGCCGCTCACGCGGTTGGCATCGGGCGTTTCCGGCGTCACGTACCCGTCTTTCACCGGCGACATATCGTAGGCGCCACCGGCCCGCACCGTGAAGGCGTCGGTGAGGGCGTACTGCCCACCCAGGCGGAACGTGAGGGCATCCTCGTAGAAGCGCTTGGAGCTGGAGCTGGTGATGCCGGCCCCACCCACGTTGTTGTTGAATTTAAAGTCGAGGGAGCGGTACTGGCTCCACTGCACGTGGTTCACGTCGAGGGCCAGCGTGAGCTTCTCGGTGGGCATCAGGCCGATACCAATAGTCGTAGTAGCGGGCAGCGGAATCGTTACATCGAATTCGGTAGCCCGGAAGCTGGGCGTAGCGGCAGCCGACAGGTTGGAGAAGGTTACGTCGCCCCCTTTCACGGTCGCGTCAATCTTGGAGCGGTAGGATACGCCCACGCTCAGCTTTTCAGAAGGCTTGAAGTAGATACCCGCGTTGAAGCCGACTTTGTTTTCGGCTTTGCCGTCCAGCTCTACGTGGCCAAACTGGCCCTGGGCGTTTTGGGCCGGAATATCGCGCTGCAGGTTCACGGCGCCATAGGCCAGCACCGCCACGCCTACCCCCACACTCAGGTTTTCCGTGAGAGCGTAGCTCACCGTCGGCTGCACGAAGATGGACTTGAGGTCGATATCGGTGAGGGCAAAGCGCCCTTCCCAGCCATCGGCGTACTGCAGCTTGCTGCCGAAGGGAGTATACACGGCAATACCGGCCTTCCACTTACCCTCGGCGGGACCGAAGCCCGCAAACAGGCTAAACGGCGTGACGACGGAATTGCGCAGGGTGCGCTCTTCGCTGCCAAACTGCCCCCGGAAGGACTGGCGGGCAAACGTGGCATTGGCTCCTATCTGAACGCCCCGCTCCCGTACCATAGCCAGGGCCCCGGGGTTGTAGAACATAGCAGCTTGGTCCAGGGCTAGGCCCGTCCCTACACCGCCCATGCCGTTGTTTTTGATGCCGGCCAGGGATACCTGGAAGCCACCCGCCGAGGCGGCCGAGCCCGAAAGCAGCGCGCCACCTACCAGGAGTAGAGATTTTAGCTTCATAAGAAAAGTAAGGGTGAGAATGTGAGGTTGTGGAGCTAAATGTAGGGAGAAAAAATCATCCGGTAGTAGGCTAGCCGACTATTATTCCGCCTTTTCGTCCGGGTTTTCCGGGGCTGTTTCCACCGTAGCCAGTACCTCCCGGGTACGGCAGTTGAAAACCTGCCCGGCCACCAGCAGGTGTACCCGGTACTCCTGCCCGCCGATGGGCGCCCCCCGTCGGATATGCGCCAGGTTGCCGTGGCGCAGGTGCTGGCCGTCGATGACCATCACGCCGCCGTCGCCAAATACCTCGGCCAGATGCCCTTGCCGAATAATAACGCCGGTTTCCTCCGCTAACCCCAGCCCCAGGCTCTGCGGGTGCTTCAGCACGGCGTGCAGAAGGCGGCCCATGCGACCCCGCTCCGCAAAGTGCTGGTCGATCAGCAGATCCGCCACCAGCGCCAAACCCGGCTGAATCTCGATACCGCCCTTGCGCAGGGCCCGCCACCCGTAGCCGTTCACGAGCATGTTGTCGGGCAAAGCGGCGGCCCCGGCACTGGTGCCCGCCACTACGAAGGCGGCGTCGGTGCGGTAGCGCGCCTGCAGCTGGCGCAGAAACTCGGTGCCCTGCAGAAAGTCGGTAATAAGCTCCTGGTCGCCGCCGGTGAGAAACACCAGCCGGGCCTGGGCCAGGCGGCGCAGCGTGGCGGGCGTGTCGGCGGGGCGGCGCTCATCGATCTGCAGGTAGCGGGCCCCGGCGCAGCCCTGCTCCTGGAAAGCGCGCACGTAGGCCTGGGCCGTGCGCCGGGGTTCCTGCGAGGCAACCGAAATAATTTCGATGACGGCGTCAGCGTCGGCCAGCTGCGCGCAGAGCAGGGAAAGCAGGGAGTCATCGTCGCCGCCGCCCAGCGCGACAAGGGTTCCTAGGGGATTATCAGCCATGTAGGCACGTACGTCAGTTCAACTGCAAGGTATAGCCCATCCGAAACCTAAAAGCGAAAAAGACTTGGAAGCTGAACCGGGAACCACCCGCTCCTATTTCCGTTTTATTTCGCGGAGGAAGTCTATTTGTTTGGCGGAAAAATAGGCTGGATACGCGGAAGCCCCCGGCATTTCTCCTATTTTTGCGCGCCTATTTTTCACACCTACCCGCTTGCCTAGCGAAGCATAACCGCCCTCAGTTCCGATGATTCAAACGCCAACCTCGGAAACCATCACGTCCCTGATTCAGGAGGGTGAGTTTTTTAAGCTCAAGGAGGTCCTCAAGCACTTTGAGCCGGCCGAAGTAGTGGCCCTGCTCGAAGAGGAGGAAGAGCGGGAGCAGCTCATCATTTTCCGGCTGCTGCCTCTGCGCCTGGCCACGGAAGTGTTCGAGTACCTGAGCCTCGACATCCAGAAGCATTTCCTGGCCAACCTCTCGCAGGAGAAGATGACCGACATCCTGAACGAGATGTCGCCCGACGACCGCACGGCCCTGCTGGAGTTTCTGCCCGATGAGCTGGTGCGGGAGCTGATTCAGACCCTGTCGGAGCCCGAGCGCAAAGTAACGCTGGAGCTGCTGGGCTACCCCGAGTACTCGGTGGGCCGCCTGATGACGCCCGACTACATTGCCATTCGGGAAAGCTGGACGGTGCAGCAGGTGCTGGACTACATCCGGCGGCACGGCGGGCAGTCGGAAACGCTGAGCGTGCTTTACGTGACCGACCACCGGGGCGTGCTCATCGACGATATTCGCATTCGGGAGGTGCTGCTGGCCGACCCGCAGAAAAGCGTGAGCGAAATCATGGACCGCCGGTTTGTGTCGCTCAAGGCCATGCAGGACCAGGAAGAAGCCATTGAGGTGTTCCGCCGCAACGACCGGGTGGCCCTGCCCGTGGTCAACAACGAAGGCGTGCTGTTCGGCATCGTGACCATCGACGATATTCTGGACATCCGGGAGGAAGAAGACACCGAAGACATCCAGAAGCTGGGCGGCTCGGAGGCTCTCGACGAGCCTTACCTCGATACGCCCGTGCTGGATATGGTGAAAAAGCGGGCCGGCTGGCTCGTGATTCTGCTGATTGGGGAAATGCTCACGACCTCGGCCATGCACCACTTCGAGGACGACCTGCAGCGGGCCGCGGTGCTGGGCTTGTTTATCCCGCTCATTATCTCGGCCGGCGGCAACGCGGGCTCCCAGGCTACCTCGCTCATTATCCGGGCTATGAGCCTGGGCGAGTTCACGCTTTCCGACTGGTGGCTGGTGATGCGAAGGGAACTGGTTTCGGGGGCACTGCTGGGTGCTATTCTGGGCGTGGTTGGCTCGTTGCGCATCGTACTCTGGGCCAAGGTCATTGATCCGGGCTACTTCGGGCCGTTCTGGCCGCTGATTGCCGTAACGGTGGGCATATCCCTGCTGGGCATTGTGCTCTGGGGCGCCTTGTCGGGGGCCATGCTGCCCATGCTGCTTAAGCGTCTGGGCCTCGACCCCGCCACCGCTTCGGCCCCGTTTGTGGCTACGCTGGTTGACGTGACCGGGCTCATCATTTACTTCTCGGTAGCTACGCTGGTTTTGCGCGGCACGCTGCTGTAATCAGGCTCCGCTACCAAAAAAGAACGGTCCGGCTGCAGCGTGCAGGCGGACCATTCTTTTCTGGTAGCCGTGGCTACGGCTGGGCGCTAAGCCACGCTACGGCCTCGGCCTCATCCACGAACTGGTTGATGGAGCAGTTGTCGCCGTAGGTGTGAGGCAGCGGGGGCAGGGTGTCGTCCTGCACGTCGTCGAGCTGATAGGGCGCAATCAGGAAGGCCAGATAAGCCTGCCCGTGCAGGTGGTGGCGCAAAGCGGGGTAAAACGTTTCGGCCAGCCAGTGCACATCCCGGGCATCTACCTGGGTGCGGCGGCGCGAGTCAATCAGCCAGTGGCGGCAGGCTTCGCAGCCGCTGGCGTAGCGCAGCAGCTCCTGGTAGCCGGCGCGCAGCTCGGTTGAAGTGGCCGGCCGCGTCCAGCGGGCCGTCACCATGCCCAGGTCGGGGCGGTGCGTGAGCGTCAGGTAGTCGTTGATGGCAGTAGTCGTCATACAGCAAGGAAAAAGAAAGCTGTTCCAGAATACAATCAGAGGGCAGTACGCAGCCTGAGGGCGAAGCGTTGGCTCCCGGCCTGGCTACGGGGGCAACACTCAGTCCTGCACCCGCCCCCGGCTGGCTTTCTTCTGGCTGTGTTTTTTCTTGGATTCCAGGCGCTGGCGCACGGTGCCGGCACTGGGCTTGGTGGCCCGGCGGGCCTTGGGCTTATGCAAAGCCTGGCGGAGGAGCTCATGAAACTTGCGCAGGGCCGTTTCCTTGTTGCGCAGCTGGCTGCGGTCTTCCTGAGCTACGACCAGCAGCTCGCCTTCAGTAGTTAGTTTGGAGGCCAGCTTCTGGACTAGGATCTGCTTTTGCTCGTCCGTCAGGAGCTGGGAGTCGAGCAGGCGGAAGCGCAGCTCCACCCGGCTTTCCACCTTGTTCACGTTCTGGCCGCCCGGGCCGCTGCTGCGGCTGGTCTGGAACTGGAGTTCGGGCAGGAAGGCATCGGCGGCGGGCAGCATGGGGCAAATGTGGTGAATGTGGGGAGAATGTGCTGAATACGAGAGAGTGTTTTGAATGAAGAAGGACAGCAGAAAATAAAAGAGTGACGAAGCACATTCAACTCATTTACCCACATTGCCTTTCACATTCCTCTCCACAGCAGCCAGCCCAACAGGCCGGAGCGAAAAGTCCAGGCCAGGGTGCGGGGCCAGTTGGTGCGCACCAGCCCGTCGATGGCCACATAGTCGTAGCCCTGCCCCAGGCGGTTGTGGAAGGGCACGGTGATGAAGAACGTACTGGCCCACACCAGCAGCACCAGCCCCAGTTGCCACCAGCGGGCCACTCCCAGTTCCGGGGCCTGCCCGGCCAGCCACCCGGCCAGGCACAACTCCAGCACCATCGGGGCCATTACCAGCCAGCTGATGCGGGTGGAATGCTGCTGATGGAATGCCTGGAACTTCTCGGGGGCAACCTGCGCGAAACTCGGGTAATGCACCAGCTGCACCGTCCAGATGAGGCCGGTGAGGTAGGCGGCCAGGGCAAAGTTGAGCAGGAGCAAATGCGGTAGTTTCATGGTCAGGCAACAACTGGTACGGTAGCAGCGTCCTTGCCGCTACGCGAAACAACTCATTCGAGCTATATTCGTCCTCTTCCATTCGCAATTTTCCATGACCCTCTCCCCTATTCTGCGGCCCTGGCTGCTGGCGGCGCCGCTGCTGGGCCTCGTGTTTACAGCCTGCCAGCCCGGCGGCAAGTCTACGGCCACCGGCCCCGACCTCATCCAGGCCAACCTGGATACCACCGTGCACCCCGGCGACGACTTCTACGCCTACTCCAACGGCACCTGGTTTAAGCAGCACCCCATTCCGGCTTCGGAAAGCAACTGGGGCATTGGCAAGGAAGTGCAGAACGAGATATACGCCCGCCTGCGCAGCCTGAGCGAGGAAGCCGCCAAAGCCCAAGCCACCCCGGGCAGCACCCAGCAGAAAATCGGCGACTTCTGGGCCGCTGGCATGGACAGCACCGCCATTGATAAGCAGGGTGTGGCCCCGCTCAAAGCCGAGCTGGACCGCATTGCCGCCATTCAGTCGGTGGCGGATGTGCAGGCCGCCATTGCCCGTCTGCAGCCCCTGGGCGTAAATGCCCTGCTGGGCTTGTATGTAGGTCAGGACGCCAAAAACAGCGAGAAAATGGCGCTGCAGCTGTGGCAGTCCGGCCTGGGCTTGCCCAACCGCGACTATTACTTCAACAAAGACGCCCGCACCAGCAACATCCGCAAGGAATACCAGCAGCACCTGACGCGCATGTTTGGCCTGCTGGGCCAGGATGCCGCCACCGCCCAGCAGAACACCCAGCGCGTGCTGCAGCTGGAAACCAAGCTGGCGGCCTCTTCCCGCAAGCTCGAAGCCCTGCGCGACCCGTACGCCAACTACAACAAAATGACCATTGCCCAGCTCGACCAGCTCACGCCGGGGCTGGGTTGGCAGCCCTGGCTGGCCCAAATGGAGCTGACCAAAGCCGACACCGTGATTGTAGGGCAGCCGGAGTTTTACCGCGAAGCCGGCCGCCTGCTTAAAACCGCCCCGCTGGCCGACTGGAAAGCCTACCTGCAATGGCAATTGGTGCACGCTTACGCCCCCACCCTTAGCCGCAACTTCGACCAGGAGAACTTCCGCTTCTACGGCACGGTGCTGCAGGGAGCTAAGGAGCAGCGCCCCCGCTGGAAGCGCGTGCTCGATGCCGAGGAAAGTGCCCTGGGCGAGGCCCTGGGTCAGCTGTTTGTGAAGGAATATTTTCCGCCCGCAACCAAGGAGCGGTACGAGAAGCTCACGGCCAACATCATGACCTCCTTCCGCGAGCATATCCAGCAGCTCGACTGGATGAGCGACTCCACCAAGCAGAAAGCCCAGAGCAAGCTCACCAAAATCACCCGCAAAGTAGGCTACCCCGACAAGTGGAAGGATTACTCTTCCCTGAAAATTGACCGCAGCTCCTACGCTCAGAACGTGATGCGCGCCAACCAGTGGCGCTACCGCTTCGAGCTGAGCAAGCTGGGCAAGCCCGTAGACCGCACGGAGTGGGGCATGACGCCCCAGACGTACAACGCCTACTACAACCCCTCGAACAACGAGATTGTGCTGCCGGCCGCCATCTTCGCCATTCCCGGCCTGAAAGATGCCGACGCCGACGACGCCATCATCTACGGCTACGCGGGGGCCAGCACCATCGGCCACGAACTAACCCACGGCTTCGACGATGAAGGCAGCCAGTACGACGAGAAAGGCAACCTGCGTAACTGGTGGACCAAGAAAGACCGGCAGCTGTTCCAGCAGCGCGTAAACGGCATCGTGCGCCAGTTCAACGGCTACACCGTGCTCGACTCCATGCACATCAACGGCAAAGCTACGGCCGGCGAAAACATTGCTGACCTGGGCGGCATCGTCATTGCCCTGGATGCCTTCAAGAAAACCGAGCAGTACAAAAAGGGCGAGAAGATCGGGGGCCTCACGCCTACCCAGCGCTACTTCCTGGGCTATGCCCTGGGCTGGCAGGTGCACCAGCGCGACGAGCGGCTGGCTCAAAGCATCCTCACCGATGTGCACTCACCCGCGCAGTATCGCATCAACGGCCCCTTTGCCGACGTGCCGGAGTTCTACGAGGCCTTCAACGTGCGGCAGACCAACAAGCTCTGGCGCCCCGACAGCGCCCGAGTAAAAATCTGGTAGCCTCAACAGAAAGCTCAAAAGGCCGCTCACTTTAGTTGATGTGAGCGGCCTTTTTCTTGCTTCTTGACCGATGCCACGGTGGAGATAATCACAGTATCGTGCATTCAACGACTACCTAATTACCAAAATGACATTTAGATATCACATCACCTCATGGATTCCTACCGCTGCTATGGGCGTTGGTATCGTCACCTTGCTCGGCGCTTGTTCAACTGAGCCTACCCGCGAAAAAGCAGTTGAAGAAGCCTCAAAGGGCATTTCCCTCTACAGCACGAGGCGCGTAGCTATGGCCCCCGATACCACTGCCCCCGGCCAGTCATATATGCGTAAGGTATTTCTGACCAATAATACCCTAAAGCAGCAGGCTGCCGCGGCCGACTACCCCTATACCATCTTTTTGTCCGGGCTCAGCCGCCCGTTGACATCGAACAAGAATTGGTGGGCGACACCTGCTACCTGAAGTTAGGCTCTATTGCAACCAAAGACGCTGCCTCGTTTGACTGGCAATGCGAGTTTTACATCGACTACAAAGACAATCAACGAGCTACCGATACGGTATTTGCGGTAATCGAGCGTGTTATCATCAGACCATAGTCTTGTAGCTTAGCCGGGGACCTGATAAGACTAGCGCCGCTTTTCACCTCAGCCCCGCCATGTCAGCCGTCCTAGATATTAAGCACCTGACAAAGCGCTAAGCCCGCACTACCGCCGTGCAGGACCTTTTGCTGAGCGTAACCGTCGGCACCTAACCCATTTTGTCCGGCTTAGGCCACCTGGGCTGCCGTAGCTCCAGCAAAAGCCGGCGCGAAGACGGTGCGGGCAAATTCAGCCAGCGTGGTGGGCGAAGCACTAGCTGCGGTGCGTGCCTCGTTCACCATCACTTTTTCGGCATTCATGTTCCGCGTCATTTCATCGTAGAGGCTGGCCATGCTCTCGGAAAGGCCCGCCTGTATCATACCTTGCTTAGCGTCTTCGTAAGAAAATGGCACGTAGGGCAGCTCCGGGCGGCCAATAGCCTGCCCAATGGCCTGGGCGGCCTCCGTGAGCGTATAATTCTGCGGCCCAAGCAGGTAGTGTACCGAGCCCGGCTCAAAGCCTTGCGTCAGCAGCGCGGCGGCGCGGGCGGCAATATTCTTGGTAGCCACCATGGGGAAAGCCAGATCGGGACGCATGGCCGAGCCCGTAATCCCCATGTGCTGAATCAAGCCGATGTTGGCCAGCAGGTTTTCCATGAAGTAGGCCGGGCGCAGGTGGGCCACGCGCAGGCCCGGAATTTGGTTGAGGCGGGCCTCCTGGTGGTGAAGGCCCACCACCGGACCTGTACCGGCCGGCTCATCGGCGCCAATGCTGCTCAGGTGCACCGCCGTGGGCAGGCCAGCAACACGCACCGCTTCGGCTATGGCCTGGCCTACCTGCTGCATGTGCGCCAGCACATCGGGAGCTGTGACGTTGGGCGGAATCATCAGAAAAGCGGCGTCGGCCCCGCGCAGGGCCTGCGTGAGGAAAGCCACGTTGTGCAGGTCGCCGGCCTGAGGATGCGCCCCGGCCGCAGCCAGTGCATCGAGGCGGGCACTGGGGCGCGCTACGGCCGTAACGCGGTGCCCTTGGCTCAGTAGTTCGTGCGTGAGGGCGGTGCCAATGTTGCCGGTGGCCCCCGTGATGACAATGTTCATAGGAAGATTGGTAAAGAGAAAGTGAAGCCGCTGAAAAGCAGCCGGCTTGTGGGCGGATTCTGAGCAGAAAGCAACCACGAATCAAAGGAAATTGCTTACTTCGCTTTTCGCAAGTACCTACCAAAAAGTAGGCTACTTACTTTTATCACAGATTTGCTGATAATCAGCTAGTAAATTTTATGCAGAAGTTCACCAAACAACAAGCTGCCGAAGCGCAGTGGCGAGGCAAAGCCGAGCCCGGCCCCTTTGATTTCTGCCCCGTGCGCACCACGCTGAACGTCCTGGGGGGGAAGTGGAAGCTCCTGATTCTCTCCTACCTGCTGGAGGGTACCCGCCGCTACGGGGAGCTGCGGCGTCTGATGCCCGAAATCACGGAGAAAATGCTGATTCAGGAACTGCGCGAAATGGAGCAGGATGGTTTGGTACAACGCGTGGTTTACCAGCAGGTGCCCCCGAAGGTGGAATACCTGCTTACGGAGCACGGCCAACAGGTGCAGCCTCTGCTTAACTCTTTGGTGGCCTGGGGGCAGGGCTACCTTACGCGCTCCGCCCCATGTGTTCCTGCCGCCGCGGAGAGTTGAGCTGGCAGCCCTATCACTTCCCTCTAGGGAGTTGTATTCATCAGGCAGGCAACCCTTCGGCGGCCCGGCGCATCTGTACCCCAGCAAGCCTTACTTTCTTTTCTCCAACCTCTTCCTGCTTATGAAAACGTTACGCCTCTTCTTACTGCTGCTCACTGTAGCCGCGCTGCGCCCCTTCCAACTGCTGGCTTTCCAACGCGACGTGCGGGTGGTAGAGTCTTTTCAGGAACTTGCCCTGGGCTTGCCAGCGGAAGTTATTTTGCGCCAGGGCCCGGAGCAGCGCGTGGAGGTAGAAGCTGCCCCCGAAGATCTTAAGCAGATTGAAACCACGGTGAAAGACGGGCGCCTGCGCATCCGGCGCCCCGAGAAAGGTGGCCTCAGCCGCTGGACGGACGACTACAGGTTCAAGCAGCCAGTGAAAGTGTACGTGACCATGCCCACCGTGCGGGTGCTGAGCGTAAGTGGTTCGGGCGCCATCGTAGCCGAAACGCCCATCAAGGCCAGCACGCTCAAGCTGAGCATGAGCGGCTCGGGCCGCCTGCAGGTAAACGCAGTAACCGATGCGCTGACCACCTCCATTTCGGGCTCGGGCCGCATTCTGGTTGCGGGCAGCGCCGATAGCAACTCTGCCTCCATCAGCGGCTCAGGCCGCATTGAGGCCACTGAGCTGCGCACCAATACTACCAGCGTAGGCATCAGCGGCTCGGGCAACTGCCGCGTGTACGCCAGCAAAACCCTCGATGCCCGCATCAGCGGCTCGGGCTCGGTTACGTACCAGGGCAGCCCGCAGGTGTCGTCGCGCATCAGCGGCTCGGGCACCGTGCGCCGCGGCTAAGCGTTTCTTCTTTTGAACTAACCCGACGTAGCCGGGCTGCTTTGCGCATGGCAGGGCAGCCCGGTATTTTTTGGAGTGGGCGCTATCTGCTTACTTGCAGCCCGGGGCCAGCTACGCGGCGGGCCTCGCCTATTTTGCCATGGCGCACTCCAGTATCAAACTTCCGGCCTGCGCAAACTGCGGGCACACCTTCCTGCCCAACCAGCCCGACGAATTTTGCCCCAGCTGCGGGCAGCAGAACCACGACCTGAACGTGTCGTTTGGCCACGTGGTGGAAGAAACGCTGGAAGGCATCTTTCACTTCGACAGCAAGGTGTTTCGCACGGCTGGGTTGCTTTTGTTCCGGCCGGGGCAGCTCACGCGCCGCTTTATGCAGGGGCACCGCGTGAGCTACGTGCCGCCCATCCGGCTGTACATTTTCATCAGCTTCGTGTTCTTTTTCCTGCTTTCCTACCTGGGGCCGCATTCCCAAGAGAAGGTGCTGGACGTCTCGGAAAAGAATACGCTGGCGGCCGATGCCCGAAACCAGCAGAAGCTGGATTCCTTGCTGCGGGCCAATGCCAGTTTGGCCTCGGCCGGCAAGCGGGCAGCCCTCACGCGCGCCGCCGATTCCCTCAAGAAATCCAGCGGCAACTTTCACTTGGAGTTTCCCATCGGGAATATCTCACTAACGGCAGCCGACATCAGGAGCCTGCCGGAAGAGCCAACTCAGGCAGAAATAGACAGCCTTATTCGTAGCAAGGGCGGCCACCCCTCGTTTCTGACGCGGCTCTCCGTGAAGCGGGCCGTGCGCTGGCGCGATGCTACTACGGGTGAGGTAGTGCACCAGCTGGTGCGGGCCGGCTCCATCATGATGTTTCTGCTCATGCCGCTGGCGGCCTTGCTGCTCAAGGGGGCGTACATCCGGCGCAAGCGGCGGTACGTGAGCCACCTCATTTTTACGGTGCACCTACACTGCTTTCTTTTCCTGCTGTTCTCCCTTTGGCTGGGCGTCAGCGCCTTGCCCTGGCTAAGTGACCTTGCCGACTGGCTCTGGCTGGTGCCGGCGGTGTATTTTATAGTGGCCCTGCGCACCTTCTACGAGCAGAGCTGGGGCAAGACCCTGGTGAAAAGTGTGCTATTGGGTGCCACCTACTTCCTGACCTTAGCCTTGTGCGTGGTGGGCAGTATTCTGCTGGGTGTAGTTGTATTTTAAGTTGGTCGTTGCCCGTTAGTCGGGGCACCACTGATTTCAGCCCTAACCCGACAACGCCCAACACACTTACAGGCCGAAGATGCCGCTGCCTTTTTGTTTGGATTTACCCTCTTTGCTCTTTGATTTCTTCTTGTCGTCATCGGAGCCGAAGATGCCCAGGAAGCCCTTGGACTTGTCCTGCACAATAACGTAGCGCAAGGAGAAGCCCACGGGAAAGCGCGCCCAGTCTTCGCCCCCAAACTCAATGCTGGGTTTGAAGTCGGCCGACAGCAACAGGCGGGTGAAGGCCACTTTATACTCCACGCCCAGCATACCATCGAAGCCGCCAAAGCCGCCGTTGTCCTTGTGCGTGCCCAGGTGCCCTCCGGCACCCAGGTAGTAGTTCAGGCTGGGGCCCAGCACCGGGAAGTGCCGCTCGGCCAGTACCGTCGCCGACACTTCGCGGCTGCTGGCCAGGGCAATGCCTTCGAGGGTGGCTTTTTCCAGAATTTTCTGCTGTAGCGTAAGGCCCAGGCTTCCGGTGCTGTAGCGCACTCCCCCGGCCGTGCGGTATTTCTGGGCCTGCGCCGCTGGTGGGGCAAGCAATAAGCCAATAATAACCAGGGCAGTCAGGCGGCCCAACGAACGAAACAAGTGCATACTAAATCAGGATCAGATGAAAGACAAAACTCAATTGCGCGTGTACCGTTGAACGAGTGCGACGCGTGCAAAGTACGCGCCACTTGTAGCATTTAGCCAAGTGTGCGGCAGAGCCCGTACCTTGCCGCCCGCTTTTCACTTGCTCCTTTCTCTTCTGTGTATCTCCACCATCTTGCCTATTACCTACCCACGCAGGTAGTTACCAACCAGCACTTCACCACGCTCAACGGCCTCTCCCACGAGTGGATTATGGAGCGCACCGGCATCAGGGAACGGCGCAAAGCGGGCCCCGGGGAGAATACCAATACCATGGCCATTGAGGCTACGCGCCGTACCCTGGCCGAAGCCCCCGCGTTTCCGGCCGAGCAGATTGACTTGATTGTGGGCGCGACCTACACGCCCCACGACACGATTGTGACGCTGGCCCACGCCGTGCAGCACGCCGTGGATGTCGCCGATATTCCGGTGGTGAGCATTTCCTCAGCCTGCTCCTCCTTGCTGAACGCGGTGGAGATTGTGGAAGGATACTTTGCCATGGGCAAGGCCACCCGGGCGCTGGTGGTGGTTTCCGAGCACAACACGGCCTACAACAACGAGGAAGACACCATGGCCGGCCACCTGTGGGGCGACGGCGCGGCCGCCCTGCTCATTTCCAAGGAACGCCTCCACGAAAACGACCTGCGCATTGTGGACGTGAAAACGGGGGGCGCCGCCACCATGGGCAAGGCCACCGTGAGCGTTACGCTCAAGCCCATCGAGCGGGGCCTGATCATGCCGCACGGCCGCGACGTATTCACCCACGCCTGCCAGTATATGGCCCGGGTTACGCGCGAAATCATGGAGCGCAACCAGCTCACCGTGGCTGATATCCGCTACCTCATTCCGCACCAGGCCAACCAGCGCATTACCAACAACGTGCTCCAAAACCTGGAGCTCCCCGAAGAGTGCGCGGTTTCCAACATCGAGCGGCTGGGCAACACCGGCTGCGCCGGGGCCGCCATCGGCCTAGCCGACACCTTGCCGCAGCTACAGCCTGGCCACCGGGTGGTAGTCACGGTATTTGGCGGGGGCTATTCGTTTGGGGCCATGCTGCTGGAGCGGTAGGCGCTACTGCCCGGCCAGCACGAAGGGCACGGCTCCGCGGTGGCCGCTTTGGTCGTTCCAGCGCACCATGTACCACCCGCTACGCAGACCGGCCGGCAGCTGGAGCACTACTACGTTGTATCCGGCCTGCAGCGCCGCTACCTGCTGCCCTACTTCGCGGCCCACCGAGTCGTAGAGCCGCAGCACCAGTATAGCATCTGTATCCGTGAGGAACTGTACTTGCGCAGGGGTGCCGTAGCGCACAGGGTTGGGAAACAACTCCAGCTTATTCAGCGCCAGGCTACCGTCTGTCACCAGCTGCGGGCCGGTATAGTCAATTTCCCCGGTGGGGCGCACCAGCCCAAGGCGGTAATAGAGCCGTCCTTCGGGGGCCTGCTCATCAAGCAGGCGGTAGGATGCTCCCCCCGCCGGTACCCGGTCGAGCGTGGTCCAGCTACTGGTGTCTTGGCTGCGCTCCACGATGAACTCCTGCACGAAGCACTCGGCGGTGGTAGTCCATTCTATACTTACCTGGCCGGCGGTAATGGTTTTGGGGGCCACCGTCACCAGGGGAGCGGGCAGCATGGGACGGGCTCCGCAGCCCAGGGCCCGGAAGCTGCGCGTTTTAAGCACGAAGCGGCCACCCGCAATTTCGCTGGCCGGGTTTAGCTCCCGACTTACCTGCCGGGCGCCAATGGCGTAGTGCATTACGGCCCCCGGCAGGATGAGGTGGGAAAGCTGCTGGGCATGGCCCAGCTCGTGCACCACTACCGACTCAAAATCGTACTGCCCCGCGGTGGGCTGGTCGGGCCCGAACTGCCAGCGCTGCTCCCCGTCAAACACCATGTCGATTTCCTTGACGGTGAAGACCACGGTGCCATCGGCCCGGCGGCAGCCCTGGTAGTAGCTGGTGGTGCGCCCCAGCACCCGGTCGGGCAGCTGGCTGCCCGAGTCGAAACCCAGGCCGTTGGCGTTGTCGTCGGCAGCCACGGTGCCCGTACGCTCGGCGCCCAACTCCCAGTTTACGCCCGTCTGGCAGCGCCAGGTGGTCAGGCTCCGCTGAAAGGCCTCGGGGGCCCCGGCGCGGCTGGTAAAGTTGGCCGCTGGCTGAAAGGTGTAGCCGCCCCGGTTGTTGGTGTTGATGTGGTTGGGCCGGACAATTTCGTTGGTGCCGTTGGTTTGCACGGTGCTCACGGCGTACACCACCGTAATGGGTGCGGCGCTGGTAGCCTCCTCCTGCGCCGCCGTGACAACTCGCACGGGGCCGCTACCCGCCGTTTTCCCTTCCAGCCCGTAGGTGGGCACCCGTACCCGAATCTGCGCATCGCTCCAGCTCACATAGTCTGAATCCTGGGGCTTCACTTCCGTGGCGCCGCCGTCGTCGGCGTTTCGGAACGCCACGTACCCCGTGCCCCGGCTGCTGCCAAAGCCCGTGCCATTGATGGTCAGAATTTCGCCGGTTCCCGCCGTGATGCTCAGCGGCCCCAGATCCGAAATCAGGGCCAGCTGACGGCGGGCCAGGCGGCGGCTTAGCACCTGCAGGGCCGCCGTCAGGGGCTGGTTGGGCTGCACCTCCCGGCTAACGTGCCCGTCGGCGGCCTCCTCTACTGCAGCGTAGAACGCGGGGGTGATGCGCCCGTACTTCCGGAAAGGCTCCGCGGCGGTACCCTCGCTCAGGGCGTAACGGATGAAGCCCTGCTGGCTACCATAGGGCGTCCAAACACCAGCCTGCTCAACCCCGGTAAAGTTCGCCTTCGTCAGGAAAAAAACCCCTTGCTCGTGCGGAGTCAGGCGTAGGGTGTTGGTGAGGTCCTGGCGGTCGAGGCCTACCGTTCCGCCCTCCGTAATAACCGTCACAGTAGCCCCAGGGGCACCTTTCCACACCTTATATATGCGCAGGCGGTGGGCGGTATAAATGCGCTGGTGGTTGGCGTCCCAGAAGCCGCGGGCATCCAGCACTTCGCCCTCTACGATGAGGCCGGAACGGTCGGCCCGCCGTACCGGGTCTAGGGGCAGCAGCAGGCACTGCGTAGCGGTGGGGTCTTTCGGGGGGGTGCGCAGGGCCTGGCCAGCAACGGGCAGCGCCCCCAACGTAAGCAAAGGCAGCGCAAGCAGCCGCAACAGGAAACGTGAAATCATAGCAAAGAAACGCCTGACAGGTATAGACTGGTCTTCCGTACGAAGTTGACGGGGGTAGCGGGTGAGGCAAGCAACACTTTCTTGTTCAGCTTAAAACAGGCTCCCTTGTACGGGCTGGGGAATGATGCGGGGCGGCACCAGCTCCAGTCCCGTGCGGGCCGTGAGCTGCTCCAGGAAGTACTGCGTCCAGAGGGGGGAGTGCAGGATGTCTTTCTGGTGGATGAAGAAGTAAACCGTATGCAGCCCGGCCGCCAGCCAGTCGGCCAGGCGCGCGGCCCACTCCTCGGCCCGCCGGTAGTCGCTGGGCACCAAGCCATGTCCGTTGAAGCGCACCAAGGCCGTGGAGGTCGTGAGGCGCATGTGCAGCACGTCGCGGCGGCCGGCCACGTCCGTCAGCACTAGGGTTTTGCCCAGGGCTTCCAGCATTTCCATCACCGATTCGCGCAGGCCTGCATCGGTGTACCAGCCCGGGTGGCGCAACTCCACGGCCAGGGGCACGGAGGAAGGGAAATCGAGCAGGTAGCGTTCCAGGCGTGGCAGACTTTCGGGGCCGAAGGTGGGCGGCAGCTGCAGAAACGCGGTGCCTAGGTTCTCGCCCAGCTCCTCAATGGCCCGGCAAAACGTCAGCGTCAGGTCGTCGGCATTATAAAGCTGCCGCTCGTGGCTGATGCTCTGCGGCAGCTTGGGGCAAAAGCGGAAGTGCGCCGGCACCGCAGCCTTCCACTTGCGCACGGTAGGGGCATCGGGAATGCGGTAGTGGGTGGTATTCAGCTCGATGCTGTTGAACTGCCGGGCGTAGTAGCTCAGGAATTCCGCGTCTTTGATACCCGCCGGGAAGTAGCTGCCCAGCCAGGCTTTGTTGGTCCAGATAGGGCAGCCCACGTAGATGGCTGGCAGGCCAGGAGCATTTGTGCGCGCCAGCGTAGCTACCGTGCCAGGGTGCGTGGGGGGAAGACGAAAATCAACGTAGCGAAGGTCAGAAAGACGGCCAAAATCCATGCAGCAACTTACGGCAAAAAGCGCGGAACGACTGCGGCTACTTCCATAGGCAATTTTGGCGACCTGTGCAACCAACCGTTTCTTGTAGTGCCCTCCTAAATGACAAAATTTTTTAACCGTCGGATTATCTTATTTTTCCTTACCAACGGGAGAGGCCTGCATATAATGCAAAAAAACGCGCTGTCCAATGCAAAGCGCTATTTTATTTACTCGGCAGTACATATATTTTGTGCAAATTTTCTATAAAAAGGACAAAAACAACCCATGAAGTAGGTATGCCAATTTGGGCATTGCCAAAAGCTTTTGCACACTGCCAGTAGTTTTGTCCCGCTCACCAATGCAACGAACAGCTATGAAGTTCTTTTACCGAATGGATGTATCGGGCTTGATGATAGCGCTACTGATAGTGCTACTCTCTGCCCCGATGACAGGGGCCTGGGCCCGCACCAGCATCGCCGAGGAAGTTCCCGCCAAGGCAACCCGCAAGAAAACTGTGCTCCGGGGCCGCGCTTCGTGGTACGGCCGCGAACACCAGGGGCACCGCACCAGCAACGGGGAGCGGTTCGACCGCAACAAGTATACCTGCGCTCATAAAACCCTGCCTTTCGGCACCCGCCTGCGGGTAACCAACCCCCAGACCGGCAAAGCCGTGGTGGTGCGCGTTTCTGACCGCGGCCCCTTCCGCCACCAGCGCATTCTGGACCTTTCCGAAATTGCCGCCCGTCCGCTGGGCATCGTTACGCACGGCGCCGTTTCTGTAATAGCGGAAGTGGTATCGGCGGAAACGCCCCTGGGCCCCACCGACGCCCCGGCTGACCTGGCCGCGCTGGCCAGCGACTCTACCACGGTGGCTCTGGCTACCAGCATTGAGCCGGGCACTACTGAAGCTGCCGATGTAGTGAAAGTAGCCGAGCCCGCGCCCACCTTTATTGTACAAGCCGGCACCTTCGGCGACGTGCGTAATGCCGAAGCCGTGCAGAACCGGATTCTGGCCCTCGACAAGACGCTGAATGTGCGCGTAGCCACCAACGTGCAGGCGGGCAAGCCGCTCAACCGCGTTATCGTGGATAACCTGACCGACCGCGCCAGCGCCGAGCTGGTACAAAAGAAGCTGCAGCAATGGGGTATTGCCGGCTTGGTTCGGCAGAAGGAAAACCTGTAGCTTCCGCCACAAGGCACCGAATATCACCAACGCCCGGCATGTCCATCATGCCGGGCGTTGGCATTTAAGATCTGAGGCCTGCTTCTTCTGGAGCTGACTTGCGCGGGGCCTTTTTTTATCGGATGTTCAGGGCTGGCTTTCTGCTTTTCCTGCCTATGCTACTTTATATCCGGGCATTGCTGCTGCTTGCTCTCACGGGGGTCCTCACCTGGGTGCTCAACACCAAGCAGGGGGATATTCCGCCGATGGGCAAGTTTCTGAGTCCTTACCAGGGTTTCTGGCGCAACGCCGAAGCGCCCAACGACTTCCCCGTTAGTCAAACCCTCCGGTTGCCCGGCCTGCAACAGCCCGTGCAGGTGCGCTTCGACGACCGGCACGTGCCCCACGTATTTGCGCAGAACGACCACGACCTGTACTACACCCAGGGTTACCTCACGGCCCACGACCGGCTCTGGCAGATGGAGTTTCAGACCCACGTGGCCGCCGGCCGCCTGTCGGAAATTGTGGGGGAAAGCCGCCTGGAAACCGACCGGTTTTTCCGGCGCATGGGGCTCAAGCACGGCGCCGAACAGTCGCTCCGGGTGATGATGGCCGACCCAACCATTAAAGTAGTGCTGGAGTCGTACTCCGACGGGGTGAATGCCTACATCCAGTCCCTGACGCCGCGCACTTATCCCTTCGAGTACAAGCTGCTCAACTATGCGCCTGAGCCCTGGCAGCCCCTGAAGTCGGCCCTGCTGCTCAAGTTCATGACCTTCGATTTGAGCGGCCGCTCCGACGACCTGCGCATGTCGAACATCCTGGGCAAGTTTGGGCCGGAGGTAGTGAAGGACCTGTTCCCGGACTACCCCCAGCGCGAAGACCCGATTGTGCCCGTGGGCGCACCCCGCGACTTTACCCCGGTAGCGGTGCCGGAAACCCCCGCCTCCTTCCGGGCTGCGCAGTCGGGCAAGGTGCCGCAGCAGGAGCCCGATGCCGAGCTGGGCTCCAACAACTTTGCCGTGAGCGGAGCCAAGTCGGCGACGGGCTTCCCCATTCTGGCCAACGACCCGCACCTGCAGCTTAACCTGCCCAGCATCTGGTACCAGATGCAGCTGGTGGCTCCGGGCGTGAACGTGTACGGCGTGACCATTCCGGGGGCTCCCACCATCATTATCGGGTTCAATCAGCAGGTAGCCTGGGGCGTTACCAATGTGGGCGCCGACGTGCTCGACTGGTACCAGCTCAAGTTTCGGGATGCCTCGAAGCGGGAGTACTGGCACGACGGGCGCTGGAAACCCGTGCGCCGCCAGCTGGAGACCTTCCACGTGCGCGGCCGCCCCGACCGGGTAGACACCGTGCTCTACACCCACCACGGCCCGGTAGTGTACGACCACGACGAGAAGCCTTTCCTGGCCGAAACGCCCATCCGCCACGCCCTGCGCTGGACGGCCCACGAGGGCGGCAACGAAGTGCTGACCTTCTACCGCCTCAACCGCGCCCGGAACTACCAGGACTATACCACCGCGCTGCGCTCCTACGCCTCGCCGGCCCAGAACTTCATCTTCGCCAGCACTCAGCAGGATATTGCCATCTGGCCCAACGGCCGCTTCCCCCTGAAATGGCGCAACCAGGGCAAGTTCGTGCTGGATGGCACTGACCCAGCCTACGACTGGAAAGGCTGGATTCCGCAGGCCCACAACCCCCACGTGAAAAATCCGGCGCGGGGCTTCGTGTCGTCGGCCAACCAGTTTTCGGCGGGACCGGAGTACCCCTACTACATTGGCTGGGACTTTGCGCCCTGGGACCGGGGACACCGCATCAACGAGCGGCTGACGCGCATGACGCAGGTGACGGTGGACTCCCTGCGCCTGCTCCAGAACGACGACGTGGGCGTGAATGCCCGCACCATCCTGCCGCGCCTCCTTGCCTTGGTGCAGCCTCAGCAGCTGCCCGCCGCCCAGCGCCGCGTGTACGAGGAGCTCAGCCGCTGGAACTACCGCTACGCGGCAAATGCCATCAGTCCCAGCATTTTTGAGCTATGGTACCCGAACCTGGTAAAGCGCATCTGGGATGATGAATTTGGCTCTACCCCGGAGCGGCCCCTACGCTACCCTTCCCGCGACCGGACCACCACGCTGCTCCTGAAAGAGCCAACCTCCCGCTGGATAGACGACCAGCGCACCCCCGAAACTGAAACCCTGGAGCAGCTGGCGCTGGAGTCCCTGCAATGGGCGGCCGACTCGCTTACCCGCAAGTTTGGCCCGCTGGGTCCTGAGTGGCGCTGGGCCAATCAGAAAAGCACCGACATCCTGCACCTGGCTCAGCTCCCGGGCTTCGGCCGCATGGACATTGACTGCGGGGGCGGAGCGGGCATCGTGAATGCCACGTCCCAGCGCAACGGGCCTTCCTGGCGCATGGTGGTAGCCCTGGGACCCCAGCCCAAAGCCTACGGCGTATTTCCGGGCGGGGAATCCGGCAACCCCGGCTCCCGCTTCTACGACGACATGATTGAAACCTGGCGAGTGGGCAAGCTCGACGAGCTGGTTTACCTGGCTTCTCCTAATCAGCAGCACCCCCGCGTGCACGCCGCCTGGATGCTCCAGGGCAAGTAATTCTACCCTCCTGTTTGCGCTCTATGCTTCTCTTCTTGCTGATTTTTCTGGCTGCGACCGGCGCCCAACTTTTCTTACCGTGGTGGAGCGTGGTGCCCGTAGCAGTGGCGCTGGGCTTTTGGCGCGGGACCCGGAGTGGCCGGGCTTTCCTGGCAGGCTTTGCAGGCCTGGCCCTAAGCTGGCTGCTACCCGCCGCCTGGCTGCACTTGCGCACCGATGGCATTCTCAGCCAACGCGTAGCGACGCTCTTGCCCCTCGGCGGTAATGGTTGGCTGCTGGCCTTGGTAGCAGCCCTGCTGATCGGGCTTATCGGCGGCCTAAGTTCCTTGTCCGGGTACTGGCTGCGGAGGGCTATCTGGAATGGCCCACCTGCCCCAGTTTCGGGTGCTGCGCGGAGGCAGCCCTAGCTGGCTATTCAGGCTGGTATAGAAAGTCGAAGCGGCCCTTTTCGTGCGAAAAGGGCCGCTTCGACTTTCTATAAAGTATGCCCTACTGACTAGTAGTACTGGGAGATGAAGGCGTAGGCTCCGAGCGTGTACGTAGCGGCCGAGGAGAAATGGTCACCGCCCTCAATGGGCCGCAGCTCTACCTGGGTGGCGCCCCGGGCCTGCATGGCCTTGTAGGCATCCTCCGAGTTGAAGTACGGCACGTAGTCGTCGGCGGTGCCGTGAAACAGGGCTAGCGGGGCTTTGGGCTGCCAGTCGTAGATATCATTGGCCTGGAAGGCGGCGAGCAGGACCTGGTCGGTACCGTTGAGCACACTCGTGCGCAGCTGGCTGGTAAACAGCTGAGCCGGCAGCTTGGGCACGTTGCCGAAGGGGTCGGACTGCAGCTGGGTGGCGTAGGGCTGGTTGAAGTAATACGTCAACGGCCGGTTCAAGCCATAGACTTGGTTATAGGTCCTAAGCACCCACACGTAGCTGCTCAGAAAATCCAGCGGCTCCTGCGACTCCAGTATATACTTGGCAAAAGCCGTTTTGTGGTAGGCCCCGGCCCCGGGCGCGCTGGCTGTCACAGTAAACTCACTGGCATGTTGTTCTTCCAGCAGCTTATGCAGGGCCATGGTAGCAAAGCCGCCTTCGGAGTAGCCCAGCAGGAAGTTCTTTTTGTTGAGGGTCACCTTTTGCTGCGCGCAGAACTCCCGGGCGGCCCGCAGCATATCGGCCGAGGCTGAGGCCAGGGTAGCGGCATGCTCGTAAGGGTGCGCCAGCGCCTTGGAGGCCCCGTAGCCCAGGTAGTCGGGGGCCGACACGATGTAGCCGTTAGCCGCCAGCACTGACATCGCCGACCAGATTTCGCTGCGGGAGCTGTAGTACGAAGGCGCCCGGTCTTCCTGGGCCGGAGAAATAGTGCCGTGCTGGTAGCTGAGCAAGGGCAGCGCCTGCGCTACCTGCGGCACCAGCAGCGCCCCAGAAGCTGTTACTTCCTTGCCGGCAGCATCGTGAGTACGGTAGGTAAGCCGGTATACTTTGATGGGGTACTTCGCCAGCGCCCCCACAAAGGGGATGTCGGACACCCGGGCAGCTACGGCGCTGGTGGAGTACTCACCCAGCAGGGTGCTGCTTTGCAGGTAGGTGGCGGCGGGTGCCTCGGGTTGGGTGGTCGGCTCGGCGGCTTCGGACTTGCAGCCCGCGCCAGGCAGTACCAGCAAGGCCGCCCAGAGCATCCAGGTTAGCCGCAGGGCGCGAAAGGATAATTTGGTAATCAACACAGTGACAGGAAATTCAGGTGACGAATAATTCTACAACAACCAGGTCGCCGAAATATTTCCGGGTAACCAAAAAAACCTGTCAAGCCACCTTGTGCGCAGCCTTGCGGGCCCGCTATAGCGAGACCAGCCTCCTGCTTCAGCCCTCGTTTTCCCGGGTTAGTTTCTACCCTTCTACTGCTCAGTTTCCGGCCGCCTTTGGCCCCGGCCGTAGTATGCAAGCAAGCTCTAGGCGGCCGGAGCCAAGTAGCACTGGAGGTTGCCGCAGGGCCCAGGCGGCTAGATTAAAGGTTCATTAAAAACGGACTTACGACCCGCATTCGGGAAAACGGGCTTCCGGTTTTCCCCAAAAAACCCCCTACCTTCGGGGCTCCATTCGCCCTCAATTCTTTTTCTTTCAGTGTCTTATTTCCGGACTGCTTCGCGCTTCACCGCGCCCGTGCTTGCTTCCCTGGGCCTGGCCCTCTCCCTGACTATGCTACCCGGCTGCGGCGCCCGCCAGGAAGGCGAAACCGCCACGGCCACCGCCGACAGCACCACCCAGAAACCTGTGGTAGTGGATACCATAGCCCTGAAAAAGCAGGCCATGCGCCGCGACTCGCTCAAGGCTGATTCTATTGCCAGGAAAAACGGGCAGCTGCCCGGGGCCATCCTGCCTGGTCACCGCATTGTGGCCTTCTATGGCAACATCCGCTCGAAAGGCATGGGCATTCTGGGCCGGGAGCCCAAGGAGCAGATGTTCCGCAAGTTTGAGGGCGTGCTGAAGGAGTGGCAGGCCGCCGACCCCAGCATTCCGGTGCAGGCCGCCCTGCACAACGTTACCATCACGGCCCAGGGCACGCCCGGCAAGGATGGCAAGTGGCGCCTGATGAACTCCAAGGCCACCATCGAGGAGGTAATTTCCTGGGCCCGCGAGCATAAGTGCATTCTGTTTCTCGACGTGCAGCCCGGCCACAGCACCCTGCAGGTAGAAGTACCCAAGCTGGAACAGTACCTGAAGCAGCCCGACATTCACCTTGGTATCGACCCCGAGTTCTCCCTGTCCACCATGCCCGGCGTCCGGCCCAACCAGCGCATCGGTACCCTCGATGCCAAGGATGTGAACTGGACCATCAATTACCTGGCGCGCCTCGTGAGCGAGAACAAGCTGCCGCCGAAAGTGCTGACGGTGCACCGCTTCACCCGGAAAATGCTGACCAATTACAAGAACATCAAGCTGGACCCGCGGGTGCAGGTGGTGATGCACATGGACGGCCACGGCGAACCGACGCTGAAAAAGGACTCCTACCACGATTACATCCAGACGGAGCCAGTACAGTACACCGGCTTCAAGCTGTTCTACGAATACGACGCCCGCCCCAAGCCCCACCACATCATGACGCCCAAGGAAGTGCTGACCGAGCTTACGCCCAAGCCGCTCTACATCCAGTATCAATAAAAACTCTGTGGGCCCCGGCCTACTCCTACGGCCTCGGTAGCACTTTGCTGCCGAGGCCGTTGGCATTTGTAGGATGCCGGAAAAGCAGGAGCTTATATGGTTGAGCTTAAGGACGTAAGCCAAAGAGAAGGAGAAAAACCGTGCATCTTCGTCGGCTAATTGCCGTTACAAAGGCCCACGGTTTCTTCTATTCTCTACTTTCTTCCACGCCCTGTTATGATTCGCGTTCTGCTCACCGACGACCATGCTATTATCCGGGAAGGCATCCGCTCTTTGCTGGTACACGAAGACGGTATTACGGTAGTAGGCGAAGCCAACAATGGCCGGGAGCTGCTGGCGCTGCTCGAAACCACGCCCGCCGACGTGGTGCTGATGGACATCAACATGCCGGAAATGGACGGGCTGACGGCTACCCAGCTGGTGCGGGAGCAATACCCCGACACCCGGGTGCTGGTGCTTTCCATGCTCGACCACCCGGAGTACATTCAGAACATGCTGGCGGCCGGGGCCACGGGCTACGTGCTCAAGAATGCGGGCAAGGACGAAATTACGTTTGCCATCCGAACGGTAGCGGCGGGGCGGCCCTTTCTGTGCTCGGAACTGGGCTTTATGCTGCTGAGCAAAGTGCTGTCGTTTAGCACGGAGCCGCAAAGCGGCCCGCCCACCAAGCCCGGCGGGTTTTCGCGCCGCGAGATTGAAGTGCTGAAGCTATTGGCCGAGGGCCTGACCACCAACGAAATAGCCGACAAGCTCTTCACCAGCCGCCGCACCATCGAAACCCACCGCCAGAACATCATCGAGAAGGCCCAGGTGAAGAACACGGCCGCGCTGATAAAATACGCCGCCACCCAGGGCCTTATTTAACGTCGCTGCCGGGCTGGTGCTTCGGGGCAAAACCTGGGGCTAGTGCACGTGAGCGGTAGTGGTGCCGTTGGGGTCTTTGCCGTTGATAAGGAACTCCCGCAGGCGGTTGATGTGCACCTTGATTTCCTCGATGCGCTCCTCCTGCTGCACGCTCCAGCTGCCTTCGCCGCGGCTGGCCATACTGGTGTACAGGTTTTTGCGCTCCTCCATCATGCGCAGGGCCACCCACAGTGTTTCTTCTAGGGCATGATGGGAGCTGTCCAGCAGGGAGTCGGCCGTGAAGGCGTGGCCGGTGTGGCAGCGGTAGCGCAGCACGGCACCTTGTTGCATTTCCCAAAGTGCGCCGCCACAGTCGGGGCAGGAGAGGGGCACCTGGCGGCCTACCTGGTTTATTTCCTGGGTAGTTCCCACAACGCGTTCGGCTATTGAGGCTTCCATGATCAAGTCATCGGGAATAACACTTTTCTGTAGCACAGGCCCCGACCTTGCTATCAAATCCAGCAGCACGCCCCCCATCCGGTCGAGTGGAATCACATAATCGACCACGCCGGCGCGCAGGGCGCTTTCGGGCATGCTTGGGAACTCGGCCTCGGCGGGGTCCTGCACCAGCGTGATGCCCCGCACCGCTTCACGTACTCCAGCCCGGCCGTGCCATCGTGCAGCATGCCCGTGAGCACCACCCCAATTACGTTGGCTCCATAGGCTACGGCGGCCGAGCGAAAAAGGGAATCGGCGGCGAGGCGAAAGTTGTTTTCGCGCGGCCCTTTGGTAATCAGCAGCTTGCCATCCTTTACCAGCATGTGGCGGTCGGGTGGGGCCAGGTACAGGCTGCCGGCCTCCAGGGGCTGCTCGTTTTCTCCTAGCTGGCACTTCAGCTTGGTGTGCTGGCGGAGGCGACTAATTAGTGGCTCGCCCGTGGAGTCGGGGCCCAGGGGCTGCACTACCAGCACGGCGGCGGCCAGCGTACGGGGCAGCTATTCTACCAAACGGGTGAGGGCAGGCATGCCGCCGGCCGAAGTACCAATGACAATTAAAGACGTGGGAGCAGACATGCAGTAGCTGCATTAAAGAAGACACAA
Source organism: Hymenobacter lutimineralis (assembly GCF_008271285.1). Taxonomy (NCBI): domain Bacteria; kingdom Pseudomonadati; phylum Bacteroidota; class Cytophagia; order Cytophagales; family Hymenobacteraceae; genus Hymenobacter; species Hymenobacter lutimineralis. Next base: position 98,223 of record NZ_VTHL01000010.1, on the reverse strand, counting down.
AAGAGCCGGAGCTCGGCTCCCACATACGTAAGGGCACCGGCTGGGTACTTGGTCGCGCTTCGTTTTTCGGGCAAAAAACTAGCTCTACAATACTATGCTGCCAGTATTTCGGTAAATTTGAAGTAGTGAACCTACCAGCTGGCCTGCTGCCTAAGCGGCTGCTTACCTCGCTCAGCCGCTTTCCGTTTTCTCCGTTTCATGTCAGCTGCCGCCGCCCCGGAGCCGGAAAATTCCGCGTCTTCACCCCTACCGTCTTCTACTGCCGGCCCTACTCCGGCGCGGCCCACGGCCGCCCCCAAGTCGCGGCAAGCGTATGCCGAGCCTGAGAAGTTTCCGATAGTGATGCTGGGGGGCTCGGCGGGCTCCATGGAAGCCTATGAGCAGTTTTTCCGCCACCTCACGCCCCGCTCGGGCATGGCTTTCGTGGTAGTGACGCACCTGCTGCCCACGCAGGCCGAGAAGCTGACCCCGGATGTGCTGCAGCGCTTCACGCCCATGCCCGTGCACCTGGCCGCCGACGGCCTGAAAGTGCGCCCCAACCAGGTGTACGTGATTCCGCCCGACTGCTACCTGAGCTTGATGCACGGGGCGCTGTTTCTGCTCAAGCCCACGCTGCCGCCCAGCCGGCGCATGCCCATCGACTTTTTCCTGCAAACCCTGGCCAGGGACGCCCGGGAGCGGGCCGTGTGCATCATCTTCTCGGGGCTGGGCTCCGATGGAAGCGTGGGGCTGAAGCTGGTGATGGAGAACTTCGGCATGGTGATGGTGCAGGACCCCGATACCGCCGCCTTCGACTCGATGCCGCGCGCGGCCCTGGCCACCGAGTTTGTGGATTTTGTGCTGGCCCCGGAACTGATGCCGGCCAAGCTGCTGGAGTATGTGGAGCGCCCCATGCTGGCGCGCCTCTCGCGCGAAAACCCCGAGGAGTCGGCTTCGAAGCCGGCGCATGCCCTGCAGAAAATCTTTCTGCTCATCCGGGCCCAAACCGGCCACGACTTCAGCCACTACAAGCGCAATACCGTGTTTCGGCGCATTGAGCGGCGCATGAACTCCCACCAGATTGCCGAGTTCACGCACTACGTGCGCTACCTGCAGGAAAACCCGCACGAGGTAGAGCAGCTGTTCAAGGAACTGCTGATTGGCGTCACCAAGTTTTTCCGCGACCAGGAAGCCTTCGAGAACCTGCAGCAGCACCTGCGGCCCCTCATTGCCGACAAGCCCGCCCACACCACCGTGCGGGTGTGGGCCCCGGGCTGTTCTACCGGCGAGGAGGCCTACTCGCTGGCCATTCTGCTCCTGGAGGTGATAGAGGAAGTGGCCCCCGACCGCCACCTCAAAATTCAGCTTTTCGCCACCGACATATCGGCCGAGGGCGTAGACTTTGCCCGGGCGGGGCTGTACGCCGAAAACATAACCGCCGACGTGAGCCCGGAGCGGCTGCAGCGCTTTTTCGTGAAGACGGATGGGCACTACCAGATCTGCAAGGAAGTGCGCGACGTGGTGGTGTTTGCCCTGCACAACATCAACAAGGATGCGCCCTTCACCAAGCTGGATTTGCTGTGCTGCCGCAACCTGCTGATTTACCTGAACTCCGACCTGCAGAAAAGCCTGCTGCCCATCTTCCACTACGCCCTGAACCCCAACGGGCTGCTCTTCCTGGGCCCCAGTGAAAACATCACCGGCTTTCAGGACCTGTTTCAGCCCCTGGACCTGAAATGGAAGATTTCGCGGCGCATCGAAACGGCCGCCTCGCTGCCCCGGCTCCTCAACTTTTCCTTTTCGCTGGCCCGCCACATTGCCGTGGCGCCGCTCTCCTCTCCCAGTATGCTGCCCTCCATTTCTACCCGGCGCGAAGGCGGGCCTTTCGCCTCCATTGTGCAGCGGGTGCTGCTGCACTCCTTTTCCCCGCCCGCGGTGGTCATTAACGCCAAGGGGGAAATCCTGTACGTGAACGGGCGCACGGGCAAGTACCTGGAGCCAGCCCCGGGCCTGGGCAACATGAACATCTTCGACATGGCCCGCGAGGAGCTCAGCTACGAAATCAGCGGGGCGGTGCACCGGGCCCTGCAAAACCGCCAGGAAATAAAAGTGGAAAACCTGCGGGTGAAAACGGATGCCGGCCAGCAGCTGCTGCGCCTGACGGTGCGCTACCTGGAGGCGCCGGAGGCACTAGCCGGGCTGCTGCTGGTGGTGTTTGAGGACCAGCCCACCCCGCGCCGGGTGCGCCTGGCCAAAGACAACTCGGAGGGTGGCCTGAACCGCGACGACGCCGTGGCCGCCCTAAACAAGGAGCTGCAGTACACCAAGCACCGCCTCCAAACCACCATTGAGGAAATGGAAAGCTCCCTGGAGGAGCTGAAAAGCACCAACGAGGAGCTGCAGAGTGCCAACGAGGAGCTGCAAAGCACCAACGAGGAGGCCATGACCAACAAGGAGGAGATGCAGAGCCTGAACGAGGAGCTGATGACCCTGAACATGCAGTACCTGGCCAAGACGGAGGAACTCTCGCAGGCGGCCAACGACATGAAGAACCTGCTGGACGCCACCGAAATTGCCATCATCTTCCTCGACAACGACAGCCTCATCAAGCGGTTTACCCCACCCGTGTCCCGCATCGTGAACCTGCTGCCCAGCGACATTGGCCGCCCCCTGGCGCACTTTGCCTCTAACCTGCGGCACGAGCGGCTGGCCGAGGACATTCAGCAGGTGCTGGACCGCCTCGTGAGCGTTGAGGCCAACATCCAGACCACCTCCGGAGACTGGTACAACATGCGCATCCTGCCCTACCGCACCCTCGATAACTACATCAGCGGGGCCGTCATCACCTTCACCGAAATTACGGAGCTGAAAAACCTGGAAGCCCAGCTCCAGGACAATGCCCGCTTTGCCGCCAGCATGCAGGAAACGGTGCTGGAGCCCGTGGTGGCTCTCAACGCCAGCTTGCAGGTGCACTTCAGCAACGGAGCCTTTGCCCGGATGCTGGGCACCACGCCCGCCGAGCTGGCGGGGCAGCCCCTGGTGGCCCTGGCCGCCGGCGGCCTTAACCAGCCCACCTTGCTGGATGCCCTGCAGCAGCTGCTCAGCACCTCGGCCGATACGTTCAACTTCGGCAACCTAAAGCTGGACCTCGACCTGCCCGACCAGGGCCGCTGCCGGGTGGGGCTCTATGGGCGCCGGCTCCTGCTGCTGGGCGCCCCTACGGAGTACGTGCTGCTGGGCATAGAGCAGGTGAAGCCCCTGGCCTAGCCCGGCGGCCGGGCCACGCCGCGGGGCCCGGGCGGTGGCCGGCCCCCAGAAACCCACAACGACCTTTCGGCCGCCCGCGTACCTGCCTGTGTTGACTATAGCCCGCCCATAGTAGTTTTTGCCATGAACGAGCCCGACGCCAGCTCTTTTCCTCTCCTGCCTGACCCCCAGGCCGCCCTGCACGAGCTGCGGGTGCGGGCTGAACGCCGTCACCTGTCGGCGCAGAGCCTGCCAGCCAACACGCCCCCCGAGGTACAGCGCCTGGTGCAGGAGCTGCAGGTGCACCAGATTGAGCTGGAAATGCAATACGAAGAGCTCCTGCTGGCCCAAGCCGAGGCCGAAGCCAGCCGGGCGGCCTATGTCAACCTCTACGAGTTTGCGCCCATTGGCTACTGCACCCTCTCACCCGACAGCACCCTGCAGCAGCTGAACCTGCGGGCCTGCGAGCAGCTGGGCTCGGTGCGCCGCCTGCTGGTGGGTCGCCGGCTCGCCCTGTTTATAGCCGCCGGCTCCCGCCATGCCTTCTCCGGATTTCTGCGAAGCGTGCTGGAGCAGGACAAGCGCCAGACCATTACCCTGGAAATGCGCCGCGAAGACGATACGCCCTTCTTCGCCCGCCTCGAAGCCTCCCCGGCCCCCAGCCATAGCCCCGCCGGGGCCGAAACCCGCAGCTGCCACCTGGCCCTGCTGGATGTGACGGAGCAGTACCACGCCCAGCAGGCACTCACGCTCAGCGAGCGGCGCTTCCGCATTTTGTTTGAGCACAACCAGGACGGGATGCTGCTCATGCGCGACAACCAGTTTATCGACTGCAATGCCTCGGCGCTGCGGCTGCTGGGCCTCACCCAGAAAAGCGAGCTGCTGGGCAAGTCGGGCGCGGCTTTCTCGCCCGCGGTTCAGCCAAACGGGCAGCACTCCGAGGTGCTGGCCCAGCAGTATTGGCTACAGGCACTGCGGGTGGGGCACTGTCGCTTTGAGTGGTGCCGCTACCGGGCATCGGGCGAAGAGTTCTGGGAAGATGTGCTGCTCACGGCCGTACCGGAGGCCCGCGGCACCATTGTGCACGCCGCCTGGCGCGATATCACCGCCGAAAAGCACGCCGCTGCTCAGGTGCGCGAAAGCGAAACCCGCCTGCAAATGGCGCTTCAGGCCTCGGGCAGCGGGGTGTGGAGCGTAGACTACGCCACGCGCCAGCTTCACTGGGACGAGCGCGCCCAGCAGATATTCGGACGTGCGTACGTACCCGGCCCAGCCGACCTGCAGGTACTGCTAGACGCCGTAGTGCCCGAAGACCGCCCGCACGTGACCAAGGCCCTGGAGCAAGCTATGCGCCGGAATACGGCCCTGGACCTGGAGCACCGCGTGGCCTGGCCCAATGGCAGCATCCGGTACGTATCGGTGGAAGGCAAGCTGCTCTCGGATGGCCGGCGCCCGGGGCTACGCTTTGTGGGCCTCATGCGCGACGTGACGGCCCGCCACGAAGCCCAACAGGAGCTCAACTATAAGACGCGCCTGCTGGAGCACATCCTGGCCAACCTGCCCGTTATCCTGGCACGCATTGCCCCCAGCGGCCAGCTGCTGGATGTGGTGGGAGACGGCCTGCGCCGCTTGGCCCCCCACCACCCGGAGCTGACCCACACGTGTCCCTTCGCCTCCTCGCTGAGCGCTACCACCGAGCTTAGCCGCCTGCTGGCCGGGGAGCAGGTAGCCTTTGTGAGCTCGGCGGTGCACCAGGGGCGGCCCGTGTATTTCCAGAACTATGGCTTCTTCGATCAGCAGCGAAAACAGGCCGTGATTTTTTCCATCGACATCACCGAGTCGGAAGAGCGACGCCTGCAGCTGCAGCAGGAAAAGGAGTTTACCCAGAACCTGCTCAACAACACCATCGACGCCGTGGCCGCCCTGGACCTGAGCTTGTGCGTGACGGCCTGGAATGCGCGCCTGGCCTACCTGCTGGGCCGCTCCGAGGCCGATGCCCTGGGCCGCTCTCTGGAGGAAACCCTGCCGGGCCTGGCCCGGGACCCTACCATCCTGGAGCTGCTCCACCGCGCCCTCACCGGGGAGCCTTCTCAGCACCTCAACTGGGCGGGCTACCACCAGCCCATGACATACGACCTGAACTTTGTGCCCCTGCGCACGCTGGGCACCATCAGTGGGGTGCTGGTAGTGGCCCGCGACGTGACGGAGCGCAACACGTTGCTGGCCGAAACGGCCCGCCTGCGGCTACGCCAGCAGCAGGAAGTGCTATCGGCCATTCTTACTACCCAGGAGGAGGAGCGCCGCCGCATTGCCGAAGGCCTGCACAACGGCGTGGGCCAGCTGCTCTACGCCACCAAGCTGCACCTTGATAACCTGCCCGCCACGGAACCTACCCAAGCCAGCCAGAAGCTGCTGAGCGAAGCTATCCGCCTGACGCGCACCATCTCCTTTGAGCTCACACCCAGCATTCTGGAGGATTTTGGCCTGAAAGCGGCGCTGCGGGAGCTTACCACGCGTATTCCGGCCCACAGCCTCGACGTAGACCTGAACCTGGCCGGTCTCGACCAGCAGCTGCCCCCCTTGCTGGAAATAGCCGTGTACCGCATTATGCAAGAGCTACTCAACAACGTGATGAAGCACGCCAGTGCGCGGGAAGTGTTTGTGCAGGTGGCCTGCGCCGACGACCAGCTGCACCTGAGCGTGGAAGATGATGGCGTGGGCTTCGATGTGCATGAGGTAAAGCAGCCGAAGGGCATTGGGCTTGCTGGCATCCGCACGCGGGTAGAGCTGTTGGGCGGCACGTTCACGCTCCGAGCCCGCCCCGGCAAAGGCACCACCGTTAGCATTACGCTGCCGCTCACCACCTGATATGCCAGCCCTTGCGGTGACATGCCGCGTACCTACCCGCCGCGGAGCAGGCTAGGTACAGAAAGGCTTCTGGAACAAGAAAACCCGCCCCGGCTTCTGTCGGGGCGGGCTTTGTCGACTGCACATAGGGCAGCGGCGCGCAAAGCAGTGCTTGTCGATTCCGAAAAAGCACTCGGCAAGCAGCAAAAAACCAGCTAGTTTCGGAGTTTCACCGGGGTAAAATACCAGATTAGCGCATCATGAACCCGTAATTATCCGGGAGCTAACTGGCGGTGGGCATCGTTAGCTTAGCTACCCGGGGGCCTTCTGCCCGCTGGCTGGCTTTTCCTTGCTGCACTTGCCAAAACACTGCCCCTCATGTTATCAGCTCGTCCTGCTTTGCCCACGCTCTACCTGGTGCCAGCCGGGCGGCGCCTGGATTTTCCAACGCCCAGCGGCCACTACGCCGACGTATACCGGCGCATTGGCAACCAGCCCTGGGAATGCGTGGCCCACCACGCCTGCAGCCCTTACCTGGACCGTACCCCCCTGGATACCAATGCCGAGTACTACATACAGTACCGCGACGCGCAGAATGGCCTGGTGAGCTGTTCTACCGTGGTAACCTCAGCGCCTGAGGGTATTCCCACGCGCACTTGCTGGCTACGGCTTTCGCAGCCGTAGCCGCGCTTACTTCTTGTGGTTGTAGGCTCGTCCTTGTCCCTGCTGCCCGCTTGGTATCCAACGGCTGGCCCGCTCGCCGATGTTGACGCGCCGCTGTCCACGGTTGAGGCTGCGTAGCCAGGTTTGCCCAGCCAGTAAAAAGACCCGGCAACTACTGCTACCGGGTCTTTTTTACTGGCCAAGGACACGTTAGTGCGCGGCGTTCAGGTCCACCTTCTCGCCGGGGCGGGCCCGCTTGATCAGAAAGATTAGCGGGACGCACAGCAGAAAGAACGTCCCGATCATCAGGAAAGTCTGGGCGTAGGTTATCAGGGCGGTTTGCTTCATCACCATGCCTTCCAGCGCGGCGTAGGCCTGCTGCTGAGCCTGCAGCACGCTGGCCCCCTTGGCCATGAAGCCGGCTATAAGTCCCTGCAGGCGCTGCTGGGTTTCGGGGTCATAGAGGGAGATATTGGGCAGCAGCCCGATGCGGTTCTGCATGGTGGTGCGCTCCAGGTACGTACCCACCAGGGCCACGCCGAAGGAACCGCCCAGCTGTCGGATCATACCCGTAAGGCCCGCTGCCTGCCCGGCATCCTTGCCGCTCAGCCCGGCCAACGACATGGTGGTGATGGGCAGAAAGAGCAGGGCTAGCCCAAACCCGCGCAGCAGCAAAGGCCAGAAAAAGTCACTTTCGCCGGCCGTGGGCGAAATCTGGGTGCTCATCCAGTAAGAGAAGATGAAGAAGACAATGAAGCCGATAGGCAGAATGAACTTCTGCGACACCCCCGCCTGAATGGACTTGCCCACTACCGGCATCATGAACCCCGAAAGCAAGGCACCGGGCAGCAGAATGTAGCCAGTTTGCGCGGCCGAGAAGCCCAGGATACGCTGGCAGAAAATGGGAAACACGAAGACCGAGGCAAACAAGCCAAAGCCCAGAATAAAGGAGAGGAAGGAGCCCACGGCCAGGTTGCGGCTTTTGCCCAGCACCCGCAGGTCCACAATGGGCTGGCGCGCCGTAAGCTCCCGCCAGATAAAGCCCACCAACCCAATCACGGTGAGGGCCGTGAACAGCAGGATGTTCTGATCTTCAAACCAGTCCTTGCTTTCGCCCTGCTCCAGCACGTACTGCAAGGAGCCCACGCCCACAATCAGCAGCACAATGCCGGCCCAGTCTATTTCCCGTAACGGGCGGGGCACGGCGTTGCGGATGCGCTCCGGGTCGCGGATGAAGAGAACAGTGAAGATGGCCGCCATGACGCCCACCGGCACGTTCACGTAGAAAATCCAGGGCCAGTCGTAGTTGTCGACGATGTAGCCGCCCAGGGTAGGGCCGATTGTAGGACCGATGATGACGCCCATACCAAACAGCGCCTGGCCCAGGGCCAGCTGCTGGGGCGGAAAGGTGTCGATGAGAATAGCCTGTGAAGTAGCCATGAGGGCCCCGCCGCCTATGCCCTGAATAAAGCGGAAGGCTACCAGCTCCCAGATGTTGGTGCTCTGCCCGCAAGCCATGGAGGCCACGGTGAACAGGATGACGGAGAACAGGTAGTAGTTTTTACGCCCAAACTGCTCGGCCAGAAAGCCCGTCATGGGAATCACAATGACGTTGGCAATGGCGTAGGAGGCTACCACCCAGCTTACCTCCTGCTGCGTGGCCGAGAGGTTGCCCATCATCTGCGTAAGCGCCACGTTCACGATGCTCGTGTCGATAAGCTCCAGCAGGCAGCACATCACCACGGTGATGACGATAATCCACTTGGTAAATCCAGTTTCCATGTAATTTCAGTTGCCAGTGGTCAGCTGCTGGTTGCCAGTTGGGGCCGCTTGCACGACCCGGCAACTGCCCACTGGCAACTGACCACTGATTGACTATTTCACCTTCACGGTGGCCGTCACGCTCATGCCAGCGCGCAACGGGTGCTGCGGGTCAGCTTTGTCGAGCGCAATTTTCACGGGCACGCGCTGGGTTACTTTCACGAAGTTGCCGCTGGCGTTATCGGGGGGCAGCAAGGCAAAGCGCGCCCCCGTAGCTGCCGACAACGACTCGATATGGCCCGCAAAATCTTCGTTCGGGTAGGCGTCCACTTCCACTTCCACCGGCTGGCCTACTTGCATATTCTCCAGCTGCGTTTCCTTGAAGTTGGCCACAACCCAGGTGCGGTTGCTGGCTACCAGGCCCAGCAGCTGCTGGCCGGGCGCTACCACCTGGCCGGGCTGCACGCTTTTCTTGCTTACAATGCCATCAACGGGCGCTTTGAGGGAAGTGTAGCTGAGCTGTAGCTGGGCATTTTCCAGGTCGGCCTGGCGCTGCTTTACTACGGCCTGGGCTACGGCTACCTGCTGCTCGGCCGCAGCTACCTGCTGGCGGGCTACGCCTACCTGGTCGGCGGCGGTAGCGCGCTGGGCGCTGGTAGCGCGCAGGTTGGCCTGCACGGCGTCATATTCACTTTGTGGGATGATATCTTCCTTGCGCAGGAAAGCACTGCGCTTCAGGTCCTTTTCGAGGCGGGCGCGGTTGGCGTCACTCACCCCAATGGACGACTGAGCCGAGCGCACGTTGGCCTGGGCGGTACCTACGGCGGCGCGGGCCGCTACCACGTTGGCTTCGGCGGCGGCCAAGGCGGCCTGGGCGGCATTCACGCGCTGCTGGTAGTCGGCGGGGTCCAGGTTGATGAGTACGTCGCCCTTCTTCACGGGCTGGTTGTCTTCCACCTTCACCTCCAGCACGGGGCCCGCCACGCGGGGCAGCACCGGGTACACGTCGCCTTCTACCTGGGCATCGTCGGTTTCTTCGTGGGTCTGGCCAAACTGGTAGCGCTGCCAGCCAAAGTAGCCGCCCACCAGCAGCACCAGGGCCAGGATAATCATGATAATCGGCCGCTTGGAGCTAGCCTGCGGCTCTTCCTCGTAGGCGGAAGGAACGGCGGGCTGGGCGGGGCCGCCTGGCTGCGAAATTTGGCGTTCTACCACCGGTTCTTGCGTTGCCATTTCGTATTGAATCGTTGAAGTGAAAAGTCTGGGAGAAAAGCTGAGGCGTTAGGCCGACTGCCGGTAGGCAGCGTCGCCGTGGGGTTTTACGAGGAGAGTAGCACAGGGCGCATGGCGCACGACGTGTTCGGCGGTATTCCCCATCAGGAAGCGGGTGAGGCCGGTGTGGCCGTGGGACCCAATCACAATCAGGTCGGCGCCGCTGCGCTGGGCCACCCGCACAATTTCGCGGTCGGCGTCGCCCTGGCACAGCTGCGTAGTTACGCGCCGGGCGCCGGCTTGTTCGGCCAGCAGCCGGTAGCGGGCCAGCTCCAGGGCCGCATCGGGCACGGGCATACTGCCATTCAAAGCCAGCTGCGGTTCCTGCACGTGCAGCAGGCACAGCTCGGCGCCGGTGGCCTCGGCCATAGCCGCTGCGTACGCCAGCAAGGGCACGGCGGCTCCCGAGAAATCCAGCGGGCAGAGAATCTTGGACAGGTGCATACTGCAAAGGAGTAAATGGGTGAAGAAGTGAAGTAGCAGCGCGGTAAGAGCAAAGCTGCGGTTAGGCTAGCGTGCTTGATTCCCCACTTGCTTCTTCTCCGCTACCATATCTGCTCGCCGGTAGCGCGCTTGAGCTGGTACTGGCCGAGAGTGTAGTTGTAAATGGCCTGCAAACGCGCAAGCCGAGCCTGAGCTAGTTGGGTTTCAGCATCCAGGACATCGAGGTTGGTGCCTACGTCGTAGCGGTAGCGGGCCTTGGCGCGGGTGAGGGCATCGGTGGCCTGGTTTACCTGCAGCACGGCATTGTCGTAGCGGGCGGCGCTGGACTGCAGGTTGTTGGCGGCCTGGCGCACATCGGCGCGTACCTGCTCCTGCGTATCCTGAGTGCGGGCCTGAGCCCCCCGGATGTTGGCCTGCGCCTCCACCCGCTGGTTTTTGTTTTTGTTGCCGTCGTAAATGGGCACCGAAAGCTGTACTACGCCTACCGAGTTGGGCCGGATCTTGTCGAGGTTGGGCAGGTAGCCGTTTTTGGCGCCCAGTTGCGCGCCCACGCCCAGCAGCGGCATGTTGCTCCGCTCCACCAGCTTCAGGTTGTTGGCCGCTACGGCTTCTGCATCCTTGGCTAGCTTCACTTCGGGGCGGTTTTCGGTGGCCCGGGCCAGGGCCGCTTCCACGTCCACGGCTTGAGGCTGGTACGCAAACGTGCCGCGCACCGCCACCTGGGCGTACTCAGGCTTATGCAGCAGGCGGGCCAGCTGCACCTGCTGGTTGTTCAGCTGGTTCTGCAGGTCGATTTTGGTATTCTCGGCCTGGGTAATGCGCACCTGGGTAGTCGTCACATCGAAGCGGGTGCTAACGCCCCCTTCCACGCGCTTTTCCATTTCCCGCTCGTGCTGGCGCAGGGACGCAATCTGGGCGTCCTGTACTTTGATGCTTTCCCGCACGAACAGGATGTTGTAATATACCTGCGCGGCCGAATAAGCCAGGTCGCGGCGCGTGACGGCTATCTGGTCCTGGGCCGACAGCCGGCGGCTTTCCGCCAGGTTGTAGGTGGCCTCCTTTTTCCCGAAATCCAGAATGCCGTACTGCAGGGTGAGGTGCGCGTCGTAGTTGTTGTTGGGGGCCAGCTGGAAAACCGGGGCATCGGGCGCGAGTTGCAGTTTCACCACCGGGTCGATGCGGGTGTAGGTGGCCGTGCCCGTCACCTGGGGCAGGAAGCCCCCGCGGGTTTGCTGCACGCGGCTGGTAGCAGCGTTTACCTCTTCTTCCAGCGAGGTTATGGCGGGGTTGGCATCCAGCACCGAGCGAATAGTGCCATCCAACGTCAGCGAGTCGGAAAGTACCGGGCCCTGCTGTGCGTAGGCAGCCTGGCTGCCAAGCAGCCCCAGCAAGGACAAGAACGGTACGGCTAAAGTGAAGCGAGAGAACATAGAGTATGCCTGATGAAGGTCGTGCTGCTAGTACCCAAGCCTGTGCCAAGTGGTTACGCGGATTAAAAATTCTTTACAAATGTGTTTCAATGGTTCAAAAACGGCATTTTTATTTTAATCCCGACAATGAAAAACATTGCAAGCAGGCAGGAGTTGTTCCTGATATTTCAGGATTCCCTATTATCATCTCCTGCTATTTGAGGAAAACATGCCCGACCAAGACGATTCGCTCCTGCTGTACCTGAACGACGCCATTGCCACGACCCGCAACAAGGAGACGCTGTTTCGCACCGTCACGGAAAAGCTGCGGCTGATCTTCCCCTTCGACGCCATCACCATTCTCACCTTCGACTCCGAGCACCAGTACCGCCGCGTGTTTCTGCGCGACTACCTGGGGGAGATACTGCTGCCCGAACAGACCGATGCCAGTGGCGCGAAAACTACGCGTGGCCTTATTGAGGGCACGCCTGTCGAGCTGTTCGTTCGCCAGCCGCGCCTGCACCAGTACGATTTGCAGGAGCTGATTGAACAGTTTCCGCAGTACCAGCCCTTCTGCGCCCTGCTCGATAAAGGCATGCGTTACTTCGTGGTAGTGCCTCTGCGCACGGGCGGGCAGCTCATCGGGCTGCTTTCCCTGGTAGCCCGGCGCCGACCAGAGTTTGCCCCCAACGACGTGGACCTGCTGGAAAAGATTGGCAGCCTGGTGGCGGTGGCCGTCACCAACACGCTGGCTTTCGAGGACATAGCCCGCCGGGAGCAGGAAAAAACCATGCAGCTAGCCCTCAACAACGCCCTGCTCAGCATTAAAGACCGAGGCGAGCTGTTCCGTACCATAGCTACCGAAATCAACCAGGTAGTGCCCTGCGACTTTTTCGGGGTGCGCCTGCGCCTGCCCGATTCGCCCATCCGGGCCTTTGCAGAGTTAGTAAAGCAGCCCGATGGCACTTTCGCCGCCCTTGAGGAAAACCGCTGGGACGACGTGCCCGACTTTGAGGAGGCCAAGCTAGGTGCGGCCGAGCTGTTTATGCGGCCGGGTGTGTACGTGGGGGCCGATTTCGACGCCCTGGCCGAGCGCTACACCATGCTGCGTTACATTCGGGAGCGGCGCGGCACCCAGTCCCTGCTGTGTACGCCTCTCGACCTGGGCGATGAGCAAACCGCGGCCCTCATCATGGCCAGTCACCAGCCGCTGGCCTTCACCCCGGAGATGCTAGAGCTCATTCTGACGCTCGTGCCCCAGGTGCGGCTGGCTATTCAGAACGTGCTGGCCTTCGAGCAGATTGAAGCCCTGCGCACCCAGCTGGAGCGGGAGCGGACCTACCTCATCGACGAAATCAACACCACGGCCGCCGCCCGCTTCGGCGACTTTGTGGGCGGCAGCCCCAGCATGCAGCAGGTGTTCCGGCGCGTGGAGCAGGTAGCCCCCACCGACAGCACCGTGCTCATCACCGGTGAAACCGGCACCGGCAAGGAACTGGTAGCCCGGGCCCTTCACAACTTCTCCCCGCGCAAGGAGCGGGCCCTGGTAAAGATCAACTGCGCGGCCCTGCCCGCCCAGTTGATAGAAAGTGAGCTTTTTGGGCACGAAAAAGGTGCTTTTACGGGGGCCCACGACCGGCGCATCGGCAAGTTTGAGCTGGCCGACGGCGGCACCATTTTCCTGGATGAAATTGGGGAGCTGCCCCTGGATTTGCAGGCCAAGCTGCTGCGGGTGCTGCAGGAAAAGGAGTTTGAGCGTATTGGCGGACGGCGCGTCATTCATACCAACGTGCGGGTGCTGGCCGCCACCAACCGCGTGCTGGAGGAGGAAGTAGCCGCTGGCCGCTTCCGCGCCGACCTCTACTACCGCCTCGACGTGTTCCCAATTCACTTGCCGGCCCTGCGGGAGCGGCCCGAGGACGTGGAGCCCTTGGTGCGCCACTTTCTGGAGCGCTTTACCAAGAAGCTGGGCCGCCCCGTGCGTACCCTCCGCCCCCGCGACCTCAAGGCGCTGCAGCGCTACCCGTGGCCGGGCAACATTCGGGAGCTGGAGCACGTGGTGGAGCGGGCCGTTATTGCTTCTACTGGGCCGTCGTTGGAGTTTGCGGGTTTTTCGGCCAATGCAGCCGCGGCAGTGCCGGTGGCGGCCCCCGTGCCCGGTCCGCTCAAAACCCTGCGGGAGCAGGAGCGCGACCATATCCTGGCCGCTCTGCACCAAACGGGTGGGCGCGTGAGTGGCCCCCAGGGCGCGGCCGTTCTGTTGGACATCAATGCCAAAACCCTGGAGGCACGCATGAAGAAGCTCGGTATCCGACGGGCGCACACGGTGGAATAGCCAAGATTCTCGGCACAGACGAGCGTGCATCATTTTGGGCAACCCGCCCGTGGCCTCCCGGCCTGCGTACAAGCCCCTATGGTTTCACTTCGTAACTGACTACGGCCATGCCTGCTACCAACGTTCCTAAAACTCCCCAGCACGATGATCCAGCCCGCAAAAAGCAGGAAGATCAGCGCCCCGATACCAACCAGTCTACCAACAAGGGCAAAACCATAACGCCCGATAAAGCCCACGACCCACAGCGGTAACCGCACCGTACTCAAAATCAAAACGGCCCCGCATTCCAAGGAATGCGGGGCCGTTTTGTTTGCTTTCAGGTCACGCTACTTCGCGGCCTGAATATCGGCAATGGCCTTTTCGGCCACGGGCTTATTGACAGCAGCGTTCGGCTTGCCTTCCTGAGCTTTGATGGCTGCCTGCAGCATGCCAATAATGGGCTCATCGGCGCCGTACTGCTTGTATTTCACGCCCAGGCCGCGGAGACGCTCCACGTCTTCGGCAAAGGCTTTCGGCTCGCTGAGGCGGGTGAGCATGGCACCCATGCCTTCGAAGTAGCCAAACCGCTCCTGCTCACTGGCCGCGTCGAAGCGGGTCCGCACAAAGTTCCACTGGGCGTCGCCGCCGTGCTGGCTATATACCCCGGCCACGGCCTGACTGATGCTAGCTTCGTCGCTGGCTTCTAACTCCTTGGCTTTGGCCAGGGCTGCTTTAGCGTTTACGTTGCCCAGGCCTTTCAGCGCGGCCCCTTGCACGGCGTACGACTGCGCCTTGAGCTGCTGCGTGAAGATCTTTTCGTCCTTTTTATCCCCCAGCTTGGCCAGAACCGTGAGTAGGCTAGCCGTGGCCACCGGGTCTTTCTCCACGCTCAGGCGCTTGCGCAGAGCCGGGGCTGCCAGCTTGGCTACCTCCTTGTTGTCGAGCTTGAGGCGCTCGGCCGCTACCATCCGCAGGTTGTTGAATTTGTCGTTGAGGCCGGCTACCAGCAGCTTGCGGGCGGCGGCATCGGTGGTTTGCTTGGCTTCGGCCGCCAACAGGGCCTCGCGGCGTGCTACGTAGAGCGGGGCGTGCTCGTACTGGTAAGCAAACTCAGCCAGGGGCTTGTTGTCGGTCTGCTGCCACACCAGGGTTTTCTCGGCGTCTACATCCACCAGGTCGGGCTTGGAGGCCAGAGGCATGGTGAAGGTCTGGCTGGCCTGGGTCATCATCACACGCTGGCGCTGGGGCTTGCCGTTCACCCAGTAGTCGATGGCCATGGGCAGCTGAAACACCTGGCCGGGCTGATTTTGCTTGAGCGTGACGGACTGCACTTTCTTGGCGGCATCCCAGGCGTAGTCGATGCTCACCACGGGGTGGCCCGTGCTGAAGTACCATTGGTTGAAGAACCAGTTCAGGTCCTGGCCCGACACGGCTTCCAGCGCCAGGCGCAGCTGGTGGGCTTCACCGTTACCAAACTTATTGTCTTGCAGGTATTTCTGCAGACCACCAAAGAATACGTCGTCGCCGAGGTAGGTGCGCAGCATGTCCAGAATGGCGCCACCCTTCTGGTAGCTCACTAGGTCAAACATGTCCTCCTTGTCGTCGTAGTGGAAGCGCACGAGGTGCTTCTGGGCATCCTTGGGGCTGCGCAGATAATTACGCAGGTTGCGGTGGTTGTGCGAGTCGGCGGCATCGGCTCCGTACTTGTGCTCGGCGTACAGGCCCTCGGAGAAGTCGGCGAAGCTTTCGTTTACCGTCAGGTTGCTCCAGCTTTCGGCCGTCACGTAGTCGCCAAACCACTGGTGAAACAGCTCGTGGGCAATAACCGACTCGGTCTGGTATTCGCGGTCCAGGAGCTGCCGGTCGGTTTTCTGCAGGAAGTCCCCGTGCAGGGTAGCCGAGGTATTTTCCATGGCCCCGCTCACGTAGTCGCGCACCACAATCTGGGCGTACTTGTTCCAGGGATACTCCACGCCCAGGCGGGTGGAGAAAAACTCCAGCATGTCGGTGGTGTTGCCGAAGATCTGCTTGGCAAAGGGCGCGTACTTGGGCTCCAGGTAGTACGTCACGTCCTTACCGCGCCAGGTGTCCTTGGTGATGCGGAAGTCACCCACGGCCATCATAAACAGGTAGGGTGCGTGGGGCAAATCCATTTTCCAGGTGTCGGTGCGCAGGCCTGCACCGGCCGGTTTCTGGCTTACCAGGGCACCATTGCTCAGCGTCACGTACTTGCTGGGCACCGTCATGCTGATTTCGGACGTGGTTTTCTGGTTGGGCCGGTCGATGGTGGGGAACCACACCGAAGACGCCTCGGTCTCGCCCTGGGTCCAGATCTGCACGGGCTTGCCGGCCACAGCGCTGTCGGGGTTGATGAAGTACAGGCCCTTGGCATCGGTAATAGCCTGGGAGCCTTTCACTTTCAGCTCATCGGGCTTGGCCGTGTACTCGATGTACACGGTGTAGGCCGTGCCGGGCGCTATCGTCTTGCCCAGGTTGATGCGCAGGTTCTGCTGGTCGGCGTAGTCGTACTTCAGGGGCTGTTGCTGGTCGCCATTCACTAAGGCCACCGTTTTGATGTCCATGCCTTTGGCATCGAGACGCAGAGAATCGGTGGCGTAGGCGTGGGGCTTGAGCGTCAGCCAGGCTTTGCCGTTGAGGTGGCGCTTGGCGTAGTCGAAGCCCACATCCAGCTTGGTATGCACCAGGTTGTTCACTTTCGTGGCCGAAGCGCGGTAAGGTGATTCCGGCGCGCTAGGGGCCGGAGCGGGGGTTTGAGCCAGGCCCAGGGTGCTTAGAAAGCAGGCAAAGGCGGTAAGGGTTGTTTTCATAGAGTGGGGAAGAGAAAAAAAGTCGGGCAAAGAAAGCAGAAAAGGCGGCAAGCGCATGGCAAAGATTCCATGAATGACTTCCACAGGCCAGCAACCCAGCCAGCATAGAGCAAATATAAAAATACTATTATGCAATACAAGGTACTATACAAAATAAATTAATGATAACTTATAGGATATGCTCGACAAGCTGCTACTGCTGATAAGCAGTGTGCTGGTTGTCCAGTTCCCCGCAATAGATAAGTGCCTACAGCCACTTATTTGGCCGTAGCGGTGTTTTGCGCGTACTTTCCCCTAATGTCCTCATCTACCTCGCCTCCCCTACTCACCCGCCAGCAGGTACTGCGCGCCCTGCGGCAGCTGGAGCGCGACGACCAGCCGCTCCCACCCAGCACCGTCTATGACCTTGTATACCGGGGCCGGCGCTACCCGCCGCGGGCCGTGGCCCAGCTGGCCTACCGCTTGGCTACCGACGACGCTACGGCGACGTGGCCGCTCGGCAGCGGGGCGCCCACCAACCGCCTGCTCGAAAAGCTGGACTTCACCATCACCACCAAGCGGCCTACCTTGGCCAACTCCTCCCTGGACGGAGACGTGGCCGCCCAGGAGCAACTTGCTGACCTCTACACTGGCCGGCCAAGCCGGCAGCCGCTCCGGGCCGCCAAGGGGGCTATAGTCGGCGAGCCCGCCGCAACCTATGGCTCCAGTCCGACTTACACGCGGCATCAGGCCGAGCAGGAAGTATTTCTGGCTCCCCAAAAGCTGGATGCGGCCTTGGCCGGACTCCGAAGACGCAAGAACCTACTCTTGCAGGGCCCGCCCGGCACCGGCAAAACGTTTCTGGCCCGCCGCCTGGCCTGGCTGGAGCTGGGTACTCAGGACGCGGCCCGCACGGAGCTGGTGCAGTTTCACCCCAGTTACAGCTACGAGGACTTTGTGCAGGGCTTCCGGCCCGACGCCGGCGGCAAGTTCCGCCTCACCGACGGCCTGCTGGTCCAGCTCTGTCGCCGGGCCACCCAGGACCCCACACGGCCCTATTTTCTGCTGATTGACGAGCTGAACCGAGGCAACGTGAGCCGCATCTTCGGGGAGCTGCTGCTGCTGCTGGAAGCCGATAAGCGCGGCCCGGCCCACGCGGTGGCCTTGCCCTACGCCCCCGCGGGCACCCACTTCTACGTGCCCGAAAACCTGTACGTCATCGGTACCATGAACACGGCTGACCGGTCGCTCACGCCCCTGGATTATGCCCTGCGGCGGCGGTTTGCTTTCGTGGAGCTGGAGCCGGAGTTTGGGCCCGCGTTTCAGGAGTTTCTGCGCCGGCAGGGCATGGGAGCGGAAATCATCCAGCAGATAGCCACCCGCCTGACGGAGCTCAACCAAACCATAGCCGACGACCCCGACCTGGGTGTGGATTTCCGCATCGGCCACAGCTACTTCTGCCAGCCCCCAGCTCAGCCGCTGGAACAGCCCGCCTGGCTACGCCTCATTCTGGAGCAGGAAATAGCGCCCCTGCTTGCAGAGTACTGGCTCGATGAGCCGGCCAAAGCCACGGCTGCCCGGCGCCGTCTACTGGCTTAGTCCGGCTGGAGTATCTCAGGCTGCGTCGCCCACAAAATCCGTGAAATCCGACTAATCCGCGCGAATCCGTGGTCCCGATCCAAAACCTGTACTACCTGCTCAGCTACGCCTGGAACCGGCTGCCGGAGCGCCATGCGCTGCTGACGGCGGATGGGCAGGATTTTGAGCGGCCGGTGGAGCTGCTGGGGCATTTGCTCCTGCTACACCTGCGGCGGTATTTGCGGGCGGGGCTGCCACCAGCGTACCAGGAGCGGGAAGCCGAGCTGCCGGAGCTGCGCGGGCGGGTGCTGCTGGCGCCCAGCCTCACGCGTAACCTGTTGCCCAGGGGCCGGGCCGTCTGCCGCTATGATGAGCTGGGCTACGATGGTCTACTACACGGCCTGCTGCTGGGCACAGTCCGGGAATTGGGCCGTACCGCTCGAATACCGGGCAGCCTACGCGAGGAGCTACGCCGGGTGCAGCGCCAGTTTCCCGCGGATATTATGCCGCTGCAGTTGACTAACGATACGCTGCGGCAGGCCCGGCGGCAGCGGCCCACGGGCACAGGTGCCATGCTGCTCAACATCTGTGAGCTGCTGCACCTCAGCCAGCTGCCGGAGCCTACGGCGGGTGGACGCCCCCGTTTCCGGGACTTCCGGCGCGACGAGGCGGTGATGGCGCGGCTGTTTGAGCAGTTCGTGCGCAACTTCTACCGGCTGGAACAGCGCCATTTTCGGGTACAGAGTGAAACCATCAGCTGGCAGGCCGAAGCTGAGCACGCACCTGATCTGGACTTATTGCCCAGCATGATTACCGACACCAGCCTGGAAGCTCCGGACCGCAAAATTATCCTCGACACCAAGTACTACGCTGCGGCCCTGCGCACCCGCTACGACCAGCAGCGGCTGATTGCGCCCCACCTCTACCAGCTCTACGCCTACCTCCAGAACCAGCGGCCGCTGCCGGGCCAGCAGCTGGAGGGCGTACTGCTGTATCCGGCCGCCGAGCAGGCGGTAGACCTGCGCTATACCCTGGGCGGGCACCCGGTGCGCATCGTCACCATCGATCTGGCCCAGCCCTGGCCCGCTATTGCGGCCGACCTACTGGCGTTGGTGCGGTAAATCATGCCCGAATTTTAGCGGTAATGGCGGTGCATCTATCCGATGTTCCTTTCGTCCTTTGCCTACATTCACCCATTGTTTGGCCTATTTCCTCTAAACTTTTACCTGCTTGAAACGACGCGACTTTGTAGGGCTGACCGGTCTGGCGACCGGGGCTCTGTTCCTGCCCAGCTTCCCCAGCCTGGGCGGTACCTTGGTGCACCCCGAGCGGCTGCTCGAAACCGTGGACCCCGCCGTAAAAAAACGACTGGCCGATTCGGCCCTGAACGCAGCTAAATCGGCGGGGGCCTCCTACGCGGATGTGCGCATCGGGCGCTACCTCAACCAAAGCATCTTCACCCGCGAAAAGCAGGTGCAGAACATTGCCAGTGGGGAAAGTTTCGGGGCTGGCGTGCGCGTCATTGCCAACGGTACCTGGGGCTTCGCGGCCACCAACACCGTGACGGAAGCTGGCCTGGCCAAAGCCGCGCAGATGGCCGTAGCCATTGCCAAGGCCAACGCCAAAGTGCAGAAGGAGCAAGTGAAGCTGGCGCCGCAGAAAGGCTACGGCGAAGTAAGCTGGAAAACGCCCATCGTGCAGAGCGCCTTTGAGGTGCCCATTGCCCAGAAAGTGGATTTGCTCCTTTCGGCCAATGGCAAAGCCCTGGAAAACGGCGCTTCGTTTGTCAACTCGGCCTTGTTTCAGGTGAATGAGCAGAAGTACTTCGCCAGCACCGACGGCTCCTACATCGACCAGGACGTGCACCGCATCTGGCCCACGTTCAGCGTAACGGCCGTAGACCGCGCCAGTGGCAAGTTCCGCACCCGTGAGGCGCTCAGCTCCCCCATGGGCCTGGGCTACGAGTACATGGTACCCAAAGCCCAGGACAAGATTGCCGGTCCCGCCGGCTCGGGCCTCACGGGCTATAAAAACAGCTACGACATCCTGGAAGACGCGGCCCTGGCCGCCAAGCAGGCTAAGGAAAAGCTGACCGCCAAGAGCGTAACGCCTGGTAAGTATGACCTCGTGCTGGACCCCAACCACCTGGGTCTCACCATTCACGAAAGCGTGGGCCACGCCACCGAACTGGACCGCGTGCTGGGCTACGAGGCCAACTACGCCGGCACCAGCTTCGCTACCCTGGACTGGAAAAAGCAGAACAAGCCCTATGGCTCCAAGCTGGTGAACATCGTGGCCGACAAAACCCAGCCCGGCTCCCTGGGCGCGGTAGGCTACGACGATGAGGGCGTGAAAACCAAGCAGTGGGATATCATTAAGGAAGGCCAACTGGTAGACTACCAGAAAATCCGCGACCAAGCGGCCATGGTAGGCCAGAACGAATCGGATGGGTGCTGCTACGCGCAGTCGTGGCAGGATGTGCAGTTCCAGCGCATGGCCAACATCAGCCTGCTGCCCGGCAAGCAGAAAATGAGCGTGGATGATATGATCAAGAACGTGGACAAGGGCATTTACATTGCCGGGCGCGGCTCGTTCTCCATCGACCAGCAGCGCTACAATTCTCAGTTTGGTGGTACGGTGTTCTACGCCATCGAGAAAGGCAAAATTGCCGGCATGATTGAAGACGTGGCCTACCAGACCAATACCACCGAGTTCTGGAACTCCTGCGCGGCCATTTGCGACGAGTCAGACTACCGCATGTTTGGCTCCTTCTTCGACGGCAAAGGTCAGCCCAGCCAGGTGTCGGCCGTGAGCCACGGCTCCAGCACCACCCGCTTCAACGGCGTGAACGTCATCAACACTGCCCGGAAAATTTAATGCGGATAATGTGAGAAATGTGGTTGAATGTGCTAATCAAACCATTGTTAGCATATCAACGCATTTCTCACATTATCCACATTCCACCACATCAGCACATTAAATACATGGCTATTCTCTCCAAAGACGAAGCCCAGAACATACTTAAAAAGGTCCTCAGCTTTAGCACCGCCGATGAGTGCGAGGCGACGCTGAACGGCACCAATGGCGGCAACGTGCGCTCGGCCCGCAACGCCATCAGCACCAGCGGTGCCCTCGACAACGTGTCCCTGGCCGTGGAGTCGCGGTTTGGCAAGCGCAGCGGCGTAGCTACCTGCAACGAGTTCGACGACGCCACCCTGCGCCGCTGCGTGCAGCGGGCCGAGGAAATTGCGCGTCTGGCTCCCGAAAATCCCGACTACGTGCCCTTGCTGGGTCCGCAGCATTACCTGGCGTCGCCGCTGTCATTTACCCAAAGCACGGCCGGCATCACGCCCGACTACCGTGCCCAGCAGATGGCGGCTACCTTGCAGCTGTGCGAGCAGCGCAAACTCTCCTCGGCCGCTTTCCTCGAAGACTCGGCCGGCTTTGTAGCCAAGCGCAACAACAAAGGACTGGAGGCCTACCAGCAAGCTACCGACCTTACCTTCAGCATTACGGTGCGCACCCCCGATGGCACCGGCTCCGGCTACGCCACGGCCGACTACAACGATGCCAGTAAGTTCGACGCCGCCCGCCTGGCCAAAACCGCCGCCGATAAAGCGGCCATGTCGCGGCAGGCCAAGGCGCTGGAACCCGGCAAGTACACCGTGATTCTAGAGCCGGCCGCACTGGTAGCCAATTCCGATGCCTCACTGTTGGGCGCCATGATGAGTGCCATGGATGCCCGCTCCGCTGACGAAGGCCGCTCATTCCTGAGCAAGAAAGGTGGAGGCAATAAGAAGGGCGAAAAGCTGTTCGATGAGCGGGTCACCATCTACTCCGACCCCACGCACCCCGAAATTGCGGACCTCACCTTTGCCGGCGACGGACGGCCCCGCCAGAAAACTATCTGGGTGGAAAAAGGCGTGGTAAAAAACCTGTACTCTTCGCGCTTCTGGGCCCAGAAGCAAGGCATTCCGGACCTGCCCCCACCCGGCGGCTTCATCATGGAAGGTGGCACGCAAAGCTTGGAAGAAATGATCAAGGGCACGGCCAAAGGCATCCTGGTCACCCGGCTCTGGTACATCCGCCCCGTGGATCCGCAGACCCTGCTGTACACCGGCCTGACGCGGGACGGGACGTTCTACATCGAGAACGGCAAGATCAAGCACCCCATCAAGAACTTCCGCTTCAATGAGTCGCCCATCATCATGCTCAACAACCTGGAGGCTCTGGGCAAGCCCCAGCGCGTGGCGGGCAACCTGGTGCCCCCGCTGAAGATTCGGGACTTTACCTTCACCAGCCTCTCCGACGCGGTGTAAGGCCCAATAAAAACCCGTTTGTGCGAGCAGGCGGGTTTTTTATTGGGGTTCTAATCTGATTTTTTGAATATTCAGGCAACCGCGGCCCCACTATTTCTCTCTGCTTACCCGGGCGGCCATTTTGCCCTTGCCCACGCGTTTCTTTTCCACTCCCTATCCCTACCACTTTGAAAAGACGAGATTTTGTTGGCCTCACGGGTTTAGCTACCGGGGCGCTGTTCTTACCTAGCCTGCCCGGCATGGGTGGCGTGCTGGTAGACCCCGAGCAGCTGCTTGAAACAATCGACCCGGCCCTGAAAAAGCGCCTGGCCGACGCCGCCCTGAACGCAGCTAAATCGGCGGGGGCTTCCTACGCCGACGTGCGCATCGGGCGCTACCTGAACCAGTACGTGTTTACCCGCGAAAAGCAGGTGCAGAACATTACCAGCACCGAGAGCTTCGGGGTGGGCGTGCGGGCTCTGGTGAATGGGGCCTGGGGCTTTGCGTCTACCAACCTCGTTACGGAAGCGGGCATTGTGCAGGCCGCCAAAAACGCCGCGGCCATTGCCAAAGCCAACCAGCGCGTGCAGAAGGAGCCAGTGAAGCTGGCCGCCCAGAAAGGCTACGGCGAAGTGAGCTGGAAAACACCCATTGAGCGCAACGCCTTCGAGGTGCCCGTGAAGGAAAAGGTAGACCTGCTGCTGGCTGCCAACGCCAAGGCCCTGGAAAACGGCGCCAGCTACGTCAACTCCGCCTTGTTTCAGGTAAACGAGCAGAAGTACTTCGCCAGCACCGACGGCTCCTACATCGACCAGGACGTGCACCGCATCTGGCCCACGTTCAACGTGACGGTGATTGACCGCGCCACCGGCAAGTTCCGCTCCCGCGACGCCATGGCTTCACCCATGGGCCTGGGCTACGAGTACCTCACGCCCCGCGCCAGCGACAAGCTCATGGGCCCGCAGGGAACCGGCGTCATCGGCTATAAGCAGCGCTACGACATCTTGGAAGATGCGGCCCTGGCCGCCAAGCAGGCCAAGGAAAAGCTCACGGCCAAGAGCGTGACGCCCGGCAAGTACGACCTCGTGCTGGACCCCAGCCATTTGGGCCTGACCATCCACGAATCGGTAGGGCACCCCACCGAGCTGGACCGCGTGCTGGGCTACGAAGCCAACTATGCGGGCACATCCTTCGCTACCCTCGATTGGAAAGCCAAAGGTCAGCCCTATGGCTCTAAGCTGGTGAACATTGTGGCCGACAAGCTGCAGCCCGGCACCCTGGGCGCGGTGGGCTACGACGACGAGGGCGTGAAAACCAAGGAGTGGGACATCATCAAAGACGGGCAGCTGGTGAACTACCAGAAAATTCGGGACCAGGCGCACGTGGTAGGTCAGCAGGAATCGGACGGGTGCTGCTACGCCGACTCCTGGAGCAGCGTGCAGTTTCAGCGCATGCCCAACATCAGCCTGCGCCCCGGCACGGCCAAGCTGAGCGTGGACGACATGATCAAGAACGTGGACAAGGGCATCTACATTGCCGGGGAAGGCTCCTACTCCATCGACCAGCAGCGCTACAACTTCCAGTTTGGGGGCAAGGTGTTCTACGCTATTGAGAAAGGCAAAATTGCCGGCATGATTGAGGACGTGGCCTACCAGGCCAACACCCAGGAGTTCTGGGGCAGCTGCGCGGCCATCTGCGACCAGTCGGACTACCGCTTTCTGGGCACCTTCTTCGATGGCAAGGGCCAGCCCGGGCAAGTGTCGGCCGTGAGCCACGGCTCCAGCACCACCCGCTTCAACGGCGTGAACGTCATCAATACCGCCCGGAAAATTTAATGTGTAGAATGTGAGAGATATGGCAAATGTGGCTTGGCTGATCGATTCCTGACAATGGCAGATGCGGTGGATAACCCGGTTGTTCGCTTGACCCTGGAGCTTTCGTTACAGGTAATGGAATTTGTGGAGGAACTGGAAAAGCAGCGGCGCTTCATACTGGCTCAGCAGGTGCTGCGTAGCGCTACCTCCATCGGAGCCAGTGTGCGAGAAGCTCAGCACGCCGAAAGCCGGGCCGACTTCATTCACAAATGCAAAATAGCCGCCAAGGAAGCAGAGGAAACCGACTATTGGTTGCTTCTGTGCGAGAAGGCCCCAAATTACCCAAGCCCGCCACCGCAGGTATTGGATACCCAGCAACAGGTAAGACGCCTGCTGGCCCGCATCATCCTGACCAGCAAAGCCAATGGATAATGTGCTAAGGTGGAAGAGTGTGGAAAATGTGCTAATGCAAGAACGACCATTAGTACCTCAGCACATGCCTCCAGATCAGCACACTTCCAACACATTTTCCACATTTCCCACATCCCCCACATTTCCCACATCCCCAACACATTAGCACATTCAACGACGATGCCCATACTTTCCCAAGATGAAGCTCAGGCTATCCTGAAAAAGGTGCTGAGCTATTCGCAGGCCGATGAGTGCGCCGCCACCCTGCGTGGGCGCACCAGTGGCAACATCCGCTACGCCCGCAACACGGTAAGCACCGCCGGCCAGTCCGACAACGTGTCCCTAGCCGTAGAGTCGCGCTTTGGCAAGCGCAGCGGCACGGCCACCTGCAATCAGTTCGACGACGCGACCCTGCGCCGCTGCGTGCAGCGGGCCGAGGAAATTGCCCGCCTGGCCCCCGAAGACCCCGAGTACGTAGCCATGCTAAGCCCGCAGCAATACCTGGTACCTAAGGCTTATGCGGCCAGCACCGCCGCCATCACGCCCGACGTGCGTGCCCAGGCCGCCGCCGACAGCATCACGATGTGCGAAGCCCGTAAGCTCACGGCAGCAGGCTTCCTGGAGGATGGCGCCAGCTTTACGGCCCTGCGCAACAGCAAAGGCCTCGAAGCCTACGAGCAAAGCACCAACGTTGATTTTTCGGTGACGGTGCGCACCCCCGATGGTAAGGGCTCGGGCTATGCCGTGGCCGACTTCACCGACGTAAAGGCCTTCGACGCCAAAGCTCTTACCAAGCGTGCCGCCGACAAAGCCGCGGGCTCGGTGAATGCCAAGGCCCTGGAGCCGGGCAAGTACACCGTGATTCTGGAGCCGGCGGCGCTGGTGTCGGACGAAGGCCTGCTCAACCGCCTGGTGTACGCCCTTGATGCCCGCGAGGCCGACGAGGGCCGCTCGTTCCTGAGCAAAAAAGGCGGCGGCACCAAGAAAGGCGAAAAGCTCTTCGACTCGCGCGTCACCATCTACTCCGACCCACTCAATGATCAGGCCCCCGGCAGCGTGTTCGATGGGGAAGGGCTGCCCGTCAAGCGCATGCCCTGGATTGAGAAAGGCGTGGTGAAGAACCTGTACTACTCCCGCTATTGGGCCGAGAAAAGCAAGGCCGAGGCCACAGCCTTCTCCGGCAACTTCATCATGGAAGGCGGCACGCAAAGCCTGGAAGAAATGATTAAGGGCACCGCCAATGGTATCCTCGTCACCCGGCTCTGGTACATCCGCGACGTGGACCCGCAGACCTTGTTGGTGACGGGCCTGACGCGGGACGGCACGTTCTACATCGAGAACGGCAAGATCAAGCACCCGATCAAGAACTTCCGCTTCAACGAGTCGCCCATCATCATGCTCAACAATATTGAAGCTATGGGCAAGCCCCAGCGCCTTGGTGGCAACCTGGTGCCCCCGCTGAAGATTCGGGACTTCACCTTCACTAGCCTCTCCGACGCAGTGTAAAAGAATTCAAATACAGAAAAGCCGGTACCCGTGACGGGTGCCGGCTTTTCTTTGTCGTGGCCAAGTGGTTTACTTTTTCCCGAACAGGTAGCCTGCTGAGAACTGCGCCACCCGACTGTGAAGACCTCCAAACCCAAGCTGGCTACGAATGGCCTGCGTCTGAGGGTCGTTGTCAATATCTAATAGGCCATAGTTCAGGCGTACATCAAAAACGAACCCGTTAGCTGCCTCATATCCCAAACCACCTACAACGCTTACGTCAGTAGATTTAAGCGGTGACTTGGAGGAGCCCGTACGCAGCCCGATCTGCGGGCCTACGTTCACATATAACGGGCCTTTAAAATACTGCCTCAACAACACGGGCACGTTGAAATAAAACGGGTCCCGCTCTTCGCGCTGACCATCATCGTACTCGATGTTTGCTCCTTGCTTTTGCATGTTCAGCTCAGCTTGCACGCTGAATAGCTGCTTACTAGGCTTGAACCGCACCAGCGTGCCTACCAACAGACTACCACGCATATGCGCCTCACTATTGATGGTGCCGCTCAGAGTTGACAATGATGCACCCAGCTTGATGCCTGCGCGGGTTCCTCCAGGAGTTTGGGCCGAAGCGGCACAGTTCATTCCGAGAATAATGCATGCTATGAGGCCTGCCAGTAGAAATTTCTTCATCGATAAAATAAAAAGGCGTGACTTGTACGGATACAAATCACGCCTTTTTATCTAGTTCTGCACAACACGCCCCTACTTGCCCAGCTGAAACGCGGCGTAGGCCTGAATCACGCGGTTCTTGAGCTGGGGGTCGTTGGGGCTGCGCACGTCTTTGTAGTCGGCAATATCGGTGAGACCGGCATTGAAGCGGCCGCCGATACGCAGGCCCGCGGCCAGCTCCAGCTCCAGGCCGGCGCAGAGGCTGAAGTCTTTGTCGTTGTACTTGTCTTTCACCTGTCCGCTGACCTTCCCGTAGCCGGTGGGCGTGGGCGGCGAAGTGGTGAAATCGTAACCTGTGACCACGGTGCCGGCTTCCTGAGCCGTGAGCAGGAGCCCAAACTGCGGGCCGGCCTGCAGGTGCAGCTTGCTGATTTTGAGGTCGAGCAGGATGGGTAGGTTCACGTACTGTAGCTTGGTGGCGTAGTCTTCCTGGGCATTTTTAAACTCGGAGCCCTGCACGGAATACAGCAGCTCCGGCCTGATAGACAGCGGCCCCACCACGTTGTAGACGTAGAACAGCCCCGCGTGGTAGGTGAACTGGTAATCGGTTTTCTGGTTGATATCCTGGCCGTCGAGCACGGCCGCGTTCAGGCCGCCTTTGATGCCCACCTGGGCTTGGGCCGCGCTGAGGGTCAGCAGGGCGCCCAGCAAGGTAAATAGTAGCTTCTTCATAAAGAGAAAGGGAGTAGAAAAGTAAAGGTAGGCGGCCAGCACGGCAGATTCAACCGCCGAGCTCTTGGTTTATTGCCGGCTACAACGCCCTGGCCATGGCCCACCATAAGCTGGTTCGTTTTTTTGGCTGATTTTGCGGCTCGCCGTGCCACCCTGGCCGGGCTTTGCCGTCTTTGCCCCACGTTTTCCTGCTCATGCCCGCTACCCCGTTCACCTTCGTCCGCCTAAAATACCGCTCCGGCGACTGGGACGGCGTGGACGAGCGGATGCCCACTAACCTGCTGCACTCCCTGATTCAGTACACGAAAGTACCCGTGAACCAGAAGGAGAAAGTGGTGGCCCTGGACTCGCCGGAGCTGTTCAACTACCCCTTCTGCTACCTTTCCGGCCACCGGCTGGTGCAGTTTTCGGCCCAGGAAAAAAAGAACTTCGAGCAGTACGTGAAGGCCGGGGGCTTCGTGTTCGTGGACGACTGCAACCACGACATCGACGGGCTGTTTGCGCGCTCCTTTGAGGAGCAGATGCGCCAGTGCTTCGGGGCCGGGGCCCTGCGGAAGCTGCCCAAGACCCACGCCCTCTACTCGCAGTTTTTTAAGTTTCCGGAAGGGCCGCCGCCCACGGCCTTCGAGCTCAACGGCTGGGGCGACGACCTGGTGCACGACTACCTGAAAGGCATTGAGTTCAATGGGCGCCTGGGCGTACTCTACTCCAATAAGGACTACGGCTGCGAGTGGGACTACGACTTCCGCAACAAACGCTTCCTGGCCGAGGACAACACCAAGTTCGGCGTTAATATTCTGCTGTATGCCCTAACGGCTTGAAGCAGCAGGCTTAGAGTCGGCAGCCAACGCCTAACCGTAAGTCGGGCCTGAAGCCGGTTCGAAGACTTCCTCTTTTATTGCCATCACCAGAAGAATAATACGCATAAGGATCATCTGTTCGATCAGTTCCCGTCCGCACCTGATAACATGCGCCAGCTGCCAAGTCCAGAATAAAGCGGGAGTTGTCCTGTTTGCCAACGGGTTGTTGCCAGCCCAGTAGCAGACCAGCGGCCACGCGCCTGGCATAAGTTATGGCAGGTGTACTGCCCCAATACCCCTCCGTAACGCGCAGGGCACGGTACTGTACAAACGGCGACACATATTTCCCCGCTAATGGTAGGACATACCGGCTTGCTGGCAGGGCATAATACCGCGCTGCCACCCCCACACCACGCCGCCGCTGGGTAGGGTCGCCACCGTTAATCAGCACCTCCCCTCCCGCGCTCCACTGTCCGCTCAAAGAGCGTTCATACGAAACCAGTAATGGTAACACCAGTCCGTGGTTTTTCCAGAAATTATAGGAGATGTTATAGCCTAGAACTGTACCCCAGTCTACACGAACAATATTGCGCTTCACCCTAGTCGATGTTGAGGAAGCCAAGCCAGCCGCATCGGGCGCAACTTGCGCCTGAACGCCGATAATAGTGGCACTGAGCGTCAGCCCCAACGCAAACACTTTCTTGCACAGCAGGAAGTAGTAATGCTCAGCTCGACATAGCATGGACGTATTATTCTATTTCCAGCGTGGAACGATAGGTATGCTACTTTACTTTGTCTGAGTTGCCGACATAAGGCAGAAGGCGAGCTTATCTTACTCCTTTACCGCCTCAAAACCGGTAGCCAAGGCTTAAGCGGCCGTCGAAGACTGTCTCATTCCGCTCGTAGAATGTTTCGGTACTGTGGTACTCCTGCCCCGCAGTCGGCCGGGCATCCAGCCGCTTCCAAGTCATAACGCCCCCGGCTATATCCAGCAGCAGCCGGCCGGATGCCCCAATTGGGCACTGAGCGCCCAGCAGAGCACCTACTCCGCCCAGCTTAGACTTATAGTCGACCTCATAGCCGAACGTTTGCCGCACGGCCCGATAGCTCATGGTGGGCGCCACGTATAGACCGGCCAGGCCCGTTTGCTTACCCTGAAAAGCATAGTAGCGGCCTTGCAGGGCCAGGCCCGTCAACCGCTCGTTGGGGGAACCGCCGTTCACCAAGGCTTCTATGCTGCCGCTGGTGCGTTGGCCCACCTGCCGCTCGTAGCCCACCAGTATCGGCAGCAGAAAGCGGTTGTCGTAGTTGAGGGCGTTGTAGGCCACATTGCGGGTTAAAATTCCGCCTAAATCGATGCGCACGGCATTGCGTAAACCGGGCTGGGGGGTGGCCGCCGGGGCGGGCTCGGACTGCGCTTGGGCAAGTTGGCTAGCTAGCATAGCGCCCATCAGCCACAGAAAAGTAGCGCGGGGAAATAGCGGAAGACGGTGGGTGCGGTTGTGTTTCATGGCCCGAAGTAGATAGATTGGCCACCGGGCAGCAAACTATTCGAAGACCATATCAGACTTTAGCCGAGGCAAAAAAATGCGAAAATATTCCCCAGCAAGCAGCCTTTTGCTGCTTTCCGTTGACTTTGCGTAACCTTTACCCTTCCCTTCCTGCTGACTTTCCAACACCGCCAGTGACCGAACAAGACGTACACCGCCTGCTGCAAAAGCTGCCCCCTCTCCGGCAGGAAATAGCCAAAGTCATTGTAGGCCAGGAGGCCGTGCTGGATGAAGTGCTGGTGGCGTTGCTGGCCGGGGGCCACGCCCTGCTGGAAGGTGTGCCGGGCCTGGCCAAAACCCTGCTGGTGCGCACCCTAGCCCAGGCCACCGACCTGCCCTTCCGCCGCATTCAGTTCACCCCCGACCTGATGCCCACGGATATTCTGGGCACTGAAGTCCTGGAGGAAGACCACGGCACCGGCCGCCGCACCTTCACTTTTCAGCCCGGGCCTATCTTCGCCAGCTTAGTGCTGGCCGATGAAATCAACCGCACCCCGCCCAAAACCCAGGCGGCGCTGCTGGAGGCCATGCAGGAAGGCCACGTTACCTACGCGGGGCAGGAACACGCGCTGCCGAAGCCGTTTTTCCTGCTGGCTACCCAAAACCCCATCGAGCAAAGCGGCACGTATCCGCTGCCCGAGGCCCAGCTCGACCGGTTCCTGCTGTACATCCGCATCGGCTACCCCACCGAGCAGGAGGAGCTGGCCGTGCTCAGTGGCACCACCGGCACGGGCCGCGCCGAGGTACGCCCGGTACTGGGCGGCGAAGACATCCGGCAGCTGCAGCAGCTGGTGCGACAGGTAAGCATTAGCCCCGAGCTGCTGGCCTTCGTGAACCGGCTGGTGCGGGCCACACGGCCGGCCACATCTTCCGTCAAATTTATTCAGGACTACGGCCGCTGGGGGGCCGGACCGCGGGCGGGGCAGGCCCTCATTTTGTGCGCCAAGGCTCGTGCGCTGCTGCAAGGCCGCTTTGCCGCTACGCTGGACGATTTGCACGCCCTGGCCCCAGCCGTGCTGCGCCACCGCGTGCTACTCAACTTCAACGCCGAAGCCGACAGCCTCACCCCCGACGACGCCGTAGCCGCTCTGCTGAAGGCCGTACCCGTGTAGGGGCTAGTTGTTCGTTTTTAGTTGTTAGTTGTCAGGACAGCTTCAAGAACAACGAGCAACGAGCAGCCAGCAACTGACACCTAAAAACGAACACCCAAGAATGCTTTCCCCTGAAGTCCTGCATGCGCTGCGCAACCTGCCCCTGGCCGCCCGCCAGGCCGTGGAGGGCTTTCTGCACGGTCAGCACCACAGCCGGCAGCGGGGCGCCGGGCTGGAGTTCAGCCAGTACCGCCCCTATCAGCCCGGCGACGACCTGCGCCGCCTCGATTGGCGGCTGGCGGCGCGTTCTGATCGGTATTACCTGCGCGAGTCGGAGGTAGAGGCCAGCCTCACGGTACACCTGCTGCTGGACGCCACCGCCAGCATGAACCACCAGGACGACAACGGCCTTGCCAAGCTCGACTATGCCCGCTTGCTCCTGGCTGCCCTGGCCTACCTGGCCCGCCAGCAGGGCGATGCCGTGGGCCTGACGGTACTGCACGCCAGCGGCCACCAGCACGTGCCGCCCCGCGCCGATACCCGCCAGCTGCCGCGCCTGTTTCACGCCCTGGAGCAAACTACTGCCGCCGGCCGCTTCCCCGCCCCAGCCGACCTGCAGTCCCTCACAGCCCGCGCCCAAAAGCGGCTGCTGGTGTGCGTGAGCGACCTGTACGAGGAAGAGTCGGAAATTCGGGGCCTGCTCGCCCGGTTGCGGGCCACGGGCGCGGAAGTGCTGCTGTTGCACGTACTGGCCGGGAATGAGCTACGCTTTACCTACCGCGGCGCCCTTACCTTCGAAGACCTGGAAACGGGCCGCACCGTGCAGCTGAACGCCGACCAGCAGCGCGCCGGCTGGCTTAGCCGGCAGCAGCAGTGGCTGCGGGAAACGGCTACTGCTGCCCGCCGCCAGGGCTTCGACTATCATCTGTTAGACACCGCGGAGCCTCTCGACCAAGCCCTGCGCGTGTTTCTGCAGCGACGACAAGCGGCGCTATAAAGTCCCCCGTTGCTCTTTCTATTTTATTTTCACCTGGTCATCCGTTAGCCGCTCGATTTTTCCCGCATGCTTAGCTTCTCGTCGCCATCTGGATTCATAGCGCTGCTGGGCCTGCTGGTTCCGCTGGCTATCTACCTCTGGAACCGGCGTCCTGGCCGCACGGTGCGGGTGGGCAGCCTCCGCTGGCTGGAAACCGGGGCCAACCAACGACTGCGAAGCCTGAAGCCGGAGCAGCTCCCCTTGTTTCTGCTGCGGGCGTTGCTGCTGACGCTGCTCGCCCTGGCCGTGGCGGGCCTGCGCTGGCAACAGCCGCCCCCGCCCGTGCGTGGTCAGCTGCTGATCAGCCCAGAGCTCCTGGCCTCCGAGACCCTGCCGGCCGTACGGGCTTCGCTTGACTCTCTACGCAAGCGCGGCTACGAAACCCGAATGCTGCGGGCTGGATTTCCCCTCGTTGCTCCGGCGACCTGGGCCCGGCTCGACTCCGGCCTCACGGTGGTAGCGGAGCTGCCCCACCAGCCCGAAAACACCTGGATGCGCGTGCAGCAAGCCGTGGATTCTTTTCCCAACCGACCACTCCGCGTGTTTACCTCCGCCACCCGTGGGCAGTTTCAGGGGCGGCGGCCGCTGCTACCGCCCCAAGTGCAGTGGCAGCTGGTGCCGGTTGCCGACTCCAGTACCTGGCTCCAGTCGGCCTACCAGCCCCGGCCCGACAGCCTCTACCTGGTGCTGGGACGTAGTACCGACGAGCAGGTGACGTTCCGGCCGCTGCGCCTGGCTTTCCCAGCCTCCGGTACGCTCCGCGTGCCGGGGCTGGGAGCCTGGCGGCGTCAGCCCTACCAAGGAGGCACGTACCTGCTTTCGGCCACCGATACGGTTCTCATTCGCCAACGCCCCATCCGCGCTTGGCTTCGGGCAGATGCTGCCTTTGGGGAAGATGCGCGTTTTTTGCGGGCGGCCCTTCGGGCCGCCGCCGTAGGGCTAGCAGCCCCGCTGCAGCTTACCGTGTCGGGCCAAGACCCACCGGCGGCTATGGAGCTGGACTGGCTTTTCTGGCTCAGCACCGCCCCACTTCCCCGGGCTCACGCAGTGCAGACCTGGCAGTTTCCGACCGATGCCGGCCGCGCGGTTACCGGCCGCTTTCAGCCTTTCCCCGATGCCCCGGAAATTTCCTTCACGCGGGTGAGCCGCGTCTCGGCTGCTTCCACCCAGCAAGTACTATGGGCTGATGGTGCGGCCCGTCCGTTGCTGACAGTGGAGCAACAGGGCCACCAACAGCACTACCGCTGCTACACGCGTCTGCACGCAAGCTGGAGCACCCTGGGCAACACCCCTGAACTACCGGAGCTTCTCCTCCCCCTACTCCAGCAACCATCCCCTGTACCCTTGCGCTACGACCGGCGCTTATTGCCTAGCAGCCAAATCAGCGTAGTAGACAGCACGCCAACCACCGTACGTGGGCTACCCGCCAGCGCGCACTACCTAGACTTGCGCCCCTGGCTGGCAGTAGCCGCAGCATTTCTGCTGGGCCTGGAACGCTGGCTGTCCAGCCGGCAGGCGGCAACTTCCCAATCGAGCAATGCCCTATGACTACTACTAGCCGCTCATTGGCAACAGCCGAGGTACCCTATGCCTTGCTTCAGCGGGCCTGGCGGCGGCAGGTGGGACGGCAGCTCTTCGCTTCCCTTCTGCCCGTAGCAGCGGGAGCCAGCGCGCTACTGGTAGCACTACAACAGGCTGCCCCGGCTTGGGCCGTGTGGGCCACGCTGGGAGTAGCAGGGCTGCTGATGGCTGTATACTGCTGGCGCCTTGCTTACCGGCCCCTTTCGTTCTTTGCCGGCCAGCTCGACCGCCAGTACCCGGCGCTGGAGGACAGTAGCGGCCTGCTGCTACGACCGGCCGAAGACTTGCAGCTGCTGGAAAAGCTCCAGCTGGGGCGCACCTGCGCCGCGCTGCTGGAGCTGCTGGCGCAACGAGGCCCCTTGCTACCTATTGCATGGCGCGGGACATTGCTGCTTATGCTGGCTTTACTGGTAGCAGCAGTGGGGGTAGACTTCTGGAGTGAAGGGCGGGCGGTAGCTCCTGCCATGTCACGTACCAGCCCCCTGGAGTTTCCAGTCTCCACCAACCCTGGCCCTCCGGCTGCCAGCATCATTGCTGAAACGCGGGTTTTCATTCAGCCCCCGGCCTACACACACCGGGCGGCTTTTACGGCAGCCGAGCCCTCATTTCGTTGCCCGGCGGGCTCCCGGGTACGCTGGACGGTTGCGGTAGCCGGCCCACGTAGCTCAGCGCCCGTTCTGGAAGTTGGGCGTCAGCAGCTGGCTTTTCGGGCCGTGGAGGGGCAGCCGGTGACCTACCAGGCAGAATTACTGGTGACCAAGTCGGTATTGTACCGGGTGCGGTATGCGGGGCAGACCTCCAACGACTACGCCATTGAGGCCATACCCGACCACGCCCCCTCCTTGCAACTGCGCACGCCCCGACCTTATACGCTGGTGGAGTTTGGCACCCCACCCCGCATCCCGGTGCGCGTGGCCGTGCACGACGATTACGGCCTCACCAAAGCCAGCTTAGTTGCCACGGTGGCCCAGGGGCAGGGCGAAGGCGTCAAGTTCCGGCAGGTGACGCAGGATCTGACTACCCAACTGGCTGGTCAGCCCACGCAGGCCACGCTCGCGCACGTGCTGAACCTGCCCAAGCTCGGCCTCACCTACGGCGACGAAGTGTATTTTCAGATTCGGGTGTGGGACAACCACCAGCAGATGACCCGCTCCGATAGTTACCTGGTGCAGTGGGAAGACACGACCGTCGACGACTCGAACCTCGACGTGTCCCTGGGCGTCACCACGGTGCCAGCCTACTTTCGCAGTCAGCGCCAGATTATTATTGACACCGAAAAGCTGCTGGCGGAAAAGGCAGCTTTAAGCGCCGAGCAGTTTGTTTCCCGGGGCAATGACATTGGGCACGACCAGAAAATCCTGCGCCTGCGCTACGGCAAGTTCATGGGTGAGGAGTTTTCGGAGGCCATTGGCGAAGTGCCCACCGAGGCAGCCGGCGCCGAGCACCACGATGAGGAGCCCGGCGCCGAATACCACGACCATGCGCACGCGCCGCCTTCCGGGGCAGCCACCAGCGCGGCTAACACCCCCGAAACCGCGGCTCTGATGGAGGCCTACGTGCACAGCCATGACGACGCCGAAACGGCCGATTTTCTGGAGCCCGCCGTGAAAGCCAAGCTCAGCATTGTACTCAGCCAGATGTGGGAAGCCGAGCTGCGGCTGCGCACCGGCCGGGCGAAAGAAGCCTTGCCTTTCGAGTACAAAGCCCTGCGGCTGCTCAAGCAAGTGCAGCAACAAACCCGTGCCTACGTGCGAAAATCGGGGTTTGAGCCACCACCTTTGCCCGAGGCCACGCTTCGCCTCAGCGGCGACCTGGCCGGCGCGGCCCCGGTTACGCGCCAAAGTACCCAGCCGGCCCCTGCCCGGCAGCCGGCTCTCCGTGCGGCCTTGCGTGCCGTAGCCGAGCTACGGCAGGGCCGGGCACCGGCCCGCACCGATGCCGCCGTTCTGGAGCTTGGGGGGCAGGTCCTGACCCAGGCGGCTCAAAGTCAGCCCGGCGCCTACCTCTCCGCCTTGCGCAGCCTGCGGCGGCTGACGGCGGGGCTGAAAGCGGGAAAAGCCTTGCCGGCTTCCGACTTATCCGTTGTTGAGCGGGCCTTCACCCGGCTACTGCCGGCGCCTCCTGCGGCACCTGCCCGCCCAGCTGGCACCTCCCGGCTAGCCCAACGCTACCTGCAAGAGCTTCGCTGAGTTACCGTATGCTACTACTCCCCACTGGTTTTGCTTTGTTCTTTTTGCTGGTTTGCGGGCTGCTCGTGCTTGGCTTGTCGGTGCTGGCCTGGCGCCGGCCCAACCGCCGGTGGCGCGCGGCGCGGGTGGTGGCTGGCTGGCTGGCGGTAGCGGCACTTTGGGCCATGGTGTACCCCCCCACGTACGAAGTGCCTGAGCAGCCAGCGGCGGCTATCCTGCTAATGCCGGGCTACCAACCCGATTCGGTGCGGGCCCTGCAGCGCCGGCTGGGCAGCTCCCAACGCCCCGCCCTCTTCTCCCCAGCCCGGCCCATTTCCACCGATACCCCAATCGTGCACAGCCTGCAGGCCTGGGCCGAGCAGCATCCGGCGCCTGCCGCGCTACACGTAGTAGGTCCGGTTGCTGCCATGGCTGAGCTGCCCTCGGCCATGGCCGCGCGGCTGCACCTGCACGCCCCCGGGCAGGCCACGGGTTTTGTGGCCGCTCAGTGGCCCCGGCGCGTAGAGTTGGGGCAGCCATTGCGAATAACAGGCCGCTTCTCCAGTCCCGGCTCCCGGCAAGAAACATGGGTAGTGCTGCACGCCGCCGGGGCGCCGCAGGATTCGCTGAAGCTGCCCACCGGGAGTGGCTCTTTTCAGCTGCGCTACGTGCCCAAAGCCACTGGGCTGGCGGTATACGACTTACAGGCCCGGGCTGGTGGGCAAGTGCTTGCCACCGAGCCAGTACCCGTAGAAGTGCGGGATACCCGCGCTTTGCACGTGCTGCTGCTCAGCGCCGCGCCTTCTTTCGAGTTTCGTTTTTTGAAGAATCAACTAGCTGCGCGCCAGCATAGGGTAGCCATCCTTAGCGGCGTGAGCCAGCAGCTAGTGCAAACCGAATTTTTAAATCAGCCACCTCACCCGCTTACTGCCCTTAGCTCCGCCGTGCTACGGCGCTACGATGTAGTGGTGCTAGATGCCGGCACCCTGCGCAGCTTGCCCACGGCGGAGGTGCGGGCTCTGCAGCAAGCCGTACCTGGGCAAGGGCTGGGCCTTGTGGTGCTGGCCGATGAAAAGCCCCTACCCGCCTCTCTTGCTAAGCAAGGTGACTTTGGCCTCGCTGCTCTCCCGGCCAACCGGACCGCAAAACAGCCCCTGCGCTGGCCAGATATGCCCCAGCCGCTGCTGGCGCCGCTGCTGGCGAGCCTACGCCCGACGCCAAATGCTACTGCCTTACTGACGGCCGCGCAGCTACCGGTGGCCGCCAGTCGGCGGTGGGGTGCGGGCCAACTGGTGGTTACCACCGTAGCCGAAACATTTCCCTGGCTTCTGCAAAATGCCGCTGCGGGCTACGATTCTTACTGGGCGCGGCTGCTTACGGCGGCTGCCCGGCCTTTGGCCGCCCCTACGCGCTGGCAGGTACTTACTCCCTTCCCCCAGCCGCACTATTCTGTTGATCTGCGCCTTAGTGCCACGCCGCCCATAGGGCCGGCTGCGGTGCTGGGCCCGGGTGGCTCCCCTACTCCGCTGGCTCTGCAACAAAACGTAAACTTGGCTGAGTGGTATACGGCCCAGTTCTGGCCCCGGCAAAGCGGCTGGCATGCCCTACAGCTTCCCGGGCAGCCTCAGTACTCATTTTACGTGTATCCCTCGCAGGCTTGGCGCGGCCCGCAGCAGGCTGCCTGGCAGCAGCGGGCCGTCGTTACCGGCCAAACCCGGATTCTCCAACCCACCAAGGCCAGTCATCAACAGCCTTGGCCGCTGGCTTATCTTTTTGGGGTATTTGTGCTAAGTGCTGGGTTTCTGTGGCTGGAAGAAAAGCTCTAGCTGTGTCAACTACTGTTGAGCTAGCCCGTACACTGCCGAAAATCAAACAGCCCGAACTCCAGCAAGTGGAGTCCGGGCTGTTGGCACCCTGGCGGCCTCTACAGCTTGTGCAGAAGGCAGCCAGGCAGAAATTACTTCTGCTCGGTCGTCGTGGTCGTGGTGGTAGCCTCGGTCGTGGCAGCAGGAGCAGCGGCAGCAGCCGTGGTGTCAGCAGCAACCGTGGTGGTCGTCGACTCAGCAACTACGGTCGTGTCCGTGGTAGCAGGAGCTTCTACGTTGGTGGTTTCGGTAGTTTCGGTCGACTTCTGCTCGCAAGAAGCGAGGCCAGCGGCGAACAGAACGGCAACAGCAGAAACTTTCAGGAGATTCTTCATTTTGGTGTAGGTTTGAAAAAGTAAAAAGTCTGAAAAACGCCCTTCATACCTGAACAATGAAAAGGTAACCCAGCAAGAAAAATGTTTTTTTTCCGGGTTACCCACCGGGGCCTAACGTATTAACAAGCAAAGCGAATGGGCAAGGGTCAACCTTCCTATACCGATGAAGAGTTCGTGGCGGCCATCCGCCTCGGCGACGACCGGGCGCTGGCACAACTCTACCGCCTGCACCTTCCAATGGTCCTTCACTTAGTACAGCAGAACAGCGGTACCGAAGACGAGGCCAAGGATGTTTACCAGGAGGGCGTAATCGTGTTTTATGAGAAGGTACGTGATGGTTCCCTGGAACTTAGCTGCCAGATCAAAACGTACCTTTACGCGGTGTGCCGCCGCCTCTGGCTAAAGCGCCTGGCTGAGAAAGGCCGCTACGGCGGCCGCCTCGACGACCACGAACCCTACCTCGAAACCGGGGCCGAAGCCGATTTGGTCCTGGCCGAGCAGCGCGACCAGCAGTTTGCCCTTATGGAGCAGGCCCTGAGTCAGCTGGGGGAGCCTTGCCGTTCACTTTTGGAAGGTTATTACCTGCTCGATAAATCGATGCAGCAACTCACTGCCGACTTTGGCTATACCAACGCCGATAACGCAAAAAACCAAAAGTACAAGTGCTTGGTGCGGCTTAAAAAGCTGTTTTTCACCCATTACCAGGAAGAAGAACAGTACTGATACCGCAACAGCCCTCCGATGGCGGAACTCACCCAGCCGCCTTACCAGCTATGAAAACGGAAGCCGACTATTACGAGCTATTTGAAGCCTACCAACGCGGCGAACTGCCCGAGCCCAGCCGGGCCGAGCTAGCAGCCCGCCTCGCCGCCGACCCCGTGCTGGCCCGTCGTTACGCTGACTTTGATTCCCTTTCCAAGTCGTTGCAGGCCTATGGCCAGCGCCGGACGTTGCGCGGCAAACTAACTACGCTTCAGGCAGCACTAGATGCGGAAGCCCAGCAGGACACTACCCAGGATACGGGCGTGCCCACCATGCCTACCCTCTACATCTCCCCGGTAGAGCGCCGGCTGCGCGAATTCTGGGGCTCGCACCGGGCCACTATTGCCGTGGCGGCCTCGGTAGCCGTACTGGCCGTGTTTGCTACCCTCCTGGGCATTGAATGGTGGCGGGCCGTGCAAAAACCGTCTTCTTACGGCTACACGGTGCTGCGGCGGGAGATGGACCGCATCAAGCGCAACCAGCGCGCTATCAACCGCACGCTCAACCAGATTGACGGGGTCAAATCCCCGGAGGAGCTCA
The DNA here is from genome assembly GCF_008271285.1 of Hymenobacter lutimineralis. Classification (NCBI taxonomy): domain Bacteria; kingdom Pseudomonadati; phylum Bacteroidota; class Cytophagia; order Cytophagales; family Hymenobacteraceae; genus Hymenobacter; species Hymenobacter lutimineralis. The sequence goes on along the minus strand of NZ_VTHL01000010.1, from coordinate 58,763 downwards.
ACCCGGGCAAGTTTGGGGGCACGGGCTTTGCCCTCACGGCCGACGGCTACCTGGTGACCAGCTACCACGTAATTCAGGGAGCTGACTCCCTGCTGATTGAAAGCCGCGACCGGCAGCGCTTCCGCGCCGAGCCTGTCTTCAGCGACGTAGCGCACGACCTGGCCATTCTGCGCATCAACGATAAAGACTTCAAAGGCTTTGGCCGCCTGCCCTATTCCTTTAAGCGGGGCTCCGCCGACCTGGGGGAGCGGGTATATACCTTGGGCTACCCGCGCGAGGATGTCGTTTTCGGTGAAGGCTCTCTTAGCGCCCGTTCGGGTTTTGAAGGAGATACAGCCTTTTACCAAATCAGCATTCCCGTGAACCCCGGCAACAGCGGCGGCCCCCTGTTGGATGACCGGGGTAACCTGATTGGCGTAATCAGCGGACGGCAAATGGACGTGCAGAGTGCCGCCTTTGCCACCAAATCATCCTACCTGATGCGCCTAGTGGACTCTCTGACGGCCACTCCGGGCGGCCCGGGCGCCATTTCCCGCAACAACCAACTTACGGGTAACTCCCGCGCCCAGCAGGTGCGCAAGCTGCAGGACTTTGTGTTTGTAGTGAAGGTATACGAATAACCAAGCTCCGTCGCGGAGGCGAGCAACAAGCCCTTCAGTTGAATTAAGCTGACTGGAACAATATAACAGGGGGCTGCCTACCAGATAGGCAGCCCCCTTCTTTTTCCTGTGCTGATTCAACCGATGCTGCTCCTGCACTAGTACCAGCCGAGGAAACAGGCCATATGAGCGGGTGAAATGCAGGCAAATTCTCTACACCTGAAAATATGCCGCACAAAAAACGCCGACCAGGAGGTCGGCGTTTTTTTGTAGAATCAGGTAATGCTGGATGAGGCCGCTTAGCGCGGCTTAGCTTACCAGCCGCTGCCACCCGAGCCCCAGCCATCATCGGCCTTCTTCTTAGCCGGTGCTTTTTTAGCTGGCGTGGCCGCTTTTTTAGCAGTAGCCGTGGTCGTAGCTTTCTTGGTTGAAGAAGTGCTGGCTGTGGCTGCGGCGGGCGCTGGCTCTGCTGCCGGTGTGGGCTCTGGTGCCGGAACCGGGGTGGCCTCTACGTAAGCAGGAGCCGGGGCCGCCACTGGGTCGGGGGCACTAACGCGCCGACGCACATACTTTCCGAGTGGGCGGCCCTGGTAGTCGGTAGAAACGCGCATGGAAGGGGCTGCCGTGAACCCGGGGGCAATCTGGATGCCTTCCGTCTGGTTCATGGACTGGGTAGAGCCTCCCCCACCTGCAGCATTCCAATCGGCACCGGTGGCGGCTTTACGGGCAGTGTCGGCAGGAGCAGCCGTAGCTACGGGCTTCGGCTTCGCGGGAGCAGCTTTCTGCTGCGCCAGCGCCGGAGTGCCCGCCAGCAAGGCAGCCACTACGATATATGAAGAAAATGAACGGTGCATGACGAAGGGGAAGAAAAAGTAGACTGAATAAACTTGAGCGGTTGGAGCTACTACGAAAATTTCCGGCGGGCGGTGTGCCCCGGCCTGGAAAGAATGTTCCGGCTGCAACAATACGGTGTTTCAGGGGGTTCCGCCAGCGCGCTAGTTCTTTTCTTAAAACAACTATTTTCTCTCTTGCCAATGTACTGCAGCGCAGCATGAAGACTTCGCAGGGAGCATGTACCTTTGCGCTACTATGCAGGAGAATATCACCCGATTACAGGCAGCGCTGGACGCCTTTGATATCACCACCGCCGAGCAGCTGGAGCAATTTCGCGTGGCCTTCACCGGCCGCAAAGGGCAGCTGGCCGACTTGTTTGACGAGCTGAAAACGGTAGCTCCCGACCAGCGCCGGGCCGTGGGTCAGCAGCTCAACCAGCTCAAGCAATACGCCCAGCAAAAATTTGAGCAGCGCCAGCAGGAACTAGCAGCGGCCTCCGCCAACGCCCCCGCCGACCCTACCTTCGATTATACCTTACCTACCGTTCCCAACGCCCTGGGCACGCGCCATCCGCTGAGTCTGGTACGGGAAGAAATTGTGCGCATCCTGGCTCGCATCGGCTTCAATGTGGAAGAAGGCCCGGAAATCGAGGACGACTGGCACAACTTCACGGCGCTGAACTTCCCGGAAAACCATCCGGCCCGGGATATGCAGGACACCTTTTTTGTACACCGCACGCCCGGTCAGCCGGAGTGGGTACTGCGCACGCACACCAGCCCCGTGCAGGTGCGGGTGATGCAGTCCCAAAAGCCGCCCATCCGCAGCATCATGCCCGGCCGGGTGTACCGCAACGAAGCCATTTCAGCCCGGGCCCACATGATGTTTCATCAAGTAGAAGCCTTGTTTGTGGACGAAAACGTGAGCTTCGCCGATCTGAAGCAGACCGTGTACTACTTCGTGCAGGAGTTGTTTGGGGATGATATGCAGGTGCGCTTCCGCCCCTCGTTCTTTCCGTTCACCGAGCCCTCGGCCGAAATTGATATCACCTGCCTGATTTGCAAAGGCAAGGGCTGCAACATCTGCAAAGGCACCGGCTGGGTAGAAATTGGGGGCTGCGGCATGGTGGACCCGGCCGTACTGGAGCAGTCGGGCATTGACCCGGAGAAGTACTCCGGTTACGCCTGGGGTATGGGTATAGAGCGCATTGCCATGCTCAAGTACCAGATCAAGGACCTGCGCCTGTTCACGGAAAACGACATGCGCTTTTTGCGGCAGTTCGAGGCCAGCTAAGTAGCTGGCTCATCGGTCACCACTGTTCTCTACCTGCAAACCGATATTTCTTATGGATGCCTCTGCCCAACCTGCCTTAGCTGTTTCATCTGCCATCCGCACAATTGCCGTGGTAGGAGCCGGCACCATGGGCCTGGGCATTGCGCAGCTGTGCGTGCAGCACGGCTTCCCCACGGTGCTGTTCGACCTGAACGAAGAAGTACTCACCAAAGCGCAGCAGGCCATTGCGGCTGGCCTGGGCAAGCTAGTAGAAAAGGGCAAACTAGCCCCAGAAGCCCGCGACGAGGCGCTGGCCCGCTTGCGCCCAACCACCGACCTGACCACCGTTCAGGCCGACCTCATTATTGAGGCCGTGGTGGAAAAGCTAGCGGTAAAGCACCAGTTGTTTGGGGAGCTGGCCATGCTCAACTCTCCTACTACTATTCTGGCCTCTAATACGTCGTCGTTGCCCATTACGCGGCTGGCTGCGCCCGTGCCGCACCCGGAGCGCGTAGTCGGTATGCACTTTTTCAACCCGGCTCCGCTGATGCCGCTGGTAGAGGTTATAAAAGGGGCCGCTACCAGCCCGGCTGTGGCGGAGTTGGTGTATCAGCTAGCTCTGCAGCTCGGCAAAACGGCCGTGTACGCCGCCGATGCGCCTGGCTTTATTGTGAACCGGGTAGCGCGGCATTTCTACGTGGAGAGCTTGAAAATTGCAGAGGAGCAGGTCACCTCCTTTGAGGTGGTAGATGAACTGCTGGAAGCCTCGGGCTTTCGGATGGGCCCGTTCCGGCTGATGGACCTGATTGGGGTCGACACGAACTTTTCGGTGACTTCGGCCATGTTCGAAGCATTTCATTACGACGCCAAATTTCGCCCTAGCCGTATACAGCAGCAAAAGGTTGATGCCGGCCACCACGGCCGCAAAACGGGCAAAGGATTTTATGACTATTCGTAAGGCATGGCGCGCTACGCTACTGGTGGGGCTGCTAGCCGGCTGCTCCGATTCAGGCACGGACGCTGAACCGCAGATTCCGTTGGCCATTGTCAACGAAAGCCTGCTGCTCACCCAGCAGGAATACACCGCCCTGCGCTTTGACGGGGGCATGATTTACCATCCCGGCGGCGTACGCGGCCTGCTGATTATACGGCAAAGTGCCAGCGTGTACCTGGCTTTCGAGCGAAATTGCCCCTTCCAGCCCTACGACGCCTGCGCCCAGGTTGAAATAGATGCTTCTCGCCTCTTCCTGGTGGATAAATGCTGCAACTCCCAGTTTGACCTGAAAGGCCAAGTACAGGCTGGTCCCGCCCGGCGCCCCTTGCGGCAATATGGCACTGCCCTTTCCGGCAATACCCTGACAATCACAAATTAGGCTCCGCGCAAAAAAATAATTAGAGCATATTCTTGCACAAAGTGGTTTTCTGACCTAATATTGCACCCGCAACGGTAGCCAACTACCGCCATAACCGCTTCCTTAGCTCAGCCGGTTAGAGCATCTGACTGTTAATCAGAGGGTCCCTGGTTCGAGCCCAGGAGGGAGCGCACAAACGTGAGAAAGTCCGCCCTAACCGGCGGACTTTCTTCGTTTTCAGGCTTGCCGCATTCTCAGGGCGCTGCCTCTATTGAGTTGTTGGCTAGCCGGGCGTTTGCGTAGGAGGAGCTACTTGGCGCAGCTTAGGTACTAGTCGTTTATAACATTGGTAAATAGAAACGTAGGCTTGGGTACTGACTTTTGCCGTTCTATCTTCTGTTTTGGCCATGCCTCCCTCCGTTGTATTCTTATTTCCCAGTTCAAAGTTGCCTTCTACCTGGATGCGGCACGCACGCTGGCTGGCTCCGTGCTGAGGCTGAAAGTCAGGGCATAACAAGACAGATTGGCCTGACGAAGCTTGGCCCGTACGCGGCTCAGCGTGACCTGCGTAATGCCTGAGTAAGAGGCAACGTGGCCCAGCGCCACGCGGTGCAGCAGGTGTGGATGCTGGGGTAGCAGGTTGATGTAGCGCTCCTCGGCCGTGCAGAACTGCCGGACAATCAACTGCTGCTCGGACTCTGAACAGGCCCGGGAAATGCTACCTTATGCTTCTTCTGGTAGCATCTGCCACGCCTTTTTCTGACTTATGCAGTGGATAACCCGCGAGCATCCTAAGGTTGACCGATTAGCCTGCCCCTGGCTTATTCTGCGTTTTATCGACCCCGCCGCTGAAATTCTGTACGTGCCCGCCGATGCCGTGGTACCCACCGCGGCCCGCATTGGAGCTACGCCTTTCGACGTACCGGGTGTAGAGTTTACGCACTACGGGGCCGAGTGCACCTTCGATTATTTCCTGCGCAAATACCAGCTTACCGATCCGGCCCTGCACCTGCTGGCCCCCATTGTGCGCGGTGCCGATACCGACAACCACGCCCTGGCCCGAGAGGCGGCCGGGCTCTGGGCTATTTCGGCGGGGTTGGCCTACAACATCCGGGACGACCAGCAACTGCTTCAGCAGGGCTTGCTGATCTACGATGCCCTGTACAGCTGGGCCCGGCACCTGCAAGGGCAGCCCCACACCCAGCACGGCGAAGAGCAGCTGCTGGTTCAGGCCTACACAGCTTACCTGCGGCGCAGTAAAGACCGGGGCAGCGCGCCGCCAGCCTGGGCCGGACAGCTGCGGGAGCTGATCCAGGACCACGTAGATACTAACCTCACCCTGCGCCTCACCGACGTGGCCGACGCCCTCCAGGTTAACGCCACCTATTTGTCGCGGGAGTTTGCCCGCTACTTCGACAACCTCTCCTTTGGAGAATACAGCCGCAAGCTGCGCATCGACAAGGCCTTGCAGCTGCTGAAAAACCCTGCTTACTCCCTGGCAGAAATAGCCTACCTGACGGGATTTTCGGACCAGAGCCACTTCACCCGAATCTTTCGGCAGCAGACCGGCCAGAGCCCCGCCGCCTACCGTAAAAGCTCCCGGGGCCCCGTAAGCCCAAGGTAAAGATTCTTCCAGGAGAAAATTCTGTGCTATCTTCTTCGCCTTTCCTGCCTTAGCATTGCGCCTCCACAGCCCGCAGCACACCTTTTCTGGGGCGGTCCTTCTCATGCAACAGGTTCTTATCCCGGTGTCTAAGCCTACTTTCGCGGAAGCACTGCGCTTCTGGCTGAAGCTGGGCTTTATCAGCTTCGGCGGACCGGCTGGTCAGATTGGTATTATGCACACGGTGCTGGTAGAGGAGAAGCGCTGGATTTCCGACGCCAAGTTTCTGCACGCTCTGAACTACTGCATGTTGCTGCCCGGCCCCGAAGCCCAGCAACTGGCCACCTACATTGGCTGGCTGCTGCACGGCACGCGGGGTGGCTTGGCAGCGGGCATTCTGTTTGTGCTGCCTTCGGTGTTTATCCTGCTCGCGCTGAGTTTACTCTACGTCACGGTAGGTACGCTGCCGGCCCTGCAAGGCGTTTTTCTGGGGCTGAAGCCCGCTGTAGTGGCCGTTATACTGCTGGCTATGATGAAAATCGGGCAGAAGTCGTTGCTGAGCCCGCTACACTATGCCGTGGCGGCAGCCAGCTTCCTGGGGATTTTCTGGCTGAACATTCCTTTTCCCCTGCTCATCATCGGGGCGGCCGTGGTAGCCCTGCTGGCGCAGCGGTTCTTCCCGGTACGCCCTTCCTCGGAAGCTGCCCACGCCCGCGCTACCCAGGCCGAAGAGGGCTATTTTCTGACTACCCGCTCCATGGTGCCCGGCACTGGCTTTGCCTGGCCCCGCCTGCTGCGACAGTTGGGGGCCGCCCTGGGTTTGTGGGCACTGCCGCTTGGGGTGCTGGCCGGTACCACCCCCGATTTTTCCTTTTGGCGCATGCTCACGCTGTTCTTCACCCAGGCCGCGTTGGTTACCTTTGGGGGCGCCTACGCGGTACTACCCTACGTGGCGCAGGTGAGCGTGGAAAAGCTGCATTGGCTCACGCAGAGCCAGATGCTCGACGGCCTGGCCTTGGGCGAAACCACGCCGGGCCCCCTCATTATGGTGCTGGCCTTCGTGGGCTTTATGGGCGGCTACACGCACTTTGGCGGCTCCCTGGCCTTTGGTGCGCTGGGCCTGCTCACCACTACGTACTACACCTTCCTGCCGTGCTTTGTGTTCATTTTGGTAGGCGCCCCACTGATTGAGCGCACCCAGCACAACCCCCAGCTCAAAGCCGTGCTCAGCATTATCACAGCCGCCGTGGTGGGCGTTATCCTCAACTTGGCGGTGTACCTGGGCCGCAGTGTCCTCTTTCCGGCCGGGCCACTGCACTGGTCGCAGCTGCACTGGCCCAGTCTGGTGTGGGTGCTGGTGTCGCTGGTTGGGCTTTACCGCTTTAAGCTGAACCTGATTCTATGGATTGGCATCAGCGCGGTGGCGGGACTGCTGTATTACTTCGCACAGGCTGGGCACTAGCTGCCTAGCCTGGGGTCAGCTTGTTTCCAGGAGCTGCCCGGGCATTTTTCGGCAAGAGGCGCTGCCTTACTCGGGCCCACGGCACTTTATTGGTTGAGGCTTACTCGCCCGACCGGCCCAGCCAAATGCGGAAGGTAGCGCCCTCGCCTTCCTGGCTATCCACCTCAATGCGGCCTCCATTGGCCTGCACGATACGGTTGACCAGGTAAAGACCTACACCCGAGCCAGAAGTGTGCTGATGCAGCCGTCGAAACAGCTGAAACAACTCGGCACCGTATTTTTCGGCGTCGAAGCCCAGGCCATTGTCTTCCACCATCAGCACGGGCTGGCCAGCATCTACCCACACCGAAAGATGAATGCGGGCCGGGCGGGCCGGGTCGGCGTACTTGAGGGAGTTGCTCAGCAGGTTGAGTAGCACCGTGCGCAGGTTGGCCCGCGGGTACGCCAGGGTTGGCCAGGCCGCGAAGTCGGTAGTAATGCGTGCCTGGGCGGCCCGCATCTGCGGCTCCAGCACATTCAGCACTTCCTCCGTCAGCTCGGCCAGCAGCACCAGCTCCCCCGGAGCCTTGCCGGCCTGCTGGGTCTGGCCCAGCATAGCCAGGTCGTCGATGGTGACGCTGAGCTGATGGAGAGCCTGCTGAATGAGGGGAACCAACACCTGCTCTTCCTCGGGCTCTATAAACCGGATGCTGCGGTAGAGCTCCTCAAACAGGCCACTCAGGTTATTAACAGGCTGCTTCAGGTCGTGGGAGGCGGCGTACACGAAGTTATCCAGGTCTTGGTTGGTGCGCGTAAGCTCCTGGTTGGCGGCGGCCAGTTCGGTGTTGGCGGCCTGCACCTGCTCACGGGCCAGCACCTGCTCCGTTATATCGGTGACCAGGGTATAGAAGCCCGCCACTTTATCCTGCTGCACATCGGGGATGTAGCTGGTGCGGATGTGCCTGACGAAGCCTTCCCGGTACGGCATGCGGGCTTCAAAGTCTACCTGCTCCCCCGCCAGGGCCCGCGCCATGTAGCCCTGCGTGGCCTGGTAAGCAGCCTCCCCCACTACTTCCCACACGGGGCGACCGAGCAGCTCTGCGGGGTCGAGATTAAACCAGGCTTGGTAGGCGCGGTTGGCAAACCGGTAGCGGCGCTCTAGGTCGAGGTAGCCAATAAGCACGGGCAGCGCATCGGTTAGCAGGCGCAGCTGCCGGGCACTGGCTTCACTGGCCTTGCGGGCGGCCACCTGCCCACTTACCTCCGTGGCCACCACCGCCACGCTGCTGATGTGGCCACTGGCATCGCGCAGGGGCTGGTACACGAAGTTGAGGTACACCGTTTCCATGCGGCCATTGCGCAGCAGCTGGGCGGCCACCTCCTGGGCCACAAAGGGTGAGCCGGTGGCCACTACTTCGTCCATCAGCTCCTTGAAGCCCTGGTCGCGCACTTCTGGCAACGCCTCGAGCAGGGGCCGGCCCACCACTTCTTCCGGGGTCCGGCCCCAAAGCTGGGCCACCAGCACGTTGGCTACCTCAATCAGGTAATCGGGGCCGCGAAAAATAGCAACGGCTACGGGCGCCTGCTCAAACAGGGCCTGTAGCTGCGCCTGATGCACGGCTGCTTCCTGCCGGGCCCGCACCTGCTCGGTTACGTCGAATGCGAAAATGGACACGCCCACCGGCTGTCCTTGTTCCTGGTAGGCCTGGTAAGTGAAGGTAAAAAAGGCTTCGGGCAGCAGGCTACCATCTTCGGCCGTTATCTGCAGGGGCATTTCGGCGCCGAAGTAAGGCTCCCCGGTCTGGTATACCTGGTCCAGAAGTTTCACAAAGCCATACTCTGCTGTCTCTGGCAGGGCCTCAATCAGGGGCCGGCCCAACAGCTGTCGACCGGGGAAGAGCTGCTGATAAGGAGCATTCACGAACTCGAACTGGTGCTCGGGCCCACGCAGAATGGCAATGCAAGCCGGCGTTTGGGCAAACACCTGGAAAAAGCTTTCCCGCTGAGCGGCCAGCTGGGCCGTGGTGGCCTGGGCATCGGCCTCAGCCTGGGCCGCCTGCTGCTGGCTTTTTACTTTCTGCGTGGTATCCACAATAAAGGCCAGAATACCCTGGATAATCCCGCCCTCGTCAATCATGGGCTGGTATACCAGATCCACGTAGCGCTGTTCCGGCTGGCCGGCAGCATTCAGGAGTTGTACCGGTACCTCTACGCCCAAGTAAGGCTTGCCGGTGCTGTACACCTCATCGAGCAGCTTCACGAAACCCTGCGCCAGCACTTCGGGCAGTACCTCGGCCACGGTGTGGCCCAGGCGGGGCCGCCCGCCCGCCAGCACCTGGTATGGCTTGTTGAAAAACGCGTAGCGGTGCTCCGGGCCGAGCAAGGTGGCCACCGCCGCCGGCACCTGCCCCAGAATCTGTTGCAGGGTAAGTTCCTGTACCTGCACCTGCTCACGCTGGGCCTGGGCTTCGCGCAGGGCTTCCTGCAGGGCCTGGGTACGCTCCTCGGCCCGGGCTTCCAGTTGCTGGTTCAGCTCGCGCAGGGCCTGCCCCGCTTGCTCCAGCGCGGCGTTGGCGGCCCGTAGCTCCTCATTGCCCTCCTGGGCCCGCACTTCCCGGGCATCGGCTGGCGGCAGGTGCGAGACCTGGGCCGGCAGTTCGCTTAACAAGTGTAGAATATAGGCTAACTGGCCTTGCTCGTCGGGCACCGGCACGTGGCGGGCCTGCCAGTAGCGGGCCGGAGCAGACGGGTAGCGCAGGGGGGGCGTTTGGTGGGGCTGGCCCGTGCGCTGCACCTGAGCCAGGGATGCCGCCAGCTCGGGCGCGGCGGGGTTATCGGGGAAAGCCGCCAAGATGTTTTGCCCAACCAAAGTTTCCCGCCGGGTGTGCGTAGCGGCCAGATACGCGTCGTTCGCCGCCACAACGGTCAGATCGGGCGCCAGGAGCAAGCCGGCGTCGGGCAGGGCATTGAACACGCTCAAGGGCAGGGCAGACACCATGAAGCAGAGCAGCTGGTCGGGAAAGTAAACAGGGCAAAGCTCTGGAAAACACCAGGGCCAGCCGCCGGAGGGCGTGAATATTCCTCTAAGTAAGCGGAAGAAGCCGGCAACCCAACTCCCTGGCCCTAACGCACGCCAGCGCGGGTGGTTGCTTTCCCGAAGCCCTCCGGCTCCATAAACCCGCCCCCAGGCCTTATCTGAACTCATACAGGGCCGCCAGTCCGGCTCCAGGGCCACCTGTAAGCGCTATCACATCATTATGTAGGTATGCCCAGGCAACGGTTGAAGCAAAATAAGCACCTAATAGGCAGTACTGATGCAGAGCTGAAACGCGAAGGTCAGCACGTTACCAACCTCCAACCTTTTCCTACTTTTCTATGAAAACGCTTTTGTCAACCCCCTCCCGTGTTCTACTGCTTGGCGCCCTTGCCGCTCTGGGCTTTTCTTCCGCTGCCCAAGCCCAGGTGGTAGCGGCGTCGGCTCCCACCTACGTCAGCAAACTAGATGAAAATGTGTATCTGCTGCGCATCAGCAACCCAGCTCAGCAAAAGGGCCGGGTGCAGATTGTACGCATGCGCGACGGCGCCCGCCTTTCCGTGGGCCGCAGCAGCGAGGCCTCCTTCGGCTACAAGCTGAACGTGCAAAACCTGGTGGGTGAGCAGTATGAAGTACTGGTGAGCCTAGGCGCCAATACCTACCGCTACCCGCTCAACCTGTCGCCCAGCGCTTACCAAGCCGTAGTGCCGGCCAACGCCACTGCCCAAGTACGGCGCTAGCCCTGCAGCCCTGATTTAAACGCGAAAGTCCTCCCGCTACAGTTCCCGAATGGGTGCTGCAGCGGGAGGACTTTCTGTCTTTCGCTCCGGTCGGATTATGGCTGGGGCTTGGGGGGCATCTTCACATCGGGAGCATCTACCCGAATAACGCCCCGGCGCGGCGGCGCGGCTTTTTGCTGGCGCTTGGCTTTGCGACGGGCAGCCCACCGTTTGAACAAGCCCCGACGGCGTTTTTTACTGCGGCTGTTGCCGCGGTAGCGCTTGTAGTTGGGGCGGTGCACTTTGGGCGGGCCCAGCGTGGCGGCCTCGGGGCTGGCGCTGGCAGTGGGTTCTGCCGAGCTCATTTCGGGGGAGACTACCATCAGCAGCGCCAACAGCAGCAGGAAAACTAGTTTAGGCATAGGCCGAGGGAATGGGGTGGTTACGCAGCCGGGGCCCAGCCCAGGCAGTACGAAGGTGAGAAAATTTCCAAGACCAACGGAAGAGGGTCCGCCGCCTTGGCGTGTACTTGGCCCGCCACAGCAAAAGTAAGACCAAGTGGCCGGCACCTCCGGGGCTACTGTTGCCCTTGCATGTTTTCCACGTTGGTAGCCACCTCCACGTTGGCCGACTTCGGGAAAGCCAGGAAATGGGTAACGCGCGGCGGGGTCGTGCCAGTATGAAACTGGCGCACCTGCGCCCGAATTTGCGCGTCGTCGCGGGTGAAGCGCTGGTGCTGGCGCTCATGCTCGCCCCAGGTAGCCACGTAAAAAAACTCGATGATGCACTCAGGCCGCCCCAAATCGGTGAACACGCCGGCGCGCAGGGCCCCGTCGCGCAGGCGCAGGCGGGTGAGCTGGGCCGCCGCCTGGCGGAAGGCGGGCTGGTTGGCTACGGCCACCTGGTACTCCACCATCACTACTACGGGTCCGTCGTCGGGGTCAATATCGGGATGAACGTTGGGCACGGGCCAGGTGCCCGCGGGGGTGAAGTCGAGGTTTTCGGCCGGCCGCAGCGGAAACGGCAGCGCCAGCAGCAGACTGAGCAGCATCCAGCCGGCGGCCAGCAGCAAGGCCAGCGGCAGATTGGCCCGGTCGGCCAGCTCGCCCCACACAATGCTGCCCAACGACAAGCCCGCCTGAAACACCAGCATGTAGATGCTCACCACACGGGCCTGTACCCACTTGGGCACGTGCAGCTGCACCGTGGTGCTCAGGCTGGTCATCACCATCAGCCAAGCTATACCCGATAGAAACATGAGCGGATACAGCCAGTACACCGAAGGAATCAGGGCCAGGCCCACGTTGGTGCCCACAAACACCAGGGTGCCCAGCAGCACCCGCTGGTTGAACGACAGCCGATGACCAGCCCGCCCCATCAGGAAAGCCCCCGTGATGGCGCCGGCTCCCAGCCAGGAAAGCAGCACCCCGTAGGAGCCGGAGCTCAGCAGCAGGCGGCGGGCCGTGACCACCGAGAGCAGGGCCCACATAGCGCTGGCCCCGAAGGAGAAAGCAAAGGTGCGCACCAGCACGGCGTAAATGGCGGGAGAATACTGCACGTAGCGCAGCCCGGCTCGCAGGGCCCCCGTGAAGTTTTCGGCGGGGCCATTCGTTACGGTTTCGGCTCTTTTCCACCGGTACACCACCACCCAGGTAGCCACAAACGAGAGGCCGTTCAGCAGGAATACGTAGCCTGGTGAGTAGTACGCAATGATAACGCCACCTACCGCGGGGCCAATAGCCCGGGCAATGTTGTTGCTTACCCCGTTCAGGGTAATGGCGAAGGGCAACACCGGGCGCGGCACCAGCTCCGTGGTTACAGTCTGCCAGATGGGGGCGTTTACCGCCGCTCCCAAGCCCAGCAGGAAAGTAAAGGCCAACACGCCCAGCGCCGATACCTCCCCGGCCAGGGTAAGCCCCCCCAGCAAAAAGGCCACTACCCCCATAAAGCTCTGGGACACCAGCAACAGCTTGCGCCGGTCAATCAGGTCGCCGATGGCGCCGGCGGGCATACTGAGCAGGAAGGAAGGCAGGCTGGTGGCCGTCTGCATCAGGGCAACCAGCAGGGCCGAGGTGGTCAGGGTAGTGACGAGCCATACCCCGGCTACGTTCTGCATCCAGGTACCAATGTTGGAAACAACCGAGGCCAGCCAGATAGCCCGGAATACGGCGTAGGTGAACGGGGTGGTAAGGGAAGGCCTGGGCTCGGGAGATGCAGCAGTAGCAACGGACATAACAGCGCGAAAGGAAAGACCAGCGGTGAACGAAGGAGCCGGCAGCCTTTTGCCTACGGCGCACGGCCGGCCCGGGGTTGCAAACCACTATTACCAGAACAACGCAGCTTCGGAATGCGCTATCTTGCCAGCCAACTTCTTTCCCGGTTTCTTATGCTCCTAGGGCTGCGCACCATCGTTTACACCGCCAGTAACCTACCCGAAGCCGTGGCCTGGTACCGCGCTGTGCTGGGCGAGGAGCCTTATTTCAACGAGCCATTCTACGCGGGCTTCAACGTAGGTGGCTACGAGCTGGGCCTGATACCCGACGGCCCCACCGGAACGGGTGGGCAGGTAGCCTACTGGGGCGTGCCCGACGCCGAAGCGGCATTTGCCCGACTTTTGGCGCTGGGGGCTACGCCGCACGAGGCGGTACATGACGTGGGCGGCGGCATTTTGCTGGGCACGGTGCTGGACCCGTTCGCCAATGTGCTGGGCATTATTCAGAACCCGTACTTTCAGCTTCCTTCTTAAATTTCTGCAATGCCGCCCCGCAACTGGCATGAATTGGACTATCTGCGCACTGGCCCGGCCCGGCAGCAGCAGGCCTACGCTGCGCTGCAAAGCGCGGGGATATGGAGTCTGCTCAACGAGTTCAGGCCCACGCTGGCCGGCACCGTACCGCTGGACGTGGACATAGCTAGCAGCGACCTAGACGTGTTGTGCGAAGTACCCACCCCGGCCACGGCAGCTTTTCAGGCACTACTCCGTCGGCACTTCGGCACCAAGCCGGGTTTCGCGCTGGCGCAGCCGGTAATCGATGGATTCTCCACCACGTTGTGTCAGTTTCAACAAGCTGGTTTTGCCGTAGAAATCTTCGGGCAGGCTCGGCCCGTTGCGGCCCAGAACGGGTTTCGGCACCTGCTGGTTGAAGACCGGATCCTCCAACTGGGCGGGCCCGCGTGGCGGACAGCCGTACGCCAGCTCAAGCAGCAAGGCATGAAAACAGAGCCGGCATTTGCCCACCTGCTTGAGCTGCCCGGCAACCCCTACGCGGCCCTGCTGGCCCTGGACGACCTATCCGAAGCGCAGCTGCACGCCTTGGTGATGGCGCGCACGGCGCATATCGGCGACCTGTTGCCCGGAAGCTAGAAGTTGTACGCTACGCCCAGGGAGCCTGCCGTAGACTTCCCAATGTTGCGGCCCGCTACGTAGGTACTAGCGCCCAGCACTACGCCCACGCCCTTAGCCAAGGGGCGGAAAATGCTGCCCCCCACACGAGCGTAGTCTACCCGGGTAGCGGTGAAGTTGCCATCAAAGCCAGGCTGCAGAATATCGGTGCCGGATTTGTCCGACTTCTGAAAGGAAATCCATCCTTCCACGTACAGCTTCAGCCCAGCATAGCCGGCTTTGGCCTCCGCCAAAAACGCGTTGGGTACCCGGCCGCTGCGCAGGCTGTAGCCGGCCTGCCCGGTCAGAAACACCCCAATCGGCGTTTTCAGGTGCGCCACGCCCAGGGCTGTACCCTTAGTGGCGCGGTTGCCAATGGCAATGATGTATTGCACCCCCTGAGCCGACTGGTAATTACTCAGCGGCGTACTTACGCCCACTGCGCCCAGCAAATCGAGCTGGCTGCTGCCCACCTCCGTAGAGTACCCCTTAAACTTCAAGTAAGCCGAAATATCCTGAAAGCCTTGGCGGCGGTTGGTATAGCCCTGAGCCTGCACTACCTGGTCATCGGCCTGCCCTTCCGAGCGAATGTAGGGCAGGCTGAGCACCACTTCCACCTTGTCGCTAAGGCCGTAGTTGGCAAACAGGTTGATGGACGAAACATTGATTTTTTTGAAAACCGGCACGGCATCCACCTTTTCCGGTACCAGGTACACTGCCGTGTACCGTTCCAGCGTGCCGCTTACGGCTACCGAGCCGTGGCCTTTACCAGCCATAAAGCCCGTGATGATGCTTTGAGCCTGCGCGCGCGGGGCCGCAGCAAGCAGAACGGAAGTGGCCAGGGCGGCCAGGGAGTAGGAGTGTGACATGAGGTGTGGTAACGAGAAGAGCAGTATATATTTAAAGCAGGCGATGTACGAAGCGCCGTACCCCCCGGATTGTTTTGCCAAACAAATCCGCCGGGCAGCTGCTTTCGTTAGTTAGCCGACCACGCTCTGCTGAGTCTGACTGCTTGTTCTGCCACTCCTCTTCCCTCTATTGCATGCTCTACTCTTTACGCTCCCGCCTGGGCGGGCTTCTCTGCGGCGGTCTTCTGCTGCTGGGCTGCTCTTCCCCCGATACCGACCCCTCTATTGCCGCGCTGGCCGTAGCCAACCCTGACTTCCAGATGCTGGAAGACGCCGCCGTGCGCGGGGGCGTAGTAGAACTGCTGTCCAACAAAAACCCGGCCCCGCAGAGCAACGGATTTTTCACCGTCTTCGCGCCCACCAACGATGCCTTTGCCCGGCTCGGTTTGCGGCAGGCAGCCGATCTGCTGGTTCTGCAGCGGCCATTTTTGCAAAACACCCTTTACTACCACGTGGCCAATGGCGCCCTTCAGGGCAGTACGCTGCAGGCGGGGGGCTCCTCGGGTTCGGCCCTGGGCGTAGCGCGGCGCTACTTCAAGCGCGGCAACGACACCTACGTGAACGGCTCCCGCATTCTGAGCACCGACATTGTCACGGCCAACGGCACGGTCCACGTCATCGATAAAGTGCTGCTGGCCACCAATGCCGACATTGTGCAGTCGGCCGTGGCCCTGAGCCAGGGGCAGGTTTTCGTGAAGCCGGAGCTGACCTACCTGGTAGAGGCCGTGCTGTACTGCGAGCTGGCCGGTGCCCTTTCGAAGGGTAGCCCGCAATACACCGTGTTTGCCCCCACCGATGCGGCCTTTCAGGAGCTGGGCCGCACCCTAGGCGTGGCCCTGGATAAGCCGGCGGATATCCGCAAACTGCCCAAGAACGTGGTAACCAACGTGCTGCTCAACCACGTGGTGCCGGGCGGGCAGTTTACCCCGCAGCTGCCGGCTTCGGCTACCCCCCTGGGCGGCAGCCCGCTCACCTTTGGGCCTTTTACCAATGGTGTCCTCACCGTAAAGGGGGCCAGCAACCCCACCGCTGCTTCCATGGTTATTCCTGATGTGCAGTGCACCAACGGGGTGGTACACGTCATCGACCGGGTATTGCTGCCCTAGCTTTTTCCTTCATCAACCTGCACAGTAGCTGCGCGGCGCTACGCCGTTTGTGTACCAGCGTGACGGTGGCTACCTTACACGTTGCTAATACACCTCTGTTGCTTTTGCCGGAATGAAATTATTTTTTACCCGCCTGGGTTGGGGCTGCCTGTTGTGCCTGCTGGTCGCGCAGCTGGCCTCCGCACAAACCACTCCGCCCTCTCCCGCGCCTGCTGCTTCGGGAGCTTCGGCCCGCCTGCGCCTCGAAGGTCAGTGGCAGGGCCCGCTGCCCGTACCCGGGGGCAAGCTGGAGGTGCGCATTGCCATTACGGAGCTGGCCAACAACGCCTATTTTGCTTCTCTCGATGTGCCGCAGCAGCGCCTGAACCGCGTGCCCATGGAGGTGCTGGTGAAGGGCGACACCGTTACGTTTACCTCGGCTGAGGTGGGGTGCCGCTTCGTCAGCCGCCGCCTCCCCGACGGTCCCCAGCTCACGGGCCAGTGGGAGCAGCCCGGGTACAAGACGGCCCTCACGCTGCGCTACTCTCCTCTGCCGCCTCCGCCCAAGAACTTCAAGTTTCAGCCGCCTTACCGCATCGAGGAAGTAACCATCAGCGTGTCCGATGGCACCCAGCTGAGCGGCACGCTCACCACGCCGGCCGGGGAAGGCCCCTTCCCCGCCGTGGTTCTGCTCTCCGACATGGGCCTGCAAACCCGCGACGCCCCATTCGTCGACTACAACCTGTTTGGCAGCCTGGCCGATTACCTGACGCGGCACCGCGTGGCCGTGCTGCGCTTTGATGACCGCGGCACGGGCCGCTCCACCGGCGACTCGCGCCAGATTACCACGCCCCTGCGCGTGCAGGACGCCCAGGCAGCCCTCAACTTTCTGCGCACCCGCCCCCTGCTCGACGTTACGCGGCTGGGGCTGCTGGGCCACGGCGAGGGCGGCAACGTAGCCCTGCTCGCGGCGGCGCAGCCCCTGCCCCCGGCCTTCGTGGTTTCCCTCGCGGCAACGGGCGTAGTTGGCCGGGAGCATCTAGCTTACCAGCAGGCCCTGGGCCGGGCCGATGGCCAGCCCGATACGGCCCAGGCCGCCGAGGCCCGCCGCCAGGAAATAGCCCAGCAGGACATTCGGCGGCAGGCCGAGAAAATGCGTGCCACGGGCGCCAACTCCGCCCAGATTGAAACCTTCCTGGCCCAGCAGCAGATGCGCCAGCGCAGCGCCCAGAAAAAGCAGGTGGAGGCTAACCTCAAAAAGCAGCAGACGCTGATTGATGTCGTGCGGCAGACGGCTGACAATACCCAGGCGCGCGCCATTCTGGAAAATATGCTCCGCCAGTTCTATCCCGAGATGCCCGCGGCTCAGGTACTCTCCACAGCCGAGTGGATGACCACCCCCTGGTACCGCTATTACCTTGACTTCAGTCCGCTGCAGGGGCTGGGCGGGGTGCGCTGCCCGGTACTGCTGCTGCACGGTACCGAAGATGCCCAGGTGAACCCGGCCACCAACCTGCCTCCCCTCGAAAAAGCCCTGAAAAATAATGGCGACCTGACCACCAAGCGCCTGGAAGGCGTAAACCACCAGTTTCAGCCGCCCATGGTAGAATGGCCCTTAGTGGGCGGCCAGTCGCAGCCCGTGTTTTCCCCTCTGGCTCTGGAAACCATTCACGACTGGATTCTACCCCCGACTGCCGCGGCTAAGTAACCGGCTGCCAGTCTTTAGCACCAAAGCAAAGGCCCGCTGCCATCCGGCAGCGGGCCTTTGCTTTATACCACCACTTGGGCAGGCTATTTCGTGGTGACGATGACCACGCCTTTGCTGCCTTTGGCACCATACTGCTTTTCCGCTTCGGTTCCTTTCAGCACGCGCATTTCCTTAATGCTGGCAGCTGAAATTTTGCGTAGGTCAGCCTCCGTGGTTTCTTTGCCATTCACCAGGATAAGAGCTTCGCCCATGTTGAGCTTTTCCTTGGGCGCTACCGCTTCTACCCGTTTGTTGAGGGCCAGCACGGCCGCCGAGTTGGCATTGGCCTTTGTGGTAATCAACACTACGCCATCGGCAGCTTGGTCGCCGAACAGGGCGCGGGCGGGCTCCCCTTTCAGTACGTGCATATCGGCCAAGGTTTTAGGATCAAGCTTATCCACTTCGCTTTTGGAGGTGGCTTTGCCATCGAGGTAGTACAGGGGCTCGACGGCAGCCACCTCCGCCACGGGTGCGCCCTTGGGGTCAAACAGCACATGCTCGGGGCGGCGGCCAATGGCAATTTCGGCCTTGTAGCGCAGATTGGAGCCATCGGCGGCCCGCACCTCCGATACACCGATAAGGCGGTAGCCCGGGTACTGCTGCACAATATAGGCCAGGGCACTGGGCGGCAGGGCGCTGATGGTCGTCGGTGTGGTCACGTCCGGGCCGGAAGAAGCCGGTGCCGCAACGGGTGCCAACACGGCCGAGGTAGCGGCGGGCGAGGAGAAGCTTAGCAGCCCTAGGGCCAGGGGCAGCACCAGCAGGTACCGGGCCGCCTGTTTACGGGAAGATTGGTGAGCATTCATCATTTGAATTCGGTTTTTGAGCGTGATAAAGGAAAAGGGTGTTACCAGCGCTGGGCCCGGCGCCAGGGTGCTCAGCCGCACGAGGCTGTATTGATATTGCTTGGCATCAAGCTGATGGGTGCGTAGCACTTCCTCATCGGTGATGAACTCCAGGTTTTCCTGCATGGCCCGGAGCAGCAGCCACGCGCCGGGGCTAAACCAACCGATGATGCGCAGCAGGTGGCCAGCCAGTACATCCAGCGTATGCCATTGCCGCACATGCACCCGCTCGTGCAAGAGAATGGCCGGAAGATCTGCAGGGCCGTGCTGGTCCGGGTTCAGGTAGATGGTTTGCCAAAACGAGAAAGGATTCACATCGGCCGCTACCTGGCGAAACGGCACGCCCACGATGACGGCGGGCCGGGAAGCCCGGTGCATGCCCGCCAATGAGGCCCCCTGCACCAGAAGGCGTAGCGCCAGCACCACCACGCCCGCCCAGTACAGGACCAGCAGCCAGCTACCATAATCGGGAGCCAAGTGAGTGGGCACACCATCAGCCTGTTGGCTATCGACAGCCCAGGCGGGGAAAACCACTTCGCGCAATGCCGCCGGAGCCGGCAGCAGCACAGCTACATCCAAAACAGGGTACAGCAGCGAGAAAACGCCGGCCCCCAGCAGATAGGCCCGGTTGAGTTGGTGAAAGGTAAGCCGGCGCAGCAGGGCGTAGTACAGCCCCAGCAGCAGCAACAGCACCCCGTTGGCCTTCAGTAAGTAAAGCAGCAGGTCCGGTATCATTTCTGGGGAGGCTGCTTTTCAATCATGGCAATGATTTCCTTCAGCTCCTCGGCACTGATTTGCTGCTCCTGCGCGAAAAACGACACCAGCTCTTTGTAGGAGTTTCGGAAATAGTCACCCACAAAGGTGCCTAGGAACCGCTTCCGGTAGTCTTCCTCCGGTATCAGGGGAGTGAAGCGGAAGGTGTTGCCCAGCTTCTCGCTCCGCAGGTAGCCTTTGCGCTCGAGGTTGCGCACAGTGGAAGCCAGCGTAGTGTAGGGCGGCCGGGGCTTGGGCAGTAGCTCCAACGCATCTTTGATGAAGCCACCCTGTAGCTGCCAGAAAGCGCGCATGGCCTCTTCTTCGGGGGAAGTCAGTCGTTCCATAGCCTTATTACGAATCTTTCGTAATTCTACGAATATTCCGTAATAAGTGTGACCATTGGCTGAGAATTATTTTCTCTAATTTCAAAAAGGGCTGTTTCCAAACTGGAAACAGCCCTTTTTAACGTTTTATGAGTAGCTCTAGCCACTGCTTATTATCCAAAAGTTAGCGGGGTTTAGCTCGTAGGTACTGATCGGGCCAGGGCACTTCGGCGCCCAACGCCTGGGCCGCGTGCAGCGGGAAATACGGGTCGCGCAGCAGCTCCCGGGCCAGCAGCACCAGATCGGCCTGCCCGCGGGCTATAATGGCTTCGGCTTCCTGGGCCAAGGTAATGAGCCCTACCGCCCCGGTGGGCATCCCGGTTTCGCGGCGGATGCGCTCCGCAAACGGCACTTGGTAGAGTGGCCCGACAGGTATGGTTGCCTGGGCCACGTTGCCGCCCGTAGAGCAGTCCAGCAAGTCTACTCCATGGTTAAGCAATACTGCCGCCAGCGCCACCGAGTCGTCGACCGTCCAGCCGCCCGGGGTCCAATCGGTTGCTGAAATACGCACCAACAGCGGCAGCTCGGCCGGCCACACAGCGCGGGTGGCCTGCACTACCTCCACCAGCAGCCGGATGCGGTTCTCGAAGGAGCCGCCGTAGGCATCGGTGCGCTGGTTGCTGAGCGGCGACATAAACTCGTGCAGGAGGTAGCCGTGGGCCGCGTGCAGCTCAATTACCTGGTACCCGGCCGCCAGGGCCCGCCCGGCGGCCACTTGGAAATTGGCTACTACCTGCTGGATTTCAGCCACGGATAAAGCCTGCGGCGTGGGCTCCGCTGCAGTGAACGGGACCGGGCTGGGGGCTACCGTGGTCCAGCTCCCGGCTTGTTCGGGCAGGGCTTCGCCCCCTTTCCAGGGGCTGGCGTGGCTGGCCTTGCGGCCGGCGTGGGCCAGCTGGATGCCGGCCACGGCGCCCTGGGCTTTGATAAACTCGGTGATGCGGCGCAGGAAGGGAATATGGTCGTCCTGCCAGATGCCTAGGTCGTCGGGGGTGATGCGCCCGGCGGCTGAAACGGCGGTGGCTTCCTGAATGATAAGGGCGGCCCCGCCCACGGCCCGGCTACCCAGGTGCACGAGGTGCCAGTCGTTGGCAAACCCGTCCTGGGCACTGTACATGCACATGGGGGATACCACCAGCCGGTTTTTCAGGGTGAGGCTGCGAAGCGTGAACGGAGAAAATAAAGCAGGCATGACAGGTGGAACAGTGGGATGAAGGTGGATAAACTCCGGGCCGGGCCGCCAGGTTTTCCAGGCGGCGGCAAAACTATCTGGCCGGGGAGGCGGTATGCAGAAAGCCAGCCTTTTTTCCTTTCTATGCGCACCATCAAACAGCTGCACCGTGCCCAGAGCGCGCCCATTGCCGACCTCATCACGTACCGGGCGCTGCCCACCCGCAGTGTCGAGCACCTCGACCCGTTTTTGTTCTTAAACCACCACGGCCCGCAGGTATATCCGCCCAGCAACCGCGGGCTGCCCTTTGGGCCCCACCCCCACCGGGGCTTCGAAACCGTGACGTTTATTCTGGAAGGCGACATTATGCACCAGGACAGCGGCGGCCACCAGAGCGTGATTGAAGCGGGCGGTATTCAGTGGATGACGGCGGGCAGCGGCCTGATTCACTCCGAAGTTTCCTCCGACGCGTTCAAGCAAACCGGCGGCCCGCTGGAAATTCTGCAGCTGTGGGTGAACCTGCCGGCTAAGGACAAGATGGTGGCACCACGCTATACCGGCCTGCAAGCCAGCCAGATTCCGGTGGTCACGCTGGACGAAGGGCGGGTGCAGCTGCAGGCAGTATCGGGCACCTGGAGTGGCACGCAGGGCGCGGTTGAGTCGCCGGCGGGGGTAGCCCTGGCTACGGTGCAGTTTCAGCAGGGAGGCAAGCTCAGCCTCACCATTCCGGCCGAGCACACCATCTTCTGCTACGTTATTCGGGGTAAGCTTCAAGTAAATGGGCAGTCCGCCGAGGCCCGGCAACTGGTGGAGTTCAACTACGACGGCAACGACCTGCACGTGGAAGCCCAGAGCGCGGATGCCGTGCTGCTGCTGGGCCACGCCCGCCCGTTTGGGGAGCCGATTGTTGCTTACGGCCCCTTTGTCATGAACTCAGAAGCCGAAATTCGCCAAGCCTACGCCGATTACCAGGCCGGCAAGTTTGGCACCTGGCAAGAGTAAAGTATTCCGCCGCCTTGCGCAAGCCATCAACGAGGCTTTCCGGACAGGGCGCGGGCCGCTCAATTCCGGGCTCCGCAGCTAACCCCGGTTAGTTTCAAAGCAGGCAGTAGCGCCTGGCTAGTCGAGGCGTTTTTCGTAGCAGTAGAACCGCAGGCCCGGCCGGAAGGCCAGGGTAATTTCTCCGGCAAAGCGGTAGCCCAGCTTGGGGAACAGCCGCTGCGTAGCCTGGTTTTCGGAGTTGGTATCGACGCGCAGGCTGTGCAGCCCCCGGGCCCGGGCCAACGTTTCGGCCTGCTGCAGCAGGGCGGCGGCAATGCCCCGGCCCTGCGCGGCGGGGTCTACGGCTAGTCGGTGGGTAACCAGCGCTTCCTCGGCAGCATCCCAGTTGGCCTGGGCGTACTCGGCATCCTGGTCGGTGGTGAGGGCGGCTACGCCGGCGACCTGGCCTTCCCACTCCGCTACCCAGAGCTGCCCGCGGCTTATGTCCTGCCGGAATACAACTGCATTGGGATAGGAAGCTTCCCATTGAAAGTTGCCCGCGGCGTGCATCAGGGGCACTACGCGCCGGATAAGCTGCTCAATAGCGGGCAAGTCGGGTTCCTGGGCGAGGCGAACGGTAAGCATCGTCAGTAAGTGGACAAGGGGTTAGTGTACCGGTAGGGCATCGGCGCCGGGCACTGCGGCGGACTCGGGCTGCCGGTATTGGGCCAGGGAGCGGAGCGAAAACAGCAGCCCCGCCAGGGCCAGCAGGGAGCCCAGCACGAAGGGCGCTCCGGGAAAATAGACCGGGGCAGTAGCGCGGGTGAAATAGGCAAACAGGTTCGTCATCAGCAGCGGCCCGATGATGGAAGTGAGGCTAATCAGGCTGGTCAGGCCGCCTTGCAGCTCGCCCTGCTCATTGGCCGGCACCTGCCCGGAAATAATGCCCTGCAGCGCGGGCCCGGTAATTCCGCCCAGGCAGTACGGCACCAGAAAGGCAAACATCTGCCAGCTGCGGCCGGCCAGAGCAAAGAGGGTCAGCCCAATGACGTACAGCAGCAGCCCCACGTACACGGCGTTGCGCTGCCCCAGCCGCGGCAGCAGCACCCGGATAAGCCCGCCTTGCACCAGCGCCGTGAGCAGGCCTACCACCCCCAGCGAATAGCCCACCCAGGCCTCCGTCCAGCCAAACTTGAGCATAGTGTAGTACGTCCAGGTAGACTGCACGGCGTGGGCCCCTATGTACACGAGCACCAGGGTAATTACCAGCCCGGCCACCACCGGGTAGCGGCGCAGCTGCAGCAACGAGCCCACAGGATTGGCGCGCTTCCACTCAAAGGCCCGTCGGTTGACCGCCGTTAACGACTCGGGCAGCACAAAGTAGCCGTACAGGAAGTTGAGCAGGCTCAATACGGCTGCTACCACAAAGGGCGCCCTGGGCCCCAGGTGGCTGAACCATCCACCCAGAGCCGGCCCAATGGTGAAGCCCAATCCAAACGCCGCCCCCACGAGGCCAAAGTTCTGCGCCCGTTTTTCGGGGGTGCTTACGTCGGCGATGTACGCGGTGGCGGTAGTGAAGCTGGCCCCCGCGGCGCCCGCAATCAGGCGCCCCACAAACAGCCAGGCAATGGAAGGGGCCAGGGCCAGAAACAGGTAGTCGATGCCCAGTCCCAGCAAGGAAAACAGAAGCACCGGCCGCCGCCCGTACCGGTCGCTGAGGCCGCCCAGCACGGGAGAACACAAAAACTGCATGACGGCATAGGCAAAGGTGAGCCAGCCCGCATACTGCGCTGCCTCGCTCAGGCCCTCCCCCGTGAGCTGCTCAATCAGCCGCGGCAACACGGGAATGATGATGCCCAGCCCAATCACATCAACCACAATCGTGATGAAGATGAAAATCAGGGCTTTTTTTCCTTTGTCCATATACAGTATACAGATGATGCTACGGGATATATACCAACCAGTCCGGCCGCCAAACGTACCGGCGGGCTGCGCCGCAGACAAAGATACCGGCATATGGCCGGGGGTTGCTACCCGTTTTAGCTTTTTCGGTGAGTCTCCCAATTCTGTTTGCAGAGAGAAACCGCGGCGTAGCCGCCATTATGGCGTAAAAGGGCGTTTATAAGCCAGTTACCGGCCGTCATTCTGGCGCAAAAAAGCTCAGGCTTTGGGGCTGGTATGCCCTTTGCATAAGGGTATGCGAACCAAGAAAGGAACCAACCCATGAAGCTCATCAGCCCAGAATTTATTCGCACCATAGCTCCGCAACTCGACCTGCTGAACACGCTGGGTGGAGGCATTGCGCAGGCTACGATGCGCGTAGATAAGCGCGAGAAGGGCGTCGTTATCCGGGTAGCGGCGCCATCGGTGCATCCCGAAAACTTTCACGTGGTCTTGCACAACCAGCAGCTCACCGTGTATGCCGAGTACCGGCACGAACCAGAGGCCACGCTCGCAGCCCCCCTGTTTATCCGCTCCCTGGAGCTGCCCGATACCCTGGACCTGTCGCGCATTGACGCAGTGCACGAAGGCCCGGAGCTGCTGGTCCGCATTCCGTACCAGGATGCCACCAACCAGCCCCGCGAAATAAATATCCGTCGTCAGTAACCTGCCGTTCTGCGGCTCTATATACCGCCGGGACCGACCGGCCTCAGGTTTCCCAGCCACTGCCCCAGGCAGTGGCTTTTTTTTGCCGTAAGCTTAATTAAACAGCGGTATCAGCAGTACAAAGCCCGTGAGCAGGGCCAGGTAAAACCAGCCCATCACCTGTCCGCGGTAGCGCCGGGGCAGGCGGTTGCTCAGCAGCAGCATTGCCCCAATCAGCAGCGCGAGGTAGAGCAGCAGAAACACCACCGTTTTCACCCAGTTGCTGACGATGGTATTTTCGGGTTGATACTGGTTGGTTTCGCCCAAGCTGGCCGTAAGGAACCGAAGCACGTAGAATGCCCCCGTCTCGAAGGTCAGAAACCCCAGCAGCCCCAGCAGCAAAGCCCCAGGCCCCGATTTTTCGGCAATGTCTTTCATAAAAATTCCTAAACGGCAACGCCCACAAAAAAGCCAGCCGCGGGAGGCGGCTGGCTTCGAAAATACGACTTACTGCCGTTGCAGCGCTTACTTGGCGCCGTTGGCCTTATAGTGAAGCGTCAGGGAGATTTTACCATCGGGGGTGGTTACCGAGTGCGTATCGAAGGTGCGGCCCCGCTCCTGCCAGGTAGCGTCCTTCACCAGGGTTTTGGCGGGACGCAGCTCGGCGGGTACCGTGCCTTTCCAAACGGAGGTTTCGTTGCCGGAAGGCGTAATCAGGTACTGCGTCTGGTTCATGTTTACGCAGGTGCTCAGGCCCGTCAGGTCGGCCGTCATACACACCGAGCGGTCGGTTTTCTGCACGAGGGCGCCATTACCTTGCTGCACGGCCTGGGCCGTAGCGTTGGTGCTCACTACAAAAGAGCCGGCAAACAGGGTGAGGGCGGAAATATTGCGAAGGAAGGCGTTCATAACACAGGGGGTGAAAGGTGAAAAGGTCTTGCTGCCGGAGTGGTTGCAAGACGCGTACCAGGAACCGGCACGCGGGGTGGAATGAGCCCCTGTACGTAGAATAAAATTTTGTGTTATAGAAATAAATCTATATTAAACAAGCAGTTACGGCTTCTTCCTACCCAGCACTTCGGCCGTACGCGCCTGCACGTACAGGGCCTCTACCTTGGCGCGGGCCCAGGGCGTGCGCCGCAGAAATGTGAGGCTGGACTTGATGCTGGGGTTCACGGCAAAGCAGTTGATGCGGATACGGCTGTCCAGCTCGGCCCAGCCGTAGTGCAATACCAGATACTCCAGGATTTGCGCCAGCGTGACGCCGTGCAGCTCACGAATTAAGTGCCCTGATTCGTCGCGGGCATCATCAGCGGTAGAAGCCATAAGCAAAGGATTGGTTTCGCACAAAAGTACGGTATTCAGGTACGCTGGTCGGCTATTTGTTGGCGCTTCGGGCATCAGAAACCGTGCTTCCTGCGTTACTTCGGCTATGCAACCGTCTGTGAGCCGTTCCCGCCCTGCTGCTACGCGCCGCCACAAATCCCGCTGGGGGTTGGCGCTGCGGAGCCTAGCTGTGCTCCTACTACTAGGCGCGTTGGGTTTCTACCTGCTTTACCAGCGGCAGGTGCATCGCTACGCGCGCCGGGCCTACGCTACGCTCATCAGCCACCGCCTCACCGGGCAGGAGCGCACGCCCCTGCTCACGGGCTACACAGTGCATGGCATAGACGTGTCGGCCTACCAAGGGCATATCAACTGGACACGGGTAGCCGAAAACAACGTCCGCTTTGCTTTCCTGAAAGCCACGGAAGGCGTAACCCTGCGCGACGCCCGGTTTCAGCGAAACCTGCGCGAGGCCCGGCGCGCGGGCATCTACTGCGGGGCTTACCACTACTTTCAGCCTAACTACGATGGGCGCCAGCAGGCCGACTTATTCGTAAAAACCGCCGACTTGCGGCCCGGCGACCTGCCGCCGGTATTGGATGTAGAGGCCCAGGAGTTTCATGATGTGGCCCAGATGCGGCGCGGCATTGCTACCTGGCTGCGCCTGGTGGAGCGGCACTACGGCGTGCGGCCCATTCTGTACTCCAACTATAGCTTCTACCGCCGCTACCTGGCCGGGCACTTCGACCAATACCCACTCTGGCTGGCCCATTATGAGGTAGAAAAACCGGCCCTGGACCGTGAGAAGTGGATTATCTGGCAGCACTCCGACGAATCCTATATTCCGGGCATCAAAGGCACCGTAGATTTCAATGTGCTTAAGGGAAATTTCCAGAACCTGCTGGCCCTGCGCATTCCGGCCACCCGGCCCCGCTCGGCAGCCTCTCACTAGCTTTGCCTATTATTGCCGGTATGCGTTTGTTGATTTTTTGCCTTTTCCTGAGTGCACTTGCCGGCTGTGCCGGCTCCCGGGCTTTTACCCAAACCGGGCAGGCCTCGTACTACGCCGATAAATTTAACGGCCGAAAAACCGCCAGCGGCACCGTATACCGGGCAAGCAAGCGCACGGCGGCGCACAATACGCTGCCCTTCGGCACCGTCGTGCGCGTGACCAACCCGCGTAACCACCGCTCCGTGAAAGTTACCATCACAGACCGGGGCCCGCATGCCAAAGGCCGCATCATTGACTTATCCCGCAAGGCAGCCCGCAAGATTGGCATTGTGGAGGCTGGGGTGGCCCCGGTGCAGCTGAAAGTGGTGCGCGCCGCCCACCCTTAACCATTCCTACAGAAAATGAGAATCCGTAAGAAAGTGCAGTGGGTACCCGCCCCATCAGCCGGCCGGTTTGCTTTACTTGGGGCCTTCGTGAAAGCCGCCGAAGCCCAGAAGTGGACGGAAGCGGAAGTGCAGTTCGTGATTAACGAAGTAGTAGAAGCCACTTCTGATGCCGAAGCCCGCGAAATCCTGCAGGATTACACCCTGCCCCAATAGCAAGCGGGGTACTGCGGCATGACAGCCGCAGTACCCCGCCAGAAAAGCTTCCAGAAGCCCCGTTGGCCTAACGGCCTTTGCGCTTGGATTTCAGCTTTACTTTGGTGTTTTCTTTCACCACATTCATCAGGCTATCCTGTTCGGCTTTCATGGCTACCGTGGTGAGGCGGCCGCTCAAGGACATAATATCGCCCTCTTTCATCATCACACGCGTGCTGTCGCGCATGATAACGGTGCCATCGGCTTTGATGGTGGTGCCATTCACGAGCTGCTCCGTGCGGGAAACCGGGTCGGTGTGGCCATTGCGGGTTACCATCAGCTTGCCATCCTTCATGGCATAGCCTTCTTTCAAGGTAATACCCTTAGGTGCAGCTGCTTTGGGCTTGGGGGCTACCGTGCGGCGGGGTGGCAGTTTGGTTTGAGCCTGCACAGACGACCAACAGCCAAGGGCCAGCAGCAGGGCCGTAGTGGTCAGCATAATACGTTTCATATCAGCGAAGGTAAGGGGTGGAAAACAAGGTGGGAAGCAAGTAAATTACGATTTTTGCGGGAAGGCAAAAACTAGGCCAGCCGTTTGCGCACAACTTTGAGGATAGCGCTACGTTTGTGCAAGGCCCAAGCCCGCTCCGGCGCGGGTTAGTTTTTCGGTCATTCTGCGGCATATCTCTTACGAAGTGGACTACAAAGACTACTACAAAGTACTGGGTGTAGAGAAAACTGCTACCCCGGAGCAGATTAAAAAGGCGTACCGCAAGCTGGCACGTCAGCATCACCCCGATGTGAATCCCAACAACCCGGAAGCTGAGCAGCGCTTCAAGGAAGTGAACGAGGCCAACGAGGTGCTGAGCGACCCGGAAAAGCGGCAAAAGTATGACCAGTTGGGGGCCGACTGGCAACGCTACCAGCAGGCGGGCAGCCGGGGCGGTGGAGGCTTCGACTGGTCTCAGTACGGGCAACCGGGCGGTGGTGGTTTCAGTGGGAGCAGCCCCTTCGGCGACGAAGCCGACTTCTCCGATTTTTTCAGCTCAATCTTCGGTAACATGGGGGGCGAGCGGGGCGGCAACGCCCGCGCCCGGGCCGGACAGGACTACCAGGCCGAGCTGGAACTGTCCCTGGAAGAAGCTTACCACGGCGGGCCCCGCACGCTCACGGTAAACGACCGGAAACTGCGCATCACCATTCAGCCGGGCGTGGAAGACGGGCAGACCATCCGCTTGCGCGACCAGGGGGCCCCCGGCCGCAATGGTGGCCCCAACGGGTCCTTGTACATCACCTTCCGCCTAAAGCCCGACGCCCGCTATACCCGCACCGGAGCCGACCTTACCATGGATGTGCCCGTGAGCGTGTACACCGCGGCCCTGGGCGGCGAGCAGCAGATTGACACGCTCTCGGGGCCCGTCAAAATCACCATCAAGCCCGAAACCCCCAATGGCACCCGCCTGCGGCTGCGGGGCAAGGGCTTCCCGGTGTACCGCCAGCCCGGGCAGTTCGGCGACTTGTACCTGCGGCTGACCCTGACGCTGCCCCAGCACCTGACCGAGCCGGAAAAAGACCTTTTCCGACAATTGGCGGCGCTCCGCAAATCAGCGTAGCGCACCCGTTTTTTCGTAAGATCCTGCACTGGCAATGCCCCAACGAACCTGCCATGGAAACTCACCTCATTACCATCACCTACCACGAGTGCGCCGTCAGCTATGGCCTGAACGAGGCCGTTGTGCGCGAATTTGCTGAACTGGGTCTGGTACGTCTGGCGGCTGCCCCCGATACCATCGAGGAGGAACCCGAGCACCTGGCCCGCCTAGCCCGCTTGCACCACGACCTGGGCCTGGGCACCGAAAGTATAGACGTAGTACTCCTGCTCCGGCAGCGGGTGTTGCAGCTGCAGCGTGAGCTGCGCCGGCAGCAGGCCCGGGCAGCCCAGCTGGAGCGGTTTCTCCAGGGCGGCGCCCCCACCTTCGACGTGCTCTGACCCCGAGTTAGGCTACCAGCAGGGCCAGGCCGGTGCCGGCTACCGTAGCCAGCAGCTTTGGCCAGGGTAAGCGGTGCTCCGGGCTGGTCTCAAACAGAATGGTAGTGGAAACATGCAGGAAGTTGCCGGCTACTAGGCCTAGCAGAGCCGCGTACCAGCCGCCCGTGAGGAGTTCTTCCAGCACCACGTAGTTACTCACCAGCACCCCGGCGGGAGACGCCAGCGCAAACAATACCAGAAAAGGCAGGGCCCGCCGAAAGCTGCCCAGCCGCAGCAACAGAGTAGCCATCAGGGCAAAGGCGGCGGGAATGTGGTGCAGGGCCACTCCCGCCATAATCAGGTAGAAGTTTTGCCCCACTTCCCCGGTAGCTGAGCCCGGCACCATAATACTGCCTTCCAGGAAGGAATGAACCACGAGGGCCCCCAGCAGCAGAAACGGCACGCGCCCCACGTGGGAGGTATGATGGTGCATGTGGCCGTGCTCCACGCCCTGCGAAAACACCTCCAGTACCAGCTGCCCAAAAAAGCCAGCCAGCACAAAATACCCTACCCGGTGCGAGTCAGTTGACATTTGCAGGGCCTCCGGCAGCAGGTGCGTGATGGTGAGCGTAAACAAATAGGCGCCACTGAATGCCAGCAACGGCTTCATCCAGGTGGTATGGGCCGTGGGCACAAAGCGCGTAAGCCAGCCGGCTCCCAGCACTGTGGCAAACAGCACGAACAGGGCAATCCACATGGGCAGATAGTGAGGTAGGGAGTAAGGCAGCGGCCCAAAGCACACAGGCTAGCTTCAGGTTTAGGAAGCAGCGGTAAGCCGCTCAGATCCAGCCTTATTTTTTCAGGATAAAAATCATTCGGGGGGAGGTAGCGGGCTCGAAGGGCCCCAGCTGATAGTTGCCGAGCACTTCTACCAGGCGCAGCCCCGCCATGCCAAAGTATTCTTCGAACGACTCCCGGCTCAGGGCCCGCACCCGCTCCTGGTAGTGCTGCGGCTGGCCTTGAGCATCCGTAAAGCGAATATCCTTCACGATGAAGTCACTGTCGAGGTGCCGCCGGATGTCGAACGGGATGCCCTCCACAGTTTTCTCTTCCTGCGCGACAAGCTCCCGCACCGTGCGTTCCGTGTTCAGGAAGTCGATAACCAGCTTGCCGCCGGGCTTGAGGGCCTGTGCGGCCGAGCGAAGCGCCACCACGTTTTCCGTTTCCTGCAGGAAGTACCCGAAGCTCGTGAACAGATTGAAAATGAAATCGAACGGTCCGAAGGGCAGCGGGTCGCGCATGTCGTGCACGTGAAAGCGCAGGTGCTCCCCGGCAAACTGCCGGGCGTGCGCAATACTCTGCGGCGACAAATCCACCCCGGTCACATCGTAGCCTTGCTCGCTGAGGTAAATGGCATGGCGGCCCTTGCCGCAGGCCAGATCCAGCAGCCGGGACGAAGGCTTGGCCCGCAGGTGGAGCAGTAGCTGATCAATGAAACGCTCGGCTTCCTGCTGGTCCCGGTTGCGGTAAAGCAAGTGGTAATACGGCGAGTCAAACCAAGTACTAAACCACTCCGGGTCAGGCTGCATCATGCGAAAACAAAGCTAAGATCAAGATAAGACGGGGCTGCTTACAACGAATCAGAGGCGGCGGCCCCGGTCTTGGCGGCCGGGTTGTGCTCCAGATCCATGCCGCACACCGGACACTTGCCCGGCTCGTTGCTGGCGCTGCCTTCGCAGCCCATGGGGCAGAGGTAAGCGGCCGTTTGCGCCGACGGAACTTCGGTGGCGCTGGCCTCCGAAGCGGTGGTGTTGCCCTGGCAGCCAGCCAAAGCAATAGCTGCGGCCAGCACCAGGCTAGCCGCAGCTTTTTTTACTGCATACATCATGTGGTAGGCAAACGTAGCCGCAGAGCTTACTCCTTACCGCCGTCTTGTTTCAGCACGGCATCTGGGTCTTCCTCCACGTTTTTCGTGGGCTCTACTTTCGCACCTTTGGCCGTAGTAGCCTGCTCGGCCGTAGGCTTGGCCTGCTTGTCCAAGGGTACGTGCGAGCTGATGGGCCGCTCTACTACGCCACCGTTGTCGTGAGCTTTAGCTTCGGCCTGGTCTTCCACCACGTCGAAATTCTGGCTGGAACGGGTGCCGGGCGCTACCATATCCACCGACACTTTGTTATCGGGGCGCCAGTCGGAAGGTTCGCTGCTGCACGAAGCGAGGGCCAGGCTACCTGCCAGGCAGAAGAGCAGATGTTTTGAGTTCATATGAATATTCAGCAAAGGACGTTCAACAAAGGTACGAGACAGGAACGGCTCGTGGTTATGCAGCGGCAGTCGGAGCCGCTTTAACTTCGGCAGGCAGCAGATTCTTGCGCCGCAGCATTGATTCAAACAGCTTCAGGTCGTTGGGTGAGTTGAAAATGCGCGTGGGGATGTAGAGGAACATGGGCACCTGAAACGTACGGGCCACCCAGCCGCGCCAACCCGTGGGCATTTCCGCGTTTTCGGGCGTTTTCAGGTACAGCTGGTAGGCAGCGTCCTTAAAGTGCACCCGGTCAATCATTTCCCAGGGAATGTTCATACCCTGCTTGTCATTGAGCTTCATGAGCACGTAGCGCTGGTCGATTTCGAAGTTGACGCGCTCAAACAAGGCTTTGCTTTGCTCGTGCTGGGCCAGGGCCTGCACCTGGGCCGAGCGCAGCACCACAAACAACAGCGTTACGAGCCCCGCGGCCACCACCCACCACCACGAAAACACAAAGATGGCCGGTAGCAGCAGGACCACCAGCGGAATCAGGGCGTACCACCACTCGCGCTTCCACACCTCCGTGAGGGCCATGCGCACGTAGGTCTCGGAGCTGAGCTGATTTTTCTTGGTGCGAATGGCGAGCGGGGAAGCCCCCTGCGCCTGTCGGAATCCGCGTTGATTGGGTTGTTGCATTGGGTAAGTAATGTGCTAATGTGGATGAATGTGCTAATGTGCTGATGGATGTGCTCTGCGCCAGTGAAGTGTGCTATCTGAGCACCTGAGCACATTCCCTCACATTCTTCACATTAAACTAAAACGCTTTCAAACTCATGTCCAGACTATCGGCCGAGTGCGTGAGGGCCCCCACGGAGATATAGTCGACGCCGGTGGCGGCTACCTCGGCAATGGTTTGCTCGGTGATGCCCCCGCTGGCTTCGAGCGGATATCGGTCGGCTACCAGGGCCACGGCTTCCCGCAGCTGGGCCGGACTCATGTTGTCGAGCATAATCCGGTCGATACCGCCTACCTCCAGGGCCTGCTGCACTTCGGCCAGCGTGCGGGTTTCTACTTCGATGGGCAGCTGGCGGCCCAACTCGCGCAGGTAGGCGTGCGTGGCTTCAATAGCCTGCCGGATACCGCCCGCGTAGTCAACGTGGTTATCCTTGAGCATAATCATGTCGAAGAGGCCGTAGCGGTGGTTGGTACCGCCCCCAATGAGCACGGCCCACTTCTCGCACAGGCGGAAGTTGGGCGTGGTTTTGCGGGTGTCGAGCAGGCGGGCCCGGGTGCCGGCCAGCAGCTCTTGCAGGTGTGCCGTGTAGGTAGCAACGCCGCTCATGCGCTGCATGCAGTTGAGCACCAGCCGCTCGGCCGTCAGGATGCTGCGCGCCGGACCTTCTACCACAAAAGCGACGTCGCCGTGCTGCACGCGGGCTCCGTCCTGGAGCCGAACTTCCATCTGCAGAGTTTCATCCACCTCCGCAAAGATGAGTTGGGCCAGCTCCACCCCCGCCAGCACACCTTCCCCTTTCACTAGCAGGCGCGCCCGCTTGCGGGCCATAGCCGGAATGGACGCCCGCGAGGAATGGTCGCCGTCGCCGAGGTCTTCGGCCAGGGCGGTGCGGATAAACGTGGTCAGGGCTTCGGGGGTGAGGTAGGGGGCGGCTTGCACGGTGCAAAAATAGAAAAGAAAAAGGCCCCAACGTGAGGTCCGGCCGGAGTTTGTAAAATCAAACGCTAGCAGGCAGTTCTACGCTTGCACTTCCCCTCCTGCCGTTTTGCTCCGGGAGAAGCACAGCGCACAAAAAGCCCCGGACGTTTCGAAAACAGCCGGGGCTTTTCTATAAAGCAT
Source organism: Hymenobacter lutimineralis (assembly GCF_008271285.1). NCBI lineage: Bacteria > Pseudomonadati > Bacteroidota > Cytophagia > Cytophagales > Hymenobacteraceae > Hymenobacter > Hymenobacter lutimineralis. The sequence goes on along the minus strand of NZ_VTHL01000010.1, from coordinate 25,146 downwards.
GAAAGGAGTTGACGGGTCACTCCTTCGTGAAGTCAATGGTGTCGATGAGCTGCTTGCCCTGGGCCGGCTTTACTTTGATAAACACCCGGTAGGTGCCGTTTTTACCAACGTACTTGCCAATGGCGTACTGAATGCCGCCCTCGGAGGAGCCCTGGTGAATGAACTCGAAGCTGGTGGGGGCGTTCTTAGCAAAGAAGTCTTTCAGCACGAACTCGGCCTGGGTAGCACTGTAGCTTTGCTTGTCGCCGTCGAAGCCCAGCTCTACGGTAGAGCCAAAGGACTGCGCCACCCCGCGGGAAGAACCGCTGCGGATGGCCCCGCGTACGGACCCAAACGCGTCGCCTTGTGCCTGGGCCCCTACTACCGCGGCGAGCAGCAGACCAACCAGCAGAAGCGTACGGAAAAAGGAAGTTTTCATATCTATCAGTGGAATGCTCGCCGATAGGCCAAAATTATGCCAACCCCTTAAAAGGAAGGAAATAATCCCAAGCATTCTTCTTTCAGACAATACTAAGAAAATCCGCGCGGTTCAGCACGTCCCGCTATCTTTGCAGCATGAATAAACAGGTACTGTTGGTAATTCTGGACGGGTGGGGCCTGGGCACGAACCCGGAGGTTTCGGCCATTGCAAAAGCACACACGCCGTACGTTGATTCCTTGTTTCAGCGGTTTTCGCACAGCAAGCTGCAAGCCTCAGGCGAGGCCGTAGGCCTGCCAGATGGGCAGATGGGCAACTCCGAGGTAGGCCACATGAACATTGGGGCCGGCCGCGTGGTGTATCAGGATCTGGTGCGCATCAACAAATCTATTCGGGAGCGGAAGCTGGGCTCTATGCCCGCTCTCACCAAAGCTTTCGACTACGCCCGCACCAACGGCAAGAACGTCCATTACATCGGGCTGCTGTCGGACGGGGGCGTGCACTCCCACATCGAGCACCTGAAAGCCCTGTGCACCCTGGCCCACGACGCCGACGTGCACAACGTGTTTATCCACGCCTTCACCGATGGCCGCGACACCGACCCCAAGGGCGGCGTGAGCTACGTGAACGACCTGGAGCAGCACCTGCAGCGCGGGGCCAGCGGCAAGATTGCGTCTATTGTGGGGCGCTACTACGCCATGGACCGCGACAACCGCTGGGAGCGGGTAAAGGAAGCCTACGACCTGCTGGTGAACGGCAAGGGCACTCCTTCCCAGAACCTGATTCAGAGCATGCTCGACTCCTACAAGGCGGGCCTGACCGACGAGTTCATGAAGCCCATTGTGAAGGTGGGCGCCGACGGGCTGCCGCTGGCTACCATTCAGGAAGGCGACGTGGTGCTGTGCTTTAACTTCCGCACCGACCGGGGCCGCGAAATCACGCAGGCCCTTACGCAGCAGGATTTTCACGCCTTCAACATGCACCGGCTTAACCTGCACTACCTGACCATGACGAACTACGACGCCACATTTGTGGGCGTCACGCCGATTTTTGAAAAGGATAACCTCGACCAGACCTTGGGCGAAGTGCTGGCGGCCAATGGCAAAAAGCAGATTCGCATGGCCGAGACGGAGAAGTACCCGCACGTTACGTTCTTCTTCTCGGGTGGCCGCGAGGTAGAGTTTGAGGGCGAGACCCGCATCATGCGCGCCTCCCCGAAGGTGGCTACCTACGACCTGCAGCCCGAAATGAGTGCCTACGAGCTTCGCGACGCCCTGGTGCCCGAGCTGCAAGCCAAATCGGCGGACTTCGTGGTGCTGAACTTCGCCAACCCCGACATGGTGGGCCACACCGGCGTGTTTGAAGCCGCCGTGAAGGCCGTGGAAACCGTGGATGCCTGCACCCGCGACGTGGTGGAAACGGCCCTGGCCAGCAACTACGCCTGTATCATCATTGCCGACCATGGCAACGCCGATATGATGGTGAACCCCGACGGCACGCCCAACACCGCGCACACCACCAACCTGGTGCCCTGCATCCTGGCCGACAACGACTACCGTGGCAAGCTGAATGATGGTAAGCTCGGCGACATTGCCCCCACGGTATTGCAGCTGATGGGCCTGCCGCAGCCCCAGGAAATGGGCGGAGTGAGTTTGCTTCAACCCCAGACCAGCCCGAATGCGTAAGGCCTGGCTGCTGGGCATGGGGTGGCTGGCTGCGGCGTGCAGTTCCAATACGGGAACTACGCCCGGCCAGCCTGCGCCCCGCTCCCGCTACTTTGCCCTGAACTCCTTCCTGGAAGAGCAAGCCAAACAGCTTAACCAACGGCAGCCCGGTGTTACCAAGCAGGTGCGCCTGCGCACGGGCGGCCAGGAAACCACCCAGGTAAAACAACTGGACTGGCGCAAGGAGCTACAGATTTTCCAGCAAGCCGATATCACCAAGCCTGCGCTACGCGGCGCGTATACCGTTGACTCTACCGTGGAAAATGGCATCCTGCGCCGCCGCTACCAGCGCCGGCCGGGCATTGAGCACCCGGTACGGCAGCTGACTGTGTTATCCAACGGCCCGCAGGTAGTGGCCGTGGAAGCCGTCATTACTCAAGATAACCCACTGGTGTACTCTAATAAGACGGTGGAGCTGCACTGCCAGAATGGCCAGGTGGCCAGCTACCGGGTAAACGGAGTGCAGAAACTGGTGCTATTCGACTCGGTACGATACGCCGTGAGCAGCCGGGTGCAGTAGCCAGTTCTATCATTCCGAACAAAGAGAGGAATCTGAGTAAGGGCGCCTGCCTTTTCTTTCAGATTCCTCTCTTCGTCTGGAACGATACTTCAATCTACGTACGGCTCTACATGCACGGCGCTGAGGCGACCCTGCTGAAACGTGACGGATACGTAGTTGGCCCGTTCAGTGTCTCCGATCCTGACTTTATCAATAGACTGGCGGCTGGCGCGGTGGGCTTTCTGCAGGCGGCGTTTCAGGCGTTGCCCGTAGGCCGGCTGAAAATTGGTGACACTGGCATCCTGCAGCAGGTCTTTTTCCGGCGTGCGGTAAAACGCAAATATGTTTCCCTGGTGGCGCAGCACCACAATCGTGTCGGTCTGCCCGGGCACGTGGCGGTTCTGGAAAGGCTTGCGGGCGGCTACGCGGGCCCCGGCTGCTACCAGTTGCTTTACCGTCAGCTCCTGCCCGAATGGGTCACCAGCCAGCGTATCGTTGGTAATGCGCAACGTGCGGGTAGGTAAGGTAGCTGGGGTTGCAGGAGAAACAGCCCGGCGGGCGGCAGCTGGTTTGTGAGCAGCGTCCTTGCTGGTCTCTTCCGCCGCCGGGGTTGCACTACACGCGCTTAGGAGCAGCGCCGAGTAAAGGGCAGCGCTGAAAGCACCTTTCGCAGACGAGAGTAAGGAAGCAGGCATGAGGCAGACCAGCGGGTGGTTGCCTCTATACGCAAAACCACAGCAAGTGGCCCACTGGCAACGAAGCATTTAGCTACAGCAAGGACATGAGAGGCACTATTTGAGAGCTACTGCCCCATCAAGGTAGCCACCACCCAGCGGCGGCCGCCATGGTTGCGGTGTTCCCCCAGGTAGATACCCTGCCAGGTGCCCAAGGCCAGCTCGCCGCGGCTGATGGGCACACTCACAGCGTGGCCCAGCAGGCTGGCTTTGATATGAGCCGGCATATCATCGGGGCCTTCCTGGGTGTGCTGGAAGTAGGGCGCGTTTTCGGGCACCACGCGGCTGAAGAACGCCTCAAAGTCGTGGCGCACGGTGGGGTCGGCGTTTTCGTTGATGCTCAGGCTGGCGGACGTGTGCTGAATGAAGAAGTGCGCGGTGCCCACCTGCAACTGCTCCAGCTCGGGCAGCTCAGCCACCAGCAGATCGGTAATCAGATGGAAGCCCCGGCGCACGGCCGGCAGGCGCAGTCGTTTTTGAATAAAGACCATGAGCTTACTTGTTTTTCCGCTCGTAGGCGCCCATGTCCGGCGTGGCTGGGTCGCGCAGCACGTGCAGCAGGTCGTACTCCAGCCCGGGCAGCGGCACGGCTTTGTTGCTGGCCGGGGAAAGCGTGTCGAGCCGGAAATCATACTTATCCGGGGTGCTGTTCAGGTACGTCAGCTTAAACTTCGGGTCCTGGTTCAGGACATTGCCCTGGTTATTTAGCCCAGGCTTGGTGGCCGTGTTGGCCGCCCCGGTATACGCTTTGGTGCGCAACAGGCTATTCGTCACGCTAATGGCGCCCAGGTACCGCTCGGCATTCTGAAAGAACAGCTCATCATCGAAGGAGCCCCACACGATGCTGTTCTGCACCGACACCTCGGGACTCACGCGACGGGGCGGCACCTTCACCGGCAGCTCGTCGGAGAAGGTGAGTGAGGACGTTTCACGCCGGTTGAACTGGGGCGTGTAATTGGCTATGGTGCAGTGGCGCAGCACGTACTTGCCGCCCTGAAAGCCCGCCACCGCAAACTCCCCACAGTTCGTAAACAGGGAGTTATTCACCGTCACGTCGCCGGAAAAGCTGAGGATGCCGCCCCCAAACGGCGCCGTGGTGCTGCCAAACTGCAGGGAGGCGGCCGAAATGTTCTTGATGATACTGTTTTCCACCAGCACCCCCGGGCGCGGGGCCGCGTTGTCGAGGTTCAGGACCACCAGCCCGAAGGCCGCATTCTTGATTTCGGCGTAGCGCACCACGTTGTCGTGGCTGCTGGCGTCGAGCTGAATACCGGCCCACTGGCCCGGGATGTCGTTGTAGAAGGGCTCCAGGCGGTCGGCCTGGAAGCGCACGAAGCGCGGGTCGTCGGGCTTAAGTTCGGCCGTGGGCTGCAAGTCGGGGTTAATACGTAGCTGTCCGCGTACCACCAGGGCCGCGCCGGCGTGGCTGTAAATGCGCGTGCCCGCTTCGATGGTCAGATGGCAGTCCTTATCTACTAGCGCGTAGCCGAAGATGACGTGGGGCTTGTCGTTACGCCATACCTCCTCGCACTTCAGAGTTTCTTCGGTGTGGAAGTAGGCGTTCTGCCCGTAGGCCACCAGCTTCACCTGCTGCTCGTTGCCGTTGGTCAGGAACTGCAGCTCGTCTTCCACCAGAAAAGGCTTGTCCTTGGCTACCTGACCCAGCACTGCCTTCACCAAAATTTGCACGCTGTCCTTGCCCCGGATTTCCAAGCCATCGGCCGTGGACTGGTCGTCGCCGTTGATGATGAGCGAATAAGTACCGGGGGCTTTGCCGGCCAAGCGCAGCTGCTCCACGCGCACGGCGCGGGCATTGCGGTTGTACACCCACAGCCGCTTCGACACGGTGCCTACCTGCGTGAAAACGGTATCAAACAGCACCGTATCCGTCGAAAACTCCAGCTTGGCGCTGCGGTCCGTGGTGAGCAGGTCTTCCTTGGGCTCACAGCCGGGCAGCAGCGTGGCCGCCGCCGAGAGAATCAGGAGAAGAGGTAGGAGAAAGCGCATAGCAGACAAGCGTATAAAAAGCTTCATGCTGAGCGGAGTCGAAGCATCTCTCCCGCTTCGTTTGAATTGTTCAACGAAGCGGGAGAGATGCTTCGACTCCGCTCAGCATGACAAACGTGGTGAAGCTAACAGTTAGTGCGACTACCCTACGCCTTCCTGCAACCGCTCGGCGCTTTCGGCCAGGCGCAGCTGCTCCACAAACTCGTCGATGTTGCCTTCCATCACGCTGGCCAGGTTGTACACCGTCAGGCCGATGCGGTGGTCCGTTACGCGGCCCTGGGGGTAGTTATAGGTGCGGATTTTGTCGGACCGGTCGCCGCCGCCAATCATGCTCTTGCGCTGGGCGCCTTCGGCTTCGTTTTTCTTGGCCAGCTCAATTTCGTAGAGGCGCGAGCGAAGTACCTGCAGGGCTTTGTCGAAGTTCTTGAGCTGGGATTTCTGGTCCTGGCACTGGGCCACGATGCCCGTGGGCAAGTGGGTGAGGCGCACGGCCGAGTAGGTGGTGTTTACCGACTGCCCGCCGGGCCCGCTGGACATAAACAGGTCCTTGCGCACCTCGTTCATGTCGATCTGCACGTCCAGCTCCTCGGCTTCGGGCATCACCACAATGGAGGCTACCGAGGTGTGGATGCGGCCCTGGGTTTCGGTGGCCGGCACGCGCTGCACGCGGTGCACGCCCGATTCAAACTTGAGCTTGCCGTACACGTCCTCGCCCTTCACAGCCAGGATAATTTCCTTGTAGCCCCCGCTGGTACCCTCGGTGGCGTCTACCAGCTCCATCTTCCAGCCCTGGCGCTCGGCAAAGCGCATGTACATGCGCTGCAGGTCACCGGCGAAGATGGCCGCCTCATCGCCCCCGGCCCCGGCCCGGATTTCCATAATGATGTCCTTGCTGTCGTTGGGGTCCTTGGGAATCAGCAGCTCCTTGATAACGACTTCCAGGCGCTCCTGCTCGGGGTAGAGCGTTTCCAGCTCGTCCTTGGCCATCTGGCGGAAGTCCTCGTCCTTTTCCGTGGCAATGACCTCCTTGGCGTTGTCGATGTTGGCCAGCACGTTCCGGTACGCTTTGTACTCGGTTACAATCTTACCCAGGTCTTTGTATTCCTTGTTGAGGGCCTTAAAGCGCTTCATGTCGCTCATGGCTTCGGGCTGGGTGAGCTGCTCGCTCACGTCCTCAAAGCGCCGTTCAATGGCCTCCAGTTTATCTAGCATCTCTCGTCTGAAAAGTATTGGGAGTGCAAAGGTACGCAAACCCCGCCGACGATATACACCCCGAAAACGCCTGAGCGCTAAGCTGCTGGTGGCTGAACGGCCCGCTCCCCTGCGGGCAGGCCCAACTACCGGCCCGGCCTAGCCATAGTAATCGGAGCAGCGGCCCCGGCCGGTTTGCCCCTGCTTCCCTGCGGAAGTTATCCACTGATTATCAACCACAAAAGAATTACTTCCAAGCGAAAAAACACCCTGCCGCCGCCTGGCTCAAGCCGAAAAACGCTGCGGTAGAAATCGTAGATAAATTTATACCGCGGCCTTTGTGGTTTCGGAAAGGTTTCTACTTTGCGGCCATCTACTCCGCGCTCATGGCCCTGCTTCGTGCTCCCAAGGCTTTCTTTCACGCACTGCCCATCATTCAGATGGGTACCGGTACAACCGTGATTACAACCCGCTAGCGGGCCGCGGATTTCCTTTCACCCTTAATTCGCCGCCCGCCTCGCCGGTACGCTTCTTCGGAGAAGCCGCCGGAGTGAAGCGGGTTTTTTCTTGTCTACTTATGAACGCACAGGCTATGCAGGTTTTGAAATTTGGGGGTTCCTCGGTGGCCACGGCCGAAAACATCGGCCGGGTGCTGGACCTGGCCGAGGCCGCCGGCCGTCGGCAGCCCGCCGTGGTGGTGGTCTCGGCGCTGGGCGGCGTCACGGATGCCCTCATCGGGGCCGGCCGCCGCGCCGCCGCCGCCGATGCCACCTACCGCGACCTGCTGCAGGAGCTGGAGCAGCGCCACCTGGCCGTGGTGCGCGAGCTGCTGCCCATCACGGGGCAAAGCGCGGTGCTGAGCGTGGTGAAAACTCACTGCAACGAGCTGGAAAGCCTCTGCGACGGCATCTTCGCCCTGGGGGAACTCTCTGACCGCACCCTCGACAAGCTGGTGAGCTACGGGGAGCTGCTTTCCTCGAAGATGGTAGCCGCGGGGCTGGCGGCCCGGGGCGCGGCCCACCAGTGGCTGGATAGCCGCCAGCTGATCCGCACCGACGCCCGCTACGGCCACGCCGCCGTGGACTTTGCCGCCACCCACGACCGGATTCAGGCGGCCGTGCCGGCAGCCGGGGTTCCGCTCTACGTGGCCCCGGGCTTTATCGCCTCGGCTCCCGATGGCAGCACCACCACCCTGGGCCGGGGCGGCTCCGATTACACCGCCGCCATCTTCGCCGGGGCCCTCAGCGCCAGTCAGCTCGAAATCTGGACCGACGTGAGCGGCATGATGACGGCCGACCCGCGCCTGGTGCGCGCCGCCCGGCCCATCCCGCGCATTTCCTACCAGGAGGCCATGGAACTCTCCCACTTCGGGGCCAAGGTGCTGTACCCGCCCACCGTTCAGCCGGTGATGCGCCAGGGAATTCCCTTGTGGATCAAGAACACCTTTGCGCCCGAGGATGAGGGTACGCTGGTGGAAGTAGCGCCGCCCGCCAACCACGCCTTTGTGCGGGGCCTCTCCAGCATTGGGCCGGTGGCCTTGCTGCGGCTTGAAGGCAGCGGCATGGTGGGCATTCCGGGCTTTTCGCGGCGGCTGTTTGCGGCCCTGGCCCGGGAGCAGGTCAACGTCATTCTCATCACCCAAAGCTCCTCGGAGCACTCCATCTGCGTGGCCGTGAGTGCCCCCGAAGCCGCCCGCGCCCAGCAGGCCGCCGACGCGGAGTTTGCCCCCGAAATCCTGGCCGGCCGCCTCGACCCCCTCGACCGGGAAGACGACCTGGCCATTGTGGCCCTGGTGGGCGAGCAGATGAAAAACCACCCCGGCATCAGCGGGCGCATGTTTGGGGCCCTGGGCCAGAACGGGGTCAACATCCGGGCCATTGCCCAGGGCTCCTCGGAAAAGAACATTTCCACCGTCATCCGGCAGCAGGATGTGCGCAAGGCCATTAACGTGCTGCACGAAAGCTTCTTTGAAGCCACGGCCCGCCAGGTGAACGTGGTGGTGACGGGCGTGGGCAACGTGGGCCGCAAGCTCCTGGAGCAGCTGAGCCGGCAGCAACCCTGGCTGCTGGAAAAGCTGCGCCTGAACCTGCGCGTGGTGGGCTTGGCGACCAGCAAGCAGTTTGTGCTCGATGAAGAAGGCATCGACCTCAGCAACTGGCAGGCGGCGCTGGAAGCCGGGCAGGCGCTAAACCTCACGACTTTCACCGAGCAGCTGCTGGCTCTGAACCTGCGCAATACTGTGTTCGTGGACGTGACGGCTAGCGCCGACGTGGCCCAGGTGTACGCCGGGCTGCTGGCGAAAAGCGTAGCCGTGGTGGCCTGCAACAAGGTAGCGGCCTCCTCGGAGTACCAGAGCTACGCCCATCTGAAGTCCCTCGCCCAAGAGTTTAACACCCACTTCCTGTTCGAAACTAACGTGGGCGCGGGTTTGCCCATCATCGGCACCCTGGGCGACCTGCTGCGCAGCGGCGACGAGGTGCAGCGCATGCAAGCCGTGCTGTCGGGTACGCTCAACTTCGTGTTCAACAACTACGACGGCACGCGGCCCTTCGCGGAAGTGGTGCGCCAGGCCCAGGACGAGGGCTACACCGAGCCCGACCCGCGCCTCGACCTCACGGGCGTAGACGTGGCCCGCAAAATCCTGATTCTGGCCCGCGAGGCTGGCCACCCGCTGGAAATGAGCGAGGTAGTCAACGAGTCTTTCCTGCCGGCCTCGTGCCTGGAAGGCGACGTACCCGCGTTCTACGAGCAGTTGGCCGTGCACGAGCCCCACTTCCGGGGCCTGTTTGATGCGGCGGCAGCCGAGGGCAAGAAGCTGCGCTTTGTGGCCAGCTTCGCCGATGGGCAGGCCCGTGTCGGCCTGCAGGCCCTGCCGCCTAGCCACGATTTATACTCCCTGCAAGGCAAGGACAACGCCGTGCTGTTTTACACCAACCGCTACGTAGAGCAGCCACTCGTCATCAAAGGCGCCGGGGCCGGGGCCGAGGTAACTGCCTCGGGCGTGTTTGCCGACGTGCTCCGCGCCGTGCAGAGTTAGCGCATGCCTGGGAGTTGTCATGCTGAGCGGAGTCGAAGCATCTCTACCGCTTCGTTGCGGTAGTAATTCAACGAAGCGGTAGAGATGCTTCGACTCCGCTCAGCATGACGAAAACGTCATTTTTATAAGCCCCCAAACACGCTATTTCAGATTTGCTACATGCCTTTTTCTCCTGAAACCGTTACCGTGCTTGCTCCCGCCACCGTGGCCAACGTGGTATGCGGGTTCGACGTGCTGGGGTTTGCGCTGGCCGCCCCCAACGACGAGATGCGCCTGCGCCTGACCGAGCAGCCCGGCGTCGTCATCATCAACGACGACGACTTCGACCTGCCGACGGAGCCTACGCGCAACGTGGCCGGAGCGGCCCTGCTGGCCATGCTGCGGGCCGTGCCCGAGCCGCTGGGCGTGGAAGTGCGGATTCGGAAAGCCATCCGGCCGGGCAGCGGCATCGGCAGCAGCGCCGCCAGCGCGGCCGGGGCGGTGGTGGGCCTGAACCGGCTTTTGCACGAGCGGTTCAGCAAGGCCGAACTGGTGGAGTTTGCCATGTGTGGGGAGGAGGTAGCCTCCGGGGTGCGCCACGCCGACAATATTGCGCCCGGCATTTACGGGGGCGTCACCCTGATTCGGTCGACCACGCCCACACCCGACGTGGTGCCGCTCGACGCTCCGCCCCTGTTCGTGACGGTGGTGCACCCGCAGATTGAGGTGAAGACCTCTGACGCCCGCCAGATCCTGAAGCGGCAGGTGAGTTTGCAGGACGCCATCCGGCAGTGGGGCAACGTGGGCGGGCTGGTGGCCGGCCTGCTCAAGCACGACTACGCCCTCATCGGCCGCTCCCTCGAAGACGTGATTGTGGAGCCTGTGCGCAGCATCCTCATTCCGGGTTTCCGGGAGGTAAAGGAAGGTAGCCGGGCCGCGGGGGCGCTGGGCGGGGGCATTTCCGGCTCGGGCCCCTCGTTGTTCATGCTCAGCCAGGATGAGGCCACGGCCCAAGCCGTGGAAGCGGTGATGCGCGAAACCTACCAGCGCCTGGGGCTGGAACATCATATCTACCTGACGAGCATCAACCCCCACGGCTGCCAGATCGTGAATAACCCTTGATTCCTAATCCTCAGCAGGATCCTAGCGTGCTCTGCGCCCTCTGCGCAAACCGCTGCGGCTTCTGCGGGCTAAAAACGCTTGAGCTGGGCTCGTTCGACGGTCATAAGGTCCTTCGCAAGCTCAGGATGACAGAAAACAAACGAATAGAAACGACTAACCTCAACCAGCATGCGCTACTACAGCCTCAACCGCCAGTCTGAAACCGTGGACTTCCGGACTGCTACCATTGCCGGGCAGGCCCCCGATGGCGGCCTGTATTTCCCCGAAACCATTCCGCAGTTTCCGGCGGGATTTGTGGAGCAGCTCCCGCATCTGGAGCCGGCGGAGGTGGCCTACACCGTGCTGGCGCCCTACGTGGGTGAGGCTATTCCGGAGGCGGAGTTGCGCTGCATCTGCGCCGAAACGGTGAACTTCCCGTTTCCGCTGGTGCCCGTGGCCAACGGCATCAGCGCCCTGGAGCTGTTTCACGGGCCCACGCTGGCGTTCAAGGACGTGGGGGCCCGCTTTATGAGCCGCTGCCTGGGCTACTTCTCCCGCAGTGAAACCCGACCCGTAACGGTGCTGGTGGCTACTTCCGGCGACACGGGCGGGGCCGTAGCCAGTGGCTTTCTGGGCGTGCCGGGCGTAGAAGTGGTTATTCTGTATCCCTCGGGGCGGGTGAGTCCCGTGCAGGAGCAGCAGCTCACGGCCCTGGGCCAGAACGTAACGGCCCTGGAAATACGTGGTAACTTCGACGACTGCCAGCGCCTGGTGAAGCAAGCCTTCCGTGACCAGGAGCTCATGCAGCAGCGGCGCTTCACCTCGGCCAATTCCATCAACGTGGCGCGGTGGCTGCCCCAACAGGTGTACTACTGCTACGGCGTGGCCCAGGCCCTGGCCCAGACCGGCAAACCCCCGGTGGTGGCCGTGCCCAGCGGCAACTTCGGCAACCTCTGCGCCGGCTTGCTGGCCCACGTTTCGGGACTGCCGGTAGCGCGCTTTGTGGCGGCCTGCAATGCCAATGCCGTAGTGCCCGCCTATCTTACCTCGGGCCGGTATGCGGCCCAGCCCGCTGTAGCCACCCTCTCCAACGCCATGGACGTGGGCGACCCCAGCAACTTTGGCCGCATTCTGGAGCTGTTCGGCAATGAGTACCCCAGCATCCGGGAGAAGCTCAGCGGCTACTCCGTATCGGACAACGAAACGGCGGCTACCATCCGGCGGGTGCATCAGCAAACGGGCTACGTGCTCGACCCCCACGGAGCCGTAGCCTACTTCGCCCTGGAGCATTACCTGGCCCGCAACCCCGAGGCGGCGGGGGTCTTTCTGGAAACAGCTCACCCCGTGAAGTTCCCCGACGTGGTGGAGGCTGCTACAGGCCGGGAAGTGGCCGTGCCCGCAGAGCTGCAAACCCTCATGCAACAGCCTAAGCGCAGTGTGGTGCTGGCGCCCGCCTACGAGGAGCTGCGGGAGTACCTAACGGGCCAGCTCCAGGAAAGCTCAGTGACGGCCTGACAGGATCTACCCCTATCTTTGGGGAGCGGGCCGGGAGCAGTATTTTCGGCCTGATCTAGCGTCTTTGCCTATGCGTTTCTTATTCTGCCTTCTGGTGGTAGCCGGTGGCGTGCTGAGCGGCTGCCGGCCCGACCAGATTGAGCACCTGCGCAACACGAAAGAGCTGGCCGTGGAAGCCGAGAACTGGCAGGTGAAGCGCATTCTTCCCAAAGACCTGCTGCGTGCCACCCGCTGGGCCGGCGACTCCCTCACGGGCTACGCCGACCGGGAGCTGAACCGCGTACTCGCGCAAAAGCTGCAGGAAGGTGGGGTAGCGGCAGCCCTCCCGTACTGCCAGCCCGAAACCTACGCCGCCGTCGATTCGCTGGCGCGGGTGCTGGAGGCCGTGCCCCGGCGGGTAACCGCTAAGCCCCGCAACCCCGCGCACCAAGCCAAGCTGGTCGCAGCTGAACTCACGCCCGACACCCTGCGCACCGTGCGGCGGCCTTCTACGGAGGTATTTTTTTACCAGCGCCCCCTCGTGCTCCGCGACGCCCAGTGCCTGCGCTGCCACGGCGAGGTGGGCAAGGACGTGGCAGCGGCCGACTATGCGCTGATTCAAAAACAATACCCCCAGGACCAAGCTACCGGCTACCGCCTGGGCCAGGTGATGGGGGCTTGGCAGGTGCAGCTGAAGCGGGCGGGCGTGGCGGAGTTCTACACCATGAAAACCCGCAAAATCATGAAGCGGCGCAAGCTGTTTTAGACGCCCGCTTTTCCGTTACGTACCAACGCCTCTATGGCCCTTCCCACCTACCACCCGCGCATCAAGATCTGCTGCATCAGCACCCCGCAGGAACTGGCGCTGGCCGTAGCCGCTGGAGCCGACGCCCTGGGCCTGGTAGCCCGCATGCCCTCCGGCCCCGGTATCCTGCCCGACGACCAGGTGCGGCGGCTGGCCCAGCTCACGCCCCCGGCCGTAGGCTCTTTCCTGCTCACCAGCGAAACCGATACGACCTCCATTATTGCGCATCAGTGCCGCACGGGCACTTCTACTTTGCAGATTGTAGACCGCCTCAGCACGGGCTCCTACCAGGATCTGCGCACGGCCTTGCCCGGTATTCAACTGGTACAGGTAATCCATGTGGTAGATGAGCGGGCCGAGGAGGAAGCGCACCGCGTGGCCCCGCACGTGAATGCTATTTTGCTGGACAGCGGCAACCCCGGCCTAGCCGTGAAGGAGCTGGGCGGCACCGGCCGTACCCACAACTGGGCCATCAGTCGGCGCATCCGCGACGGGCTGAACATGCCGGTGTTTCTGGCCGGCGGCCTCACCCCCGACAACGTGCAGGACGCGCTGGCGGCCGTGCGCCCCTTCGCCGTAGACGTGTGCAGCGGTATCCGTACCAACGGCCACCTCGACCCCGTCAAGCTCCGCCGATTTGTGCAGGCCGTGCGGGCGTTTGAGGGGTAGAGTACCGCGCTAAAAGCTACTGGCTAGTTCCCCTCCTTTTCAAAAGGAGAAAAATCAGATTCGCGGCGAACCGACATCGGCCCAACCTTCGGCCGGGTTTCGCAGTTTGGGCATGTATGACTGCTGCTCCCGACAAACCCATCATCATCATCGGCGCTGGCATGGCCGGCCTCACCTGCGCCAACTACCTGCACCGCGCCGGCCGGCCCGTGCTGGTGCTGGAAGCCGCCGACGCCGTGGGCGGGCGCGTGCGCACCGACGTGACGCCCGAAGGCTTCCGCCTCGACCGCGGCTTTCAGGTCCTGCTCACGCGCTACCCCGAGGTGCAGCGCCTGCTCGACTACGGCGCCCTCAACCTAAAAGCTTTCCGTTCAGGGGCCAGCATCCGCCTGCCCGATGGGCAGCAGACCACCCTGCTGAATCCCTTGCGCCAGCCCTCGGGGGCCCTGGCCGCCCTCACGTCCCGGGTAGGCAGCCTCCCCGACAAGGTGCGGATTGCCAGCCTGGCCCGCCACGTAAGCCTCGTACCGGCTCAGGAACTGCTGGAGCGCCCCGTGCCCAACGATGTAGATACCCTGAGCTTTCTGCGTCACTATGGCTGGAGCGAGCAGATGATTATCAACTTCTTCCGCCCCTTTTTCGGGGGCGTATTCCTGGACCGCGGCCTGAGCACAGCGGCCAATTTCTTCGAGTTCGTATTTCAGCAATTTGCCCTGGGCGAGGCTGTGGTGCCGGCCTTAGGCATGCAGCAGATACCCGAGCAGCTGGCCGCCCGCCTGCCCGCCGGCACCGTGCGTCTGAATACGCCCGTAGAGGCTATTGAAGGCACCACCGTGCGCCTCTGGACCGACCAAACCCTGGAAGCTGCTGCCGTGGTAGTGGCCGTAGATGGGGAGACTGCCCGCAAGCTGCTGTCCCAGCTGCCCGCCGCCGAGGCTGGCTGGCGGCAAACCACCTGCACGTACTTTGCGGCGCCCGGCTTTACCCCCTCGGGCCCGACCCGCCTTTTGCACCTCAATGCTTCCCCGGATGCTCTAGCGCACAACGTGGCGTTTCCGGCCAACGTCAGCGCCGAGTATGCTCCGGCCGGGGCCGCGCTGGTATCCGTCAGCACCCACGGGGAGCATGGGCTGAGCGAGGCGGCCCTCACGGAAAAGCTGCGCCAGGAATTGGCCGACTGGTTTGGGGCCGACGCCCTGCAGTGGCAGCACCTGCGCACCTACGTGCTGCCCCAGGCGCTGCCCGTGTATCCCGCCGGTCAGCCCCCGCGGCAGCCGCTGCGACTCTCTGATACGCTCTACCGCTGCGGCGACTACACGGCCTATCCTTCCCTGAACGCCGCCATGCAAACCGGCCGCGAAGTAGCCGAGCAGCTGCTAGCCCGGTGAAGCGCTAACGCCCGTTGTCAGCCATGGATACAGGTAAATCCTCGGGGTAGCCTTCTGTCGTTTTAGCTCACCTGCCTCCAAATCCTTCCCGCCGGGGCCACCACTCCGCGCGCTCGGGTAGCCGCAGCGGCTGGCCCTCAAACTGCAGGAGCCCATGCTCGGCACCACGCAGCTCGCGGAAGGAGGCCGCTATGCGCACGCGGTAGTCCTGGTCGATGCGGAGCAGGTGGCGGTCGAAGGCACGGTGCAGGGTGGGCGTCAAAGCCAGGCCGTTGCCGATGGTGTCGTCGTGGCTGATAGACCAGGGTACAATGTGGCAGGCATCGAGCAGGGGCGCGACGGCGCTGGTGCCGGTGCTGATGAGCTGCAGCCCCGAAATGGCGCAAGTGTAGTTGTACACCCGCAGCACTTCCCGCTTAAAAACAGCGCTGCGCACCGCCGTTTCTACTTCATCGGCGAGGTTGATATGGGTCCGATAGACAGCGGCCGGCTCTTCCAGCATCTGGCGGCCCAGGCTGTGCAGGGTGTCAGCGCCAGCGTGGGGGCGGTAACGGAAGCGGGTTTGCGGAAAGTAGCGGTCCAGCAGGGCTTCGCGAAACAACTGACGGGCAGCTACCTCCTGGAGCAGCCGCCAGAGGGCTTCATCGAGGGCAGCGTAGGCTACCACGTGCCGCAAGTGCCCCAGGCTGCGCGGAGAGCCGGAGGCCGTGAGCACCAGGGGCTGACCGAAGTGGGTATGCAGGTGCCAGAACTTTTCGCCAGTGAGGTGGTAAAACGGCAGGGCAAAGTTGTTGGCCCGAAACCGCCCCGACACGCTCAGGTCGCGGCAGTTGCTTTGAAAGGCGGCCAGCAATTCCGGCGTAATGATGATCTGGTTGTCCTGAATAGCGCCTTCTTCGATGCCTTCGAGCACGGCCAGCAGCAAGGCGGGCTTATACGGTGCTTCCTCCCCACTCAGCCTACTGGTTTTGAGCTTGCGAAAACGCGTGAGGTAGTGGGGCAAGTCGGTCATGGCAAGGCCCAAGGTACGTGCTGAACTGCTCTTGCCGACACTTGGCTACCGCTTGGGATGGGCCCGGTTGCCCCGCTGCGCATCGTAACCCGCGACAGGGTTCGAGAAGAAGGCAAATCGAATGACAACCAGCACCACTAGGGTAGCGGCCAGAATGCCTAGCGTGAGGCCGCTACGCAGCAGCGTAGAGGAGCTGACAGCTGAAACGCCCCAGAGTCGCAACACACCAAGGGCGGCCAGAGTCAGGCAAAGCAGCCCGATGGCCGCGCCCAGTAACTTTTTCATCAGGAAGTTGGGTTAGAGCTGATCGAGCCAGCCTTTCTTTTTGGCGTCAAATTCCTCCTGGGTGATGATGCCCTCAGTGAGCAGCAGCTTGAGCTTCTGGAGCTGCTGCACCGGGTCGGCGCCAACGGGGGGGCTGGTGGCTTCCTGCTTTTCGGTGGCGAAAACCCGGCCCAGCTCGGCCCCGGCGCCCAGCTGCAGGCCCGCGCCGGCTAGGCCGCTTTCGTTGCGAGCCGCGTCGCGTAGGGCTTTCAGCTTTTCCAGCTCGGCGTAGCCCAAGCCCCCGGCGGCGGCGGCCTGGGCATCGGCCGACACGTCGGAGATGCGGCCTATGCGCTGCTGGGTGGCTTTGTCGAACACGGTGCCGTTGATGCGGAAGTCCGTCAGCGCGCAGCCGAGGCGGGCAAACTCGGGCGTCAGCAGCCCCAGCAGCTGAGTCGAGAGCAGACTGAGGTGCGCGTCAATGTGCTGATAGGAAAACTGCGCCGAGGCCAGCACGGTAGCCAGCACCGACGGAATACGGCTTTGCAGCAGCGCCCGGGCCTGCTGCACGGTGTAGAGGTCCTGCTGGCCGGCTATTTCGGCGAAGAACCGCGGCCCATCGTCGAGGCGAAAGGAAAAGCTGCCGTTGGCGCCCAGCTCCACGGGCAGCTGATACACCGGGTCCACGTACTTGATGGGCATGGCCGTGCCCCAGCCCTGGTTCACGTTTTCGGCCCGCCGGAAGAAGTAGACCTTCACCTTATGCTCGCTCTCGAAGCCCGTGCGCAGCTTGGTGAGCGTGGTAATGAAGGGCGTGTTCTCCGTTTCGAGGTTGTAGATACCCTCCGTGGTCAGCGCATCGGCCACCCGGCCCTCGTAGACCAGCAAAGCTCCCTGGCCCGGCCCGATGATAAGCTTGCTGGCGTTCTTGAGCTCGTCGTGCTCCGAGGGAAATTTCGCCAGCAGCACCCCCGGCTGCGGGTTGGCCCACTCAATGACGGAGGCCAGCTGGTTGCGAAAAAAGCGAAAGGCCATGGCTACGGAAGTTCAGGGTGTTTCTGGAGTTGTCCACTCAGGCTGAGCGTATACGTCTGGCGGCCGTCCTGCAGCGCAAACCCCTGCGCATAGCGGATGGCCCGGTCGGGGCTGTCGGACGCCGCCAGGGGCTGGGTGAAGCGGATAGCGCCGGTGCGGGCATCCAAGCATTGGACGGACAACGGAATGGTGGGCGAGGCCGTGGGCTTAAATGAAATCAGCACGTAGTCGGCGTCGGCGTACAGCAGGCTGGGGTCGAAGTACAACCGGCCCGGGGTGAAGTCGGCGTAGGACAGCACCCGGGCTTCTTTCAGCTCGTAGGGCGTGATGAGCCGCTTCACGTGCGGGTCGGCGTCGGTGAAAATGCCCGAGCCACCGTAGTCGTCGCTCCACTCAAAACGGGGCAGGTCCCGGGCCCCGCCGCCATTGTCGCGGTACTGGTACTTGATCAGCTGGATTTTATCCTCGGGGTAGGTGGTGCTTTTGCGGCTGAAGATGAAGGCCGTCTTGGTAGGAGCCTTGGGCTGCAGGGTCTTGAAGCCGTGCCGGGCCTCGTAAAAATCCTCCTGGGTGTACACCTGATGAATCAGCGGGAAGTACATCAGGTTGCGGCCGTCGTTGGTGAACAGGGCGAAGTAGTCCCCGTAATCGTCGTCGCCGGCTTCTACGGTGGCAATGCCGCTGGTCAGCTTCGGCTGCCCCTGAAACAGAGGCTTGGTTACCTCCTTCAGGCTGTTGGCGGACTTGTCCACGCGGTACACCGCCGTTTTGTTGGCAATCAGGTACAGGTCGCCGTTTGAAAACTGCTTGAGGTCGAAATCGGGCGAGGAGGAGTTGGGTGGAATGGGCAGGGGCACACTTTTCAGCGCCGTGCCGGTGGTAGCATCGGCAAACACCGCATAGGTACTATCCTGGGTTTCGCCGTCGTAGCGGCGGGTGCCCACCTGGAAGAGCACGGGCTTTTGCGTAGGCCCCAGGTAAAGCAGGGCTTCGCTACTGCTGAAGCTGTACGTGGGGGGCTTTTCTTCCTCGGTGGGTCCGGCCACCACCGACGCCGGCGCTACGAATACCGTCTGGGGCGGGGCGTCCTGATGAAACAGCAGCCACCAGACTACGGCTATGCCCCCTAGAGCACCGGCAGCCAACAGGGCCCGGCGCGCCGGCGGCAGCGGGGAAGCCGGTGGCAGCGACAGGTGCCGCACCGTGTGGTTTACGTTGATGTCGTCGTTGTCGAGGAAGTATTCCGTGCCGCAGTTGTCGCAGCGGAACACCTCGGGGCGCACCAGGGCCTTCTGCGTGCTGCCGCACTTGGGGCACTCAATTGCTTTTATTGCTTTGGCCATATAGAACACGGATACCCGAGCGCGGCGGCAGGAAGCCACTGGCGGGGCGCGCCGCAAATTAGTGGGTAGTTGGTAGTTTCGTCGCAAGTAGCCTCAGAGCACTCTATTGCCTGGCCCGGGAATGGGGCAGTTGCCTGGGGACTGGCTGTAGCGTTTTTACCGTCGAGCCGCTACCTTCCGGCTGCGGGCCGCAAGCCGCCCGCTTTATACTGTCTATTACGCATGCACGGAACTACGCTGCACGAAACAATCCTCTTGGTCCTGGGCCTCCTGTTTGCCATGCTGCTGCTCGTGATGCTGAGCCAGAAGCTGCGCATCTCCTACCCCATCTTCTTGGTGCTGGCCGGACTGGCGCTGAGCTTCGTGCCGGGGCTGCCGCCCATCACCATCAACCCCGACCTGATTTTCCTGATCTTTCTGCCGCCCCTGCTCTACCAAGCTGCCTGGGATACTTCCTGGAAAGACTTCTGGCGGTGGAAGCGGCCCATCACCCTGCTGGCCTTCGGGCTGGTATTTTTCACTTCCACCATCGTGGCCTACGTGAGCCGGGCCATGATTCCGGGCTTCACGCTGGCGCTGGGGTTCCTGCTGGGGGGCATCATCTCCCCACCCGATGCCGTGGCGGCCACCTCCGTGCTCAAGGGCATCAAAGTACCGCGCCGCGTGACCAGCATCCTGGAAGGGGAAAGCCTCATCAACGATGCCAGCTCCCTGATTGTGTTCCGGTTTGCCCTGGCGGCCGTGGTATCGGGCACGTTTGTGTGGCAGCAGGCAGCCACCTCGTTTCTGCTGGCCAGCGGCCTGGGTTTGGCTATTGGGCTGGCGGTGGGCTACGGCTTCTACCTCATTCATAAGTACCTGCCTACCACGCCCAGTATAAACACGGTGCTCACGTTTATTGCCCCTTACGTGATGTACCTGCTGGCCGAGGAGTTCCACTTTTCGGGGGTGCTGGCCGTGGTGAGCGGGGGGCTGATGCTCTCCTACCACTCCCACCGGGTGTTCGACGCCGACACCCGCCTGCAGGCCAACAGCGTGTGGACCAGCGTGGGGTTTGCCCTCAACGGCCTGGTGTTCATTCTCATTGGCCTGGAACTGCCGGTGGCTGTGCACGGGCTGGGCTCCTATTCGCTCGGGCAAGCTATCAGCTACGGCCTTATCATCAGCGCCATCGTTATCCTGATTCGGCTGCTGTGGATGTTTCCGGCCGCCTTTGTGCCGCGCCTGCTGTTTCGCAGCATCCGCACCAAGGAAACCAGCCCCGGCTGGCAGGGGCCCATTATCATCGGGTGGGCCGGCATGCGGGGTGTGGTGTCGCTGGCTTCGGCCCTGGCCGTGCCCCTGCTGCTAAGCAACGGGCAGGCCTTTCCGCAGCGCAACTTGATCTTGTTCATCACTTTCGTAGTCATTCTGGTTACCCTCGTGTTTCAGGGTCTCACGCTGCCGGCCATTATCCGCCTCACGGGCGTGGCCGAAATTGAGGACCGGATGCCCACCGACGAGCAGGAAGCCGGCATCCGGCTGCGGCTGCGGCACGTGGCTCTGGCCCACCTAGCCCGGCACTATACCTCTGATATTCAGGCCAACGAAATGATAGCCGCCCTCCAGCAGCGCATGCAGGCCGAGGCCCAGCGCACCGGCAACCTGCTCGAAGCCCTCGACTACGATGAAAACAAGCGCCAGGCCCTGCAGCGCTACCACCAGGTATTGCTGGATGTGCTGCAGGTGCAGCGCGAGGAGCTGTTTGTGCTACGCGCCGAGGATGTATTTGAAGAGGAAATGCTGCGCCACCAGGAGGCCCAGCTCGACCTCGACGAGGCCAAGATCAGCCACATGCCCCACTAAGGCGCGCATAGTGAGCAAACACAAGTTTTAGCGCCTCAGAACGTCATGCTGAGCTTGTCGAAGCACCTCGCGAACTGACATTGCCAAAGTAACCGTCATGCTGAGCGGAGCCGAAGCATCTCTACCTCTGGCTAACTAATTGGCCTTGCAACGAAGCGGTAGAGATGCTTCGGCTCCGCTCAGCATGACGGTCTTTTTATTTACTGTGCATACTCTACAGTGGCCTCGACAGCTATACGCTACTAAGGCGCCAAGGCGTTGGAGGCGTTGTAAACCTTGCGTACAATCAAGGATTTGGGGGTGAGCGGGGGCGTGCTTTGCGGCATACCAATTCGCTTGTGTTATGCAGCATGTATCGCCCGTTCGCCTGCCCTTGGTTATAGGCGGCAAAACCTACCACGACGTTACCGAGGACATTAGCCGCCACGTGGAGGCCAAACCCAACCGCCGCTGGGCCTTGGCTCTCACGGCCGCCCTGCTGCTGCTGGGCATCTTCTTCTACTCGGTTTACCGGACGCTGTGGTACGGCATCGGGGAGTGGGGGCTGAACAAAACGGTGGGCTGGGCCTGGGACATCACCAACTTCGTGTGGTGGGTGGGCATCGGCCACGCCGGCACGCTTATCTCGGCCGTGCTGCTGCTCTTCCGTCAGAAGTGGCGTACCTCCATCAACCGCGCCGCCGAGGCCATGACCATCTTCGCCGTAATCTGCGCGGCCATGTATCCGGTGTTGCACCTTGGCCGGCCCTGGCTGATGTTTTGGGTGTTTCCGCTCCAGAACACCTTTGGCTCGCTCTGGACCAACTTCAACTCGCCCCTGTTGTGGGACGTGTTTGCCATCAGCACCTACTTCACCGTCTCGCTCGTGTTCTGGTACACGGGCCTGGTGCCGGACTTTGCCACCATCCGCGACCGGGCCAAGGGCCCCATTGCCAAAGTGGCCTACTCGCTCTTGAGCATGGGCTGGAAAGGCTCAGCCAAGCACTGGTCCCGCTACGAAACCGTCTCGCTGATCCTGGCCGGCGTGTCTACGCCCCTGGTGTTGTCGGTGCACACCATCGTATCGATGGACTTTGCTACCTCCGTGGTACCGGGCTGGCACACCACGATCTTCCCGCCCTACTTCGTGGCCGGGGCTATCTTCTCGGGCTTTGCCATGGTGCTCACGCTGATGCTCATCACCCGGGTGGTGTTCAAGCTGGAAGACTACATCACCCTGGAGCACATTGCCCTGATGAACAAGATCATGATGATTACCGGCTCGATTGTGGGCGTGGCCTACATCACCGAGTTCTTCATTGCCTGGTACTCGCAGGTGGAGTTCGAGCAGTATGCCTTCATCAACCGGGCCACGGGCCCCTACTGGTGGGCCTACTGGTCCATGATGACCTGCAACGTGATTACCCCGCAGCTGGTCTGGATCCGGCGCATCCGCTACTCGATTCCGGCCACCTTCATCTTGTCCATCATCGTCAACATCGGCATGTGGTTCGAGCGGTTCGTGATTATCGTCACGTCCCTGCACCGCGACTACCTGCCCTCGTCCTGGGCCATGTTCTCCCCGAGCTGGATTGACATCGGCATCTACGTGGGCACGCTGGGCCTGTTCTTCACCCTGTTCCTCTTGTTTGCCAAGTTCTTCCCCGTCATCAACATGGCCGAGGTCAAGTCCGTGCTCAAGTACACCGTCGATAATGGCCCCACGTACCGGCAGCTCCCCGAAGACACTCCGCAAGCCACCCTGTCAACCGAGGCAGCAACTGCCAGTCACTAACCAAGCCCGACGCCCTTTCCTGGGGGTTCCTTCACTTCCTATCCTGTCTTAGCCATGTTTGTTGATCTGCTGCTGGCGACGCTTAGCCTTTTCCTGCTGATACCCCTCGTAACCGGCTACTGCGCCTGCAGCTACGGCCGCTCGTTCTGGCTGTGGTTTGCCCTGGGCTGTCTGCTGCCGGTAGCTTCCCTGGTGGTGCTGGCCATCCTGCTGCACCGCAAGGAAATGCAGCCCGGGGAGCGGCTGCTGGCGGAGGCCCGGGAAGTCCTGGCTTCCGCAGTCGAGGAAGAAAGCCGGCTGTGGCAGGAGCTGAGCCCCCTTACCAACGCCACCGGCTTACGCCAGTCGCCCCTGTCGGCCCACCGCTGACCTGGTGCCGGCAGGGTGCACCGGCAAATACTTTATTTTCTTAATATACCCACTTCCAGGTATTGACAGCGGGAGCTGAAACCGCTACATTCGATTATTCCGCTCTGGCGCTGTCTGTTACGAACCGCGTCTTCCTATTACTACCTATTGCCAGCAGTACCGGACCGCTCTTGGGCGGCCGCTATCCACGTGTGGTTTATTTCACTTCGTCTGTATGGCCCTATCCATTATGGGACCTGCTACCGTGCTGGTAGCGGCTCCCCCTTCCCTGCACCGACAGGGGCTCCTGACTACCCTCCAAACGCAATGGCCGGCCCTGGCTTGCACCGTTACGGCCGATGCCGGGCAGCTGCGGGCGCTGCTCCGTCACCAGGCCTTTGGGCTGGTAGTGCTGGATAGTGCCCTTTGTGGCGCGGCGCGGCCCCTGCTCTGCCAGTTGCGCGCCATTCGCAGCACTCAGCTGGTCTTGGTACTCACTGGCGCGCGACTAGCGTCCCCACTTCGCCAGCAGCTGCTCCAAGCCGGGGCCCACGCCCTGCTGCGCCAGAGCGCCGACCCGGCTGCCGCGGTAGCCACTATTGGCGCTTTGCTTAGTGGCGCGGCCGGGGGCACATTGCCCGGCGTAGCCTTGCCGCCTACCTCCCACCTATCCATCCCATTCAGTCGGCGCGAGGTAGAAGTGCTGCGCCTCGTGGTAGGCGACTTCAGCAACCAGGAAATAGCCGATAAGCTGTGCCTGAGCGTGCGCACCGTGGAAAGCCACCGCCGGGCCCTGCTGCAGAAAGCTGGCGTGCGCACCCTGGTAGGCCTCGCGGTGCAAGCCGTGCGCCAGGGCTGGGTAACGCCCTGAGCCGGGGCTTTACACAGGGGCAATATGCCGTGCAGGCTATCCTAACGCATGAAAATTCAGTGCTGGCACTGATGCGCGGCATCCGCAGAATCGGCAGCTTTGCCCTATAGCTCAACTGTTTATTCTTTTCTGCTATGCCCATCCGCTACGCCCTTATCGAAAATAAACTCACCACCGACTCCGATGATTACCGGGGCCGTGTGCAGCACAATACCACCGTCAGCATTGAAGAAGTGGTGCAGAAGATTGCCCGACCCGGCTCTACCGTAACGGCCGCCGAAGCCTTGGCCTTCTGGGAAGAGCTAAGTCAGGCTGTGGTAGCTGAAGTGCAGGCCGGCAACCGGTTTCTTTCCGACCTGTTTGTGGTGAGCCTGACTATGACCGGCACTTTTGACGGCGCTCAGGACCAATTTGACCCCACTCGCCACCAACTGCGGGTGCGCCTAGCCCCCGGCACCCGCCTTCGCCGGGCCGAGCAAGGCCTCACGGTGGAGCAGGTCCGCGCCGACTCCACTCTGCCCCTGCTCGAAGACCTGGAAGACTTCACCTCCGATACCCGCAACGAGAAGCTCACCAAAGGCGGCACCGCGCGCCTCACCGGCGAGCGGCTCAAATTCGATGCAAAGGACGCCCAGCAGGGCGTGTTCCTGGTTGCTAGCAACGGCACAGCAACTAAGGTGATACGGGTGCTGACGAATACGCCGGGTGAGCAGCTTTTTCTAGTCCCGGCTACACTGGCGGCGGGAACCTACCGGGTGGAGGTGCGAGCTAAGAACCCAGGCAGTACCAATCTGCGCATTGGGTCGCTCGATACTACTCTAACCGTAGCCTAAGCCTTATCAAGATGCTTAACAAACCTTATTGAGGACCTTGATAAGGCTTGTTGTGAAGCACGATGAATAGGCTATGGGTTATCAGAAAATGAATCATCGACTGACTTTCTCTCTCCTATGCCGTGCAGCAGGCATTCTCGCTGACCCATTAAATATGAAAACTTTACTTCTTACGGTGGGAGCAGCTTGGCTAACGGGCTGTGCAAGTAATTCTGCCACCGACGAACCACACCGCGTTTTGTTGGACGAGCAGTATATGTCTGCGCCGGCCGGGCAAACGCCAACTACCTATGTAGATTCATTGAGTCTTACGCTGGCCGGCAAAACGGTTCCTGTGCGTTTTACATGGTCTGCTGTTCCAGTAGTTGGAAAAGACACCTGCCAAAAGATAACGCAGCTCCGTATCGAGCGGACTGGGGGCGACGCAAGCGTCCGTATCACTGGAGCTCGGAGTACGTCCGTTGGCTGTGCCCTGGGTAGCTTATTGCGTAATGATTTTGACCTCCTCCCAGCAAACTGGACCGCTGTAAAGTAGAGGAATCAGGCACTTGTCGTACCTTAAAACCAAGAGACACGTGCCATGAAAAAGACGAAGTTTACCGAGGCGCAGATCGTGTTTGCGCTCCGCCAAGCCGACACGGGGGTGGCCGTCGCGGAGGTCTGCCGGAAGATGGGCATCAGCGAGGCCACCTACTACAACTGGAAGAAGAAGTACGGCGGGCTGGGCGTGCCAGAACTGCGCCGGCTGAAGCAGCTGGAAGAGGAAAACCTGCAC